>CAMAYE010000118.1 GCA_945862135.1 Bordetella parapertussis
AGGGCTCACCGCTGACAACCCGGAGAATGCGTGAAACACCGGCATCCACAGCAGCCGGAAAATTCCCGTTTTTCAACTGCGGCACCATGTCGTCGCTGATGATGCGTTTGGCGGTGGCATCATTGAGCACACCCTCAAGGCCGTAGCCGACCTCGATGCGCAGCTTGCGGTCATTTTTTGCAATGACCAGCAGCACACCGTCATCAACACCTTTGCGGCCGAGCTTCCATTGCTCGAACACACGCACAGCGTATTCCTCAATGGATTCCGGCTGCACGCTCGGCACCATCAGCACCGCCACCTGCGCGCCTTTTTCCTTTTCGAAGGCGGCAAGTTTCTGTTCAAGTTGTGCGATGCTCTGCGCCGGCAGCGTGGCGGTGAGGTCGGTGACCCGCGCTTTCAGCGGCGGAATGTCCGCGGCGGCCGAGTGCAGGGCAAAGCCCAGCAGCGCGGCCGCCAGCCACACGCGCCAATGCATCAGCTGACGCATGGATTATTTGGTGGCAGGCACCGTGTATTCGTTGGCCGGAGAAGAAGGCGTTGCCGGTGCTGCGGGTGCAGCCGGCGCAGGTTTGCCGAAATCCACTTTCGGCGACTTGCTGATTTCCTTTTCGTTCTCCACCGTGAATTGCGCCTTCTCCTTCATGCCGAAAACCATCGCCGTGAGGTTGGAAGGGAAGGAACGCACCACAACGTTGTACTCGCGCACCGCCTCGATGTAACGCTTGCGCGCAACGGCGATGCGGTTCTCGGTTCCTTCGAGTTGCGCCTGCAGATCGCGGAAATTCGCATCTGATTTCAGTTGCGGATAGTTCTCTGCAACGACCAGCAAACGCGACAGCGCGGATGACAGTCCGGCCTGCGCCTGGGCGAATTTTTCAAAAGCCTGGGGATCGTTGACCAGTTCCGGCGTCGCCTGAATTGAACCAACTCGGGAGCGCGCATTGGTCACGCCCAGCAGCACATCCTTTTCCTGCGCGGCAAAACCCTTCACGGTCTCCACCAGATTGGGGATCAGGTCGGCGCGGCGCTGATACTGGTTGACCACCTCAGCCCAGCTGGCCTTGATCTGCTCATCCGTCGATTGCAGGGTGTTGTAGCCGCAGCCGCCAGCAATCAATGAAAATATCAATAAAATCAATACATTAAGTTTTTTCATCAATAGCTCCTGAAAACAGAAATTAATGCTTCTTAAGTGGCGGCTGTTTGCACAGATTGCAAGCCCCGCATCGTGGTTACGGCGAAACAAAGATCTTCCCAAGCCTTTGCCTTGTCCGGCAGTGTGCGCAGCAGGTAGGCGGGATGGTAGGTCACGATCAGCGGAATGCCGTGAAAGTCATGCACGCTGCTGCGCAGGCTGGAAATGCTGGCGTCCCGCCCCAGCAGATTGACAGCGGCCACCTTGCCCAGCGCGATGATCAGTTTCGGGCGGATCAGTTCGATCTGCCGTTTCAGATAGGGTGCACAGGCTGCGGCCTCTTCGGCCTGCGGATTGCGGTTGCCCGGAGGGCGGCATTTGACGATATTGGCGATGTACACATTCGTCCCGCGCTTCAGATTGATGGCCGCCAGCATATTGTCGAGCAGCTTCCCGGCCTGGCCGACAAAGGGCTCGCCCTGCGCATCCTCGTCGGCACCCGGACCCTCTCCCACAAACAACCAGTCAGCGCGTTCATCACCAACGCCGAACACGGTCTTGTTGCGCCCTTTGTGCAGCACGCAGGCCGTGCACTCCGCTACGCAGGACTTCAGGGCCGGCCAGTCCATGCCGGTAACATCGCGGATCGCGTCCGCAGCACTATCGACAGGCACCGGCACTGGCGCTGAGACAGGGACCGGTTCTGCAACCCGCATCAGCTGCGCTTGCGCCACGTCCTCGTCAGACTTGGCATCCGCGGATGCAGGAGTACGCAAGCGCCACAGCGGGCTGATACCCATCTCGCGCAACATTTCCTCGCGCCGGCGATCCGCCCCTTCGGTCATTGCAACTTCCTTTCCATCGTCACTGCGTCTTCACGGCCGTCATGTGCGGGATAGTAGCGTTTGCGGATGCCGATTTCGGAAAATCCATGGCGCGCATACAGCGCACGCCCGGCCAGATTGGATGCTCGCACTTCAAGATACAGCGTTACCGCCCCGGAGTCCCGCGCCAGCTGCAACATGAAACGAAGCATTTCGCCGCCCAGACCGCGTCGCTGCAACGGCGCTGCAATACTGAGGTTGAGGAGATGGGCATCCCCCGCCGCCACCATGGTCACGGCATAACCGGCAATCTGATCGTTCAACTCCAGAATCCAGCAGTGATAGCCGGATGCCAGTGAATCAGCAAAATTGCCGCGCGTCCACGGATGGGTGTAGACCAAGCGTTCGATGGCTTCGACGGCATCAAGATCTGCGGCTGTCATCAAGCGCATCCGCGGCAGTGTATTGAGTTGCGCACTCACCGCTCGGCCGTTTTCAATGCGACCTTGTCACGGATGTAGATCGGCGCCGCCTGCTCCGCCGGCAAACCGCGGCCCGCTGCGAATACCGGCGCCGCCAGCGCAGCAATATCCCGCGCATGCGGAAAGATGTCCTGCCGCACCGCGCAAAGCGATGGACCCAGACGTTCCTGCAATGCCGCGCCATAAACCGCGAAACCACTGCCGCATCCGGTCCAGCCGCCACCATCCGCAACGGGTATTTCCAATGGCGCGCAAACCCTCGGCGCAGACACTTCGCGCCACAATCCCTTTTCATCGAGACTGTAGGCAGCGTGATAGACCTCCTGCATCCGCGCATCGAGACAGCACAGCACGCGCGGCGCGGAACACGCAGCCGCCATCGCATGCAGCGTACCGATTCCGGCAACCGGCAGATCCGAGGAAAACGCCAGGCCTTGCGTCACCGCACAGGCAATGCGCAGTCCGGTGAATGACCCCGGCCCTTCCCCAAAGGCAAGACCATCGATCGCCCCCAGTGACAGGCCGCCCTCGGCGAGCACCTCATCGATCATCGACATCAGCAGGGACGAATGAGACTGGCCGGCAGAAGCTCCACGCTCCACCACTTGCCCGTCCCGCCACAATGCAGCGCTGCAGAAATCGGTGGAGGTGTCTAGCGCGAGAATATTCATTGGAAACAGATGCCCCGGGAAGCGTGAATTGTAGCCTACGCAGAGTGACGACGAGGCCGCTGCGGGTGCGTTATACTTCATGCCGTGATCTGACGATGCGCCACTGGCGGCACCACTACATCAAAACAACAAATCAAGGCCTCAGACCCAATTTATGAAAGCACTCTTTACCCTTTTGGGCTCGCTCCTGGTCGGCGGCCTTGTGCTGCTTGGAATCGGCGGAATCGCCTATCACCTGTTCCGCGAGAATGGCTGGCTGTCCCAGGGCATGGGGGCGCTGTGGGAAGCGCATTACGAAACGCCGGTTATGACCATCATCCTGATTGTCGCGGCCTTTTTCGTTTTCAAAGCACTGCACTCAGCGCAAATCGGCGGCAAGCGCGAAAGCAAAATCCCGGATTTCGTGCTGTTTGCGTTTATTGCAGTCGGCATTTTCTTTTTCGGCCGCTGGCTCACCACCGGCAGCATCTGAGCAGTCGTCACGCAGCACCACAGTCGATTGCATCAACCCCAACGGAGCAATCCCATGAGCGATATACAGCGTTTCAACAGCGACTCGCGCCTCTCGCGCGCTGTCATCCACGGCAATACCGTTTACCTCGCCGGCCTGACCGCCGATGACCGCAGCAAGGGCATGCGCGAGCAGACGGTTGAAATTCTCGGAAAAATCGATGCACTGCTGAAAACCGCGGGCACCGACAAGTCCAAACTGCTGACGGCGACGATCTGGATCACCGACATGCGCGACAAGGCCAAGATGGACGAAGCCTGGATTGCCTGGGTTGATGCGAAGAATGTTCCGGCGCGCGCCTGCGTCGAAGCGCGTCTCGGCACGCCGGATACGCTGGTGGAAATCATGGTGCAGGCGGCAAAATAACGAAGCGGCAAATACACGTAACGAATGCAAGGGACGAATACAAGGGACGAATACAAGGTCGCCCGACCTTGATCATTCAAACCTGAAACAAAAGCGGCGCATCAAGCGCCGCTTTTGTTTTGAAGCAGAACTCCTCAGGTTTTGGCCGTGCGCGCCTTGGTCTTGATTTCAATACCGGCCCAGCGTGCAAGGTCGCGATGGATGCGCCCCACCCGCTCAGTCTGACCCTTCGCCGGGAAGCGTTCGTAGAAACCATCGCCCTTGAACTGAGCGCGATGTTCAGCCCAGGGCGACAGCCGTTCTTCCCAGCGTTTGATGCGTCCCGCCACCGGATCCGCATCCGCGCGCGCCAGATCGGCGCAAACCCGGATCATCGCCTTCAGCGTTACCGGTCGAGTGATCTGGTAACTGTCGTGCCCCCAGGCATCGCCCCAGACCTTGTGTGCGGCCTTGAAAAAATCGCGGATGATTTCGTAAAAACGTTCGCTTTCACGGTAGAGATTGCTGGTGCGGCTGATCTTGCGCCAGTCAGCGCTGATCCAGCGGTGCAGTTCATTGAACAGTTCCGCCTGCAATATCCATTTGTCCTTCTGGCTGCGACCACCGAGACGGTTGATGCGGTATTGCAGCGGGCTGTCGTCCTCCGAATACAGATCCTCAACCATGCGTGCGGCAAAACGCTTGTCGGGATCGGCCCACGATACGCGTTCGTAAAGATCAACCAGGTGACTCTTGTTGATGCGTGTCGGCGTGGAATTGATGATGACAAACATCTCGGCCGCAAAATCCTCGCTGCGTCCGTCGAATATGATGCAGGGCACGTTGATTGATGCCGCTTCCGCAGGATGCTCCATCAGGTAAAACTTCAACGCCGCCAGACGATGCTGGCCATCGATGATCAGATACTTGGATGCGGGCTCGGCCAGATGTCCGATTGAATCCTGGCCGGGCAGGCAGGTAAAACGCAGTTCGTCGGAAGTAAACAACAACACCGTACCGGGAATCGGCGGCTGGCTGACTGCCATTTCGTAAAAATTGCGCAGCTGACGCACCTTGGCTTTTGACATCTGGCGCTGGAAGGCCTCATCAGTTCGCTCAATGCGCGAGATGAACTGGGCAATTTCATCCTGCTGGGGCAGACTCTGCGGCGTGATCTCCTCACCTTCGCCATAAAACCGGCTGATGAACCGCACGCGCTCCAGCACTTCCTTTGCCGGATAACTTGCGAAGTAAAACAGGCCGTCTTTTTGTCTGATGCGTGTTGCCAGCATGGTGCCTGATCCCCTTTGGTTTTGTTGTAAGTCCTTGGCGCGTCGCGGAATTTCCCTTGCCGCGCAGGTGCCGGGTGGATTGCGGATGTCATTCTAGCGTTCGCAACTGCCTAAAAGCGAGGCACCTAAAGGCTCACATCGGGGGTAATTAAAATTATCGTTTAAAAACAAATAGATATGAAAATTATCCAGCTGTCGCCAGTTTGCTGATTTCGCGATGCGCAAACGCTTCAGACAGGCTGAAATGCCATTCCAGGCATTAAGGGCAAAAAAAGGTCGCCCCAAGCTTCGGGCGACCGTTTCCTGCTGCTGCGGTCAGCTGCGCGGCTGAACCGCTGCAGCCGGACGCTGCCGCTGACACTTCTCCGGGTTGGCCTGGCATTGCGCACGCCGTTCATCAGCCTTCGCCTTCATCTCCTTGCAGCGCTCGGGATTATCCGCGCACATCTTCTCGCGCTGCGCCTTGCGCTCCTGCTGGCACTTCGCCGGATCAGCCTTGCATTGCGCACGGCGCTCCTCGGCCTTTGCCTTCATCTCCTTGCAGCGCTCGGGATTCTCTGCGCACATCTTCTCGCGTTGCGCCTTGGGCTCCTGCTGACACTTCGCCGGATCAGCCTTGCATTGCGCGCGACGCTCCTCGGCCTTTGCCTTCATCTCCTTGCAACGCTCGGGATTCTCCGCACACATCTTTTCGCGCTGTGCCTTGCGCTCCTGTTGGCACTTCGCCGGATCAGCCTTGCACGCCTCCTGACGCGCTGCGCGTGCAGCGTCAACACCATCTGCCGCAAAAGCCGGCAGTGCCATCATTGCCCCCATAACCAAAATCAGTTTCAAATTCATGATCAATTCCTTCTGAAATTTCGTTTAACGTTCACGACGCGGCTGATAAATCTCCCGCCGCGCCTTGTCGAGATCACGGTGCAATTCGCGACGCTCGTCGTCGGACAAGCGCTGCGACCGTTGCGGACGCTCTGGCTGACGCGCATCCTGCTGCCGCTGCGATCCGCGTTCCGCACGTTCCGGCCGGCCTTGTCCCTGGACAGATGGCAGCTCACGCCATGGACCGGCAAAAACCGATCCGGCCTGCAGCACGGCACATCCCAGAACAATCGCCAGCCAGACTTTCATGCACCAAACCCCCAAGATTGCTACAACCAGTCACCTAGATCAGCTCATGGCCCGATTGTAACTGTGACTACCCGCAAGGCTGCGGTTTGTCATAAATATCATCTGCCCGTCGCCAGCGGCCCTTCCATGCCATTACCTGGCGGCACCCTGCCCTGCCGGATTGCCTGATCATCATTCCCTCCAAGCTCTCGGGTTATGCGCGGATCGGTATCCGCAGCAGCGCCCCGAAGGGGCGTTGTGGATCATCATCAGCATGAACTGTAAACAGACTGTTACTGCGAACGTCGATTGTGTAACCAGGTGTTGCTGCAACCCGACAACCGCGTTGAACCCTGAAAGCATGCTGCCGGCCACCGGCATGCAGCGCAAAGGCTTTTTGTAAGACTTTGTTTCAGGACCATGGCCTCACACGGCCGAACTGGCTAGGATTGCACCATGAACCAGACCAAAACCCGGATTCTTGTCGTTGATGACGACGTGCGCTTGCGAGATTTGCTGAATCGTTACCTCACCGAGCAGGGCTACACCGTACGCGCCGTGTCCGATGCGGTGGAAATGAACCGCTACCTCGCTCGTGAACGCCATGACCTGATGATCCTCGACCTGATGCTGCCCGGCGAAGACGGCCTCTCCATCTGTCGCCGCCTGAGAGGCGGCGGCGAAACCATGCCGATCATCATGCTCACGGCAAAAGGCGACGATGTCGATCGCATCGTCGGACTCGAACTCGGCGGCGACGATTATCTGCCTAAACCGTTCAACCCGCGTGAGCTGGTGGCGCGCATACAGGCCGTATTGCGCCGTCAGCCGCCACTGCCACCACCCGGCGCCCCCGGCGGGGCAGCGCAGGTTATCGAATTCGGTGAATTCCGCCTAAATCTCGGCACAAGAACGCTGACGCGCCGCGGTGAGGACCAGTCGCTGACCACGGGTGAATTCGCGTTGCTGAAGGTGTTGACCGAACATCCGCGCACCCCGCTGTCACGCGACAAGCTGATGGAAATGGCACGCGGCCGCGAATTCGGCGCCTTCGACCGCTCGATCGATGTCCAGGTCTCGCGTCTGCGCAAGATCATTGAAGCGGATCCGGCCAAACCGGCCTTCATCCAGACCGTCTGGGGTTTCGGTTACGTGTTCATTCCCGACGGCAAGGCGCAATGACGCTATGGCCGCGCACGCTGCTTTGGCGCAGCGTGCTGCTGATTGCCGCACTGCTGGTGGTGGCGCATCTCGTCTGGCTGCAGATTTTCCGCGCATCCGAAGTGGAACCGCGGGCGCTGCAGGCCGCACAACAGGTGGTCAGCGTCGTCAACCTGACACGCGCCGCGCTGGTCACCGCCGACCCGGGCAGACGTTACGCGCTGCTGGATGAGCTCGCACAGCGGGAAGGCATTCAGGTTTATGCCGGTGACCCCGAAGAGGCCGTACCCGCGCTGCCAGACCGCCCATTCCTGCGCATCATGGCCGCGCAGCTGCGTGAACGCCTCGGCCAGCAGACCCGTCTCGCGCTGGAACGGGAAGGCATCACCGGCGTGTGGGTGAGTTTCCGCATTGACGAGGATGAATACTGGGTTTCGCTGCCGCGCTCGCGCATCGAGCGCAATGAGCCCTTGCGCTGGATCGGCTGGGGCACACTGGTACTGGTGCTTGCGGTGATCGGCGCCTTCCTCGTTGTGGCCCGCATCAACCGCCCCCTGCGTGAACTGACGCGCGCGGCCGAACTGCTTGGCAAAGGCGCTACGCCCACCCGCGTTGCCGAGGCGGGCCCGGCGGAGATCCGCACACTGGCCCGCGCCTTCAACCAGATGGCTGCCGACATCCAGCGTCAGGACGAAGAGCGTGCACTGCTGCTGGCCGGCGTGTCCCACGACCTGCGCACGCCACTATCGCGGATCCGCCTTGCGCTGGAAATGCTGGATGATCACGGTAGTTCAGACCTCAAGGCCGGGGTCGCGCAGGACATCGGCGATATCGATACCGCGATAGGCCAGTTTCTCGATTTCGCGCGTCCTGTCGATGCCGAGCAGGCGATGAATGAAGCCGATCTGAACACGCTGGCGCAATCGGTCATCGAACGCTACACCCGCAGCGGGCACGATGTGGTGATGCGTGCGGGTGCACCGGCACGACAACCGTTGCGCACGCTTGCGATGCAGCGACTGCTGTCCAACCTCATCGACAACGCATTGCGCCATGGCGAAGGTCCGGTGGAAGTCTCCACCGTCCACGAGGGGCGCATCAACGTCCTCGAAGTGCTGGATCGCGGACCGGGCATTCCGGCGGACGACGCGGAACGCATGCTGCAACCGTTCACGCGACTGAACAGCGCACGCTCGACCAGCGGCACCGGTCTCGGACTGGCCATCGTGGAACGCATTGCCCGCCTGCACGGCGGCGTCGTTCGCCTGCTGCCCCGCGACGGCGGTGGTTTGCGTGTGCGGGTCGAATTACCCTTTAGCTAGCGACGCAGACGGAAGGATGTGTTGCGCAACCGGATCGACAGCACCCGCGCCATCGCAAACAGGAAATCTCGGGCCAATGCGGGTTCAGCCTGACCGAACTCGCTGAAACGGTCGTAGGGCAGCAGCAACAGCGTGCCGTCTGCAACCGCCCAGACATTCGCCGAGCGTGGCTGGCCGTCAAAAAAAGACTGTTCGCCGAGGATGCTGCCGGAACTGATGCGGGCCAGCGACGTCATGCTGACGCCATCGACCTGGGTCACGCCAACCTCAAGCAGTCCGGCAGCAACCAGAAACAAGGTGCGTTCAGCAGCACCGCGCTGGATGACGACTTCACTGGCGCGAAAAGGTCGCGGCTTGGTGTGCGCCAGCAGTTTTTGCCATTCGTTTTCACCCCAGTCCGGAAGTACGAGGACGTCGGACGCCTGCAGGTCCTGTGCTTTGCGCGCGAATACTGAAACCCAGTTTGCCTCGGTCATCGGGTCCTCTGCGACAAGCTTGCGGAAAAATTGATTATAGACGGGCTGCGTGCAGCCGCCACGTCCCGATCACGCGGTAACGCACGCCCTGCGGCACCGGCTCGGAACACACCAGCACAAAATCCCGTACCGGCCAGTGCAACGGCATCATGCCGGCATTAGAAGGTGTCGGCGGCGGTACCGCATCCCGCAGCAATGTGACATGCGGTTTGAACGCCCGCCTCTCGGTATGAAATCCGCGTAGACGCAGGGCATCCGTCAACTGATCGTGAAGCGATGTCAAAGCGGGCGGACAGTTCAGCGGTGCCGCCCAGGCCAGCCGTTGCGCACGCCAGTAACCGGTGCGCGCCAGATCCAGTTCAAAAGGTTCCGCGATCACGCCATCGGCAACAACACGCAGCTCCGGCAGACGGCTTGCCGCGATGTTGCCGAGAAACGCCAGAGTCAGATGTAGATTACCAGCGGGCGGTGATCGGCCACCGCAGACCTTTTTCATTTGACCTGCGGTCGCTGCCAGTTCATTCCGCGTCGTCGCGTCCGGCCACAGCGCAAAAAACAGCCGCATTTTGCAGATGGGTGTAGCCGCGCTCAGTCGTCTGATCCACTGAAGGGCGTGGACACCGAACGCTGAATCAGCACCACGGCCTCGGCCACGATGCCCTCGCCCCGTCCGACAGCCCCGAGCTTTTCCGCGGTCTTGGCTTTTACGTTCACATCGTCGACCTGCAACCCCAGAGCAGCCGCAATGTTGGCGCGCATCGCCGGAATATGCGGCGCCATTTTCGGCGCCTGCGCAATGATCGTCGAGTCCACGTTGATCACGGAGAATTTGCGCTCCTGCAACAGGCGCACTACCGCACGCAACAGTTCGCGGCTGTCGGCGCCCTTGTAACGCGGATCGGTGTCCGGAAAATGTTTGCCTATGTCGCCCAGTCCTGCAGCGCCGATCAGCGCATCACACAAAGCGTGCAGCAGCACGTCAGCATCGGAATGGCCGGCCAGCCCGCGCTCGAATGGAATGGTTACACCACCGATGATCAGCGGCCGCCCCTCGACCAGCGCATGTATGTCGAAACCCTGTCCGATACGGATCATGATTTTCCTGGGGCTCCCAGTATGAGTTCGGCGAGCGCAAGGTCTTCCGGATAGGTCACCTTGAAATTGGTCGCACTGCCGCGCACCAGCAATGGCCGCGCGCCCGTCTGCTCCACCGCGCTTGATTCATCCGTAACTGCCGCAATGTCTGCACGGCGCAGCGCTTCGATCAGCACGCGGTAGCGGAACATCTGCGGTGTCTGCGCCCGCCACA
>CAMAYE010000119.1 GCA_945862135.1 Bordetella parapertussis
AACGACTTTTCTCGCTTTAACTGCGCCCCGGCTGATCACTGGGCTCTGGCTCGGCTGCATCCTGCTCTGGGAATGGAGCAGTGCCGATCTGTGGATCATGAACCTTCTGGCAGACCATCACGGATTCGCATTGAGGCATGACTGGTGGCTGCGTGTCGTGCTGCACGACGGGCTGCACACTGTTTCAGTGCTGTGTTATCTCGCGCTGATCATCGCAATCTGGCAGCCGCTTGGATTCATGCGCGCCACTTCACGCCTTCAACGTGTAGAAATGCTCATTGGAGTGACGGCATCACTGCTCTCGATCAGCTGGATCAAATACTCCAGCCTGACGAGCTGTCCATGGGATTTGGCCGAGTTCGGCGGAATGGCGCGATATGTATCCCACTGGGCATGGGGCCTTGCTGATGACGGCCCGGGGCGTTGTTTCCCCAGCGGACATGCCTCCGCGGGCTTTGCGTTTCTTGCGCTCGCCCTGCCCGGACTGTTTTCCGCTTCGGCAGGAGTGCGGCAAGAAGGCTGGCGTATGTTTTACCTGATGCTCTTGTTTGGCCTGACATGCGGGATCACGCAGGTATTGCGTGGCGCGCATTACCCCAGCCATGTGCTGTGGACCGGCCTGATTTGCTGGGCTGTCGCCCTGGTGAATCACCTGACATTCAAAACGCTGCGTCGCCCACCAGTCATCCTCGATCAAGGTTCGCCCGACCCCTCGTGAAATCCCGGGCTTTGTCGCTCGAAACCCACGCCGCAGCGATGTGATTGACGGCACATGGCGGATCGGACATGCCGCAAAGCGCCCCCTCACTTGCGAAGAAACCGCACAGCATTGATCATAAGGCTGTAAAAGACCGTTCCGTCAATGGCGGCCACCACATGCAGTGATCGACCGTGCAGCGAACGGCCTCAATACAATTCCACAATATCCGGAGCGCCTCCATGAATTCAACCATTGTTCACGGCATTCAATCCGCCGTTGCCCCAGTGTTCATGCTGACTGCGGTCGCCGCCATGATCGGCGCGCTGGCCACGCGGCTGTCCCGCATCATTGACCGGGCCCGCTGGATCGAGGAACGTCTCGATACGCAACGCATCAAGAACGAAGACGCCGCCTACTGGGAACTGCGCCGGCTCGGGCTGCGCGGCAGCGTCGTCAACTGGTCGATCGGATTCCTCGTTTTCTGCGCATTGTTCATCGGCATGACGGTGGCTGGCCTGTTTCTTGATGTCACGATGAACTCAGTCACTGACAATTTCGTGCGCTGGAGTTTTCTCGGCGGAATCGCCTGCTTCGCCTGTGCGCTGGTCTGTTTTCTCGCCGAAACGCTGCTGGCAACTCATACGCTGCGGTTTTCCAAGCAGTCCGTGATCCGGCGACTGCCGCTGGAAGGGGTTCCGGAAAATCAGCATAAACCCGGGACGCGGCAATGACTCAGCGGTTTCAGTCATTGCCGATCTGCAAAAGACCCAACCGAACCAGACTCAGGCCGGAGGTGCCTCCAGCGTCTGCTTGTAGGTTTCCTGAATCAGCCACGCATCGAAACTTGCGCGATGGCGATGCGTCTCGACACTGGCCAGTATCCGGTCCTTGGTTTCGTGCCATCGCGCCATCTGGTCTTCGGAAAGGATCATTTCCAGCGGACTGACGCTGAATTTCATTTCCATTTTGGCCTCGTAAAACAGCGTGGTCAGCCACGGCTTGTCCACCACCCATGCGTCGGTATAAAGTGTTTTGCCTTCCAGCAGTTTGTTGAGATGGGCCGCAACTTCCTGCAGCGGCTTGCCGTAGGTTTCGAGGATATCGCGCGCGATGCGGTGTACTTTCTCGGCATCATTGTCCCAGTGATCCCATTGCGGAGCGGGATGGATCAGCGAACAGTATTTGGTGTCATCGTCGAGCGCGACACCGACTTCAATCGGATAGCTGCCATTGCCGAAACCGGAAGCTTCGACATCAATGATGATGGGTGTTTTCTTGCGGCGCATATCAATGCCCCCTGTATCGCCCTGCATGGGCAGCCGTTCTCTTCCGCATCATAACGTGACACAGCCCGGGAGGCTCGGTACCCCGCTAATGCCTGTGCTTCAGGTGATGCTGGCGCAGCAGGTCCTTGCCGTAATCATTGCCGTTGGGCGTGCGCACCATGGTGTGGATATGCTGGCGGGTCGGAACATTTGACTTGGCCAGCGCGATTGGGCGTTGATGGTCAAACTCGATCAGGATCACCGGGCTCTGGATGCGGTAATAAAAAACAGCGTCTGCATCTGTGCCGCCAATCCAGCCGAAATAGGTGTCGTTGATATGCTTGCGTACCTCGGCCATCCTGACTTTGGCGTGCCCTTCTTTCATGTTGTTGACAAAATCTGCAACCACATTCAGCAGTTGAGTCTTCTGCGCCTCGGTCATATCGCTGGCGCGAATGCCCGCATAGTCCATCACCAGATTGTCCTTGTAGGCCGCACTCAGCAAATCCTCACCCGACTTGTCCTTGCGGATACGCGCCGAAGCCTGCTGACCGGCGCTGAGAGAGCGCATCAATGCAAGCCCCTTGTCCTGTTCGCTTTGCAGGACTTCCGTGCCCTTGAACTTTCCACCCTCGGCTTTGACCGGTTCCGAGCCCATGAACACCGGCGTCATCACGACCTGATCTCCCAGCACGAAGTAATTGATGATCACGTGATGTCCATCCAGTTGCCAACCCCAGGGTGCGCTGCCGCCGGGCTCGCCCATGATGGTGATCCAGTAGAACCACTCGCCGTATTCCTCAAAGTTGCCGGTCATCTCACCCAGCGTGCCGTTGAGATTCATGATGTCGCGGGTCACCTTGAGCCCTTTGGCACTGAGACTTTCGCGCAACAGATCAATCGCAAGTTTGCGCTGGGCTTCGCTCATCTCGAAAAAACCCATGCCCTGGCGCATCGCGAAATGACGGTTGTCCCACTGCCGCCATTCACTGTCATCGACCGGGAACAGCGTTTTCTTGCGTTGCCCTTCGTTGAGGCTTGCGACAAATGCAGTGGCGGCCTTCGTCGCCGGCGCAGTCGAAACACCGGTCTGTGCGAGCGCGAACAGATTGGGAATCACCTTGCCATCCGTGGTCACCCCTTTAAACGGCTCACCCCACAGGCTGGCGCTGACCTCGCGCAACTTGACCGGTGCACGAAAGACTTCCGGAGCGGCCAGCGCAATCGTGGTGGCCAACAGCACGGTGACGACGAGACTACCGGCGAAGCTGCGTTTCATGTTGATCTCCCCGGATCGAAGTAACGGTAATTTAACCACGGTTAAAACCGGCCTTACACAGGATCGGCGATCCCGCTCAACGCGCAGTCCGTGTTTTTTTCGCAGGTGATTGGCGACGCGGCTTTCCAGCCGTTTGGCTTGTTTTGCCGACGCGACGTTCAGCCGTGTTTTCCAGCGGCGCCCTGGTCATTTTCTGGCCATCCCATTTCAGGCCGCACCAGCAATAACCCTCAAGATTGATGATGCAGGCAATACTGCCGCAGGATCTCGGATCTTCAGCCATCTTCGCACTCCTGTTTTCTGGTTGATGATTGGAGCTATCTGCAATAACCGATTGCCTGGAGATGGCGCTCCGTCACATCCCGTTGCAGCAAGCAGTTATCCGCGCTTATCCGATGTGTGTCAGCACTTTGACTTCGCCATGCAAGGTTCGATGTACCGGGCATTTGTCGGCAATCTCCAGCAGCTTTGTGCGCTGCGCCTCGTCGAGCGTCCCTTCGAGCGTAATCACCCGATCGATGCGATCAACCTTGCCTTCCTTCGTGTCACAGTCGGCGCAATCCTGAGCGTGGATTTTCTCATGCCTCAAACGCACAGTAACGCGCTCCAGAGGCAACTGCTTCAGATCGGCATACATGCGGATGGTCATTGCAGTGCAGGCGCCCAGCGCAGACAGCAGCAGATCATAAGGCCCTGGCGCGGAACCCAGGCCACCGACGGATTGCGGTTCGTCGGCACGCAGCGCATGGCCCGCTGCGGCAATGGTCTGGGTGAACTTGCCTTCGCGGGTTTCGGCAACAACAACCTCACCGGCCTCACCCTCGATACGATGGGTGTCAGCCAACGGCACAAAACGCCCGGCCCAAGCGGCAAGCACGGTTGCGGCGTAGCGGGCGTCCTCGCGCCGCGACAGAAAATGGTCTGCGCGATCCAGTGACACGAAACTTTTCGGATGTTTTGCGGCGATGAATATGCCGGTGGCATTTTCGATGGGAACAGTGCCATCGATCGGGGAGTGCATGACCAGCAGTGCCCGGCGCAGTCCGGCAATATATTGTTTCTGCGTCTGCTGCTCCAGGTCCTCGAGGAATTCGCGCTTGATGCGGAATCGCCGCCCGCCGAGTTCCACCTCGGCTTCACCTCTCGCCTCTATCTCACCCACCGAAGATTTGAGCAGCGCCTTGATGTGGGCTGGGGCGGACGGTGCGCCGATCGTGACAACGGCGCGCGCTTCCGCAATGAGGTCAGCAGCCGCGAGCACCGCGGCGCCTCCAAGGCTGTGGCCGATCAGTATCGCCGGTGCGCCATGGTGGGCACGCAGCCAATCCGCTGCGGCCACAAGGTCTGACACATTGGAACTGAATCCGGTGTTGGCGAAGTCACCATCACTCGCCCCCAGCCCGGTGAAATCGAAACGCAGCACCGCAATGCCATGCTCGGTCAACGCAGCCGAGATGAAACTTGCGGCCTTGCTTTCCTTGGAGCAGGTGAAACAGTGCGCAAACAACGCGTAAGCGCGCGGCGGCAGCAGGGGCGTATCCAGCCGGCCGGCCAGTTCGGCGCCAAGGGCACCCGGAAAACGGACTGGAATCGAGGTCATGCGTAACTCCGTTGGGTATCAGGATGTCGCGTGTAGCGGGTATGGACGTTCGCACCGTCCGTATGTTCACGCTAGCACAGGGCATGGCGATGGTGGCTCATTACAAACGGCCCCGGACCTGGCAGCATCGCCCCGGCAGCGCACGAAAAAAATTATAAGTTATTGTTTAATAAATACTTTTTAGGCCACACTGGATGTCGGCGAAATTCCGGTTTACAACTAGGCTCGAAAAGCCGCCAGGATCAACTCCAGATCAGTCACCGGCGTGCCGGTATGTTCATCCGCGATTTCCACAAATGTCGCGGCCTGAATAACACCACCCATTTCCTGGCGCACGATGCCGAGCGCCTTGGCTTCAGCAATCAGCGCCACATTCTTGAAGGCACCGCTTCTGAACAACGCCTGTGCGTTGACGGCCGCCTGCTCGAGAAACCTGTTTTGCCGGGCTTGGTGCAGATTCCGTTCTGTTCGGTCGCGCACTCAGCAGATCATATTTACGCTGCAATCTTGGGTAACGCACACATCAGCAATCACCGGCCAATACGATCACGCACTGACGCGTCAACCAATCATGCAACTCAACCGTGCACAGCTTCAGAAAATCGCTACAGGTAGCGGGTTTCCAGGTGATGGCGGAAATGTTGCGGATTCAAGGCTTCGCCACTCGCGCGATGCACAAGCTCCGGCGTTTCCCACAAGCTGGCTTGTGACCAGATGCGCTCAAACTGCCATTCGAACACCGGCGCAAGGTCTCCGCGGGCGATGCGTGCATCAAGATCCGCTGTCTTCCGGCGTATCGCCGCGAACCACTGCGCGGCATACATTGCACCCAGCGTGTAGCTGGGAAAATAGCCGAAGGCGCCTTCCGTCCAGTGAACGTCCTGAAGGCAACCGTCCTTGTAGTTGCCGCGCGTGTCGATGCCGAGCAGCACCTGCATTTTTTCGTCCCACAGTGTCGGGATGTCATCGGCTTCGATGTCGCCTTCCACCAACGCACGTTCGATCTCGTAGCGCAGGATGACATGCGCCGGATAAGTTACTTCGTCGGCGTCGACACGGATATGTCCGCGCCTCACACGCGTCCACAGCCGGTAGAGGTTGTCGGGATCGAAGGCGGGCTGCTCGCCAAAGTGTCTAACCAGCAGCGGTGCCAGCATGCCGACAAAAGCGCGGCTGCGCGCCAACTGCATTTCGAAAGACAGGCTCTGGCTTTCATGCAGACCGTAGGAGCGCGCCGTACCCACCGGCTGGCCCAGCCAGTCCCGGGGCAGATTCTGCTCATAACGCGCATGGCCTGTTTCATGAATGGTGCCGAGCAGGCTACGCGTGAAATCACCTTCGTGATAACGCGTGGTCAGGCGCACATCCTCCGGCACGCCGCCGCTGAACGGATGCGTGCTTTCATCCAGCCGCCCCGCCGAAAAATCGAAACCGAGCAGCGCCATCACTTCCTGGTTCAGTGCGCGTTGCGCCGCAATCGGGAATGGCCCGACCGGGGCAATGACTTTTTCGTGGCCCTGTTTTTCCAGCGCCTGCGTGATCAGCCCGGGCAACCATTGCCGGACATCGCCGAAAATGCGGTCGATGTCGGCGGCACGTACGCCCGGCTCAAAACGATCCATCAAGGCGTCGTAACGCGACAGGCCGGTGTCATCGGCCAGCAATTGCGCCTCTTGGCGCGCAAGTTTCACCACCTCGCGGAAATTTTCGAGGAAACCCTTCCAGTCGTTGGCCGGGCGCTGGCTGCGCCAGGCGTGTTCACAACGGGCGCCCGCCAGAGTTTTAGCTTCAACCAGCGACTCGGGCAAGGCGTTGGCATCGCGCCAGTCGCGCCGGATCTCGCGCAAATTCGCGCGGGCAAGATCGTCCAGCGGTTCGTTCTCTGCGGCATCCAGCCATGTCTTCAGCTGTGGATCGGTGCGCGTGCGGTGGATCAGCGCGTACAGTTCAGCCTCGGCCGCCGCACGGGCATCGTTACCTTTGGGCGGCATCATCGCATTGCGATCCCAGCCGACGATGGCACCGAGATGCTGATAACGGTAGAGCCGCGCGTAGACACGAGCAAGTTCGCCATAGGCCGGCGTCGGGCTGGAAATATTGTTCATGGCGTTTGCTGCGATCAGCGGTTTGCCTGCTCAAGCAATGTCTTGATTCTGGGTTCGGGCTTCCAGTAGTTCGGTCCCTTGAGGAATTTGCCGTTGGCGTCGTAAATCGGTTTGCCGTCGGCCCCGAGTTTGCTTTCATTGCTGTCCATGATGATATCCAGTACTTCCTCCAGTGGCAGGCCGTACTTGAGCGCCTCGGAACGGCAATACACGATCACGTCACCGAGCAGGTCGGCTATGGCCACCAGAATGTCAGCCGGTGCTGCACCTTTCTGGGCCAGTGCAACGATTTCGTCGATTTCATGCACTTCATCCATCAGCGTAGCCTTGAACTTGGTCAGGCGACTGGCGACGTCATCCGGCAGGACGGGACTTTCACTGGCAGGCAGCTTGTACATTGCGTTCATTGCGGCAATGCGTTGTGCAAATGTCTTGGTCATGGGATTGGTTTTCCGGGAAATCCGGATTTCGTTGGAAAAGTCGCTAGGGTAATGGCATTCCGCCCGCCAGCGCACGATAAATGAGAAGGCTGCCGAGGTATTGAAAATCCGTGCTTCGCAGTCCCTGTTCCGCATGCTGAGCAGTAGCATCGCCCCATCCCCGGGAATTGAATATCATGCTGGCCACGACACCGACCGAACTTTTCTGAAAGCGAAACCATGTCCTCCCTCAAACCCATCCGGCGCCTGGTCGCCGGTAACAATGCGCAAAATCAATCCACCGTACTGATTGACGGTCATGCGCCGAATTCACATCCGTCATCCATGTCGGCCGGACGCGGACATACCGATTTATGGGTCTGGAATGATTCGCCAATGGCACTGGGCGGTACTACCGACGAAAGCCTGCTGAAATACAAATTTCCCGGTGAACCCCGGGGCGGCCACATGCGCGTGGTGCAGAGCGTCGGCCGGCCCGGCGACTATGACCCGGCACAAGACCCGGAAGTCATTCCCCACCATCCGCCCAAGCTGCGGCCCGGAACGACCGGAACCTGGGATCGTGGCGGCAACAGCCTGTACACATCTTCCATGCACAAAACGCAGACGGTGGACTACGGCATGATGCTCAACGGCAACCGCGAACTGCGCCTCGATGAAGGCACAGTGCTGATGCAGCCCGGTGATATCGTGATCCAGGTCGGCGCCTGGCATGAATGGGCGTATCCCACCGACGCGCAAATGGCATTCGACATGATCGGTGCGGATTTTCCCGGCGGAAACGGCAATGCAGTGGGCAATGACAGGCCGCTGCTGTCTGCAGCACCGCCGCCCGGCATCAAACTCAGCCGCCGCATCGTCACCATCGACCGTCCGGGTGATGGCAAAAGCGTGATCGTCAGCGACGGGCCCTGCCCCGACGTCCTGACCGATCCGGCGCGCCCCGGTTTCGCATCACAACGCATGTGGGTCACCGACAGCTGCCCGGCGAAAATCGTCTACGAAACTCTGCATCTCCCACGGACAATGGAACCGAAAAATGGCGGGACCACTTTCCGCGTGGACATCCTGCCGCCGGACTCGGCATGGCAAGGCAAGGTCACTCAACAGGATGTCAGGGGATTCTTTACCCGCATGGGTTCGCCAAATGCTTGTGCATGGCATGCAGGGGCGAAACATCCCTATCTGCAGAAAACTGCGACCTTCGACTATTGTGTGGTACTGGAGGGTGAGCTGGTGTTATTGCTGGATAATGAGGAAGTCGCGCTCAAGGCCGGAGAGGTCGCACTGCTAAAGGGCGTACGCCACGCCTGGAGCAATCGCAGCAACTCGCGCTCTGTTGTTGCCGTCAGTTCACACGAAGGTCGCATCTGAACCGGCCGCTTTGAATATCAATAAAGATAAAGGAGGAATCATCATGAAATCAATCCGCTGCCTGCCGTTACTGGCTGCCGCAGTCGCCATAGCGGCGACCACTTCCCCGTTGCTGGCGCAGACGTTTCCGGGCAAATCGATCCGCCTGATACTGCCTTACCCGCCCGGCGGCGGCAGCGACACCATCGCGCGGCCGGTCGCACGCAAAATGTCGGAGAACATCGGACAGCAGGTGATCGTCGACAATCGTGGCGGTGCCGGCGGCAACATCGGCATGGAAACTGCGGCGCGCGCCGCACCCGACGGCTACACCATCGTCATGGGACTCACCGCGCAGCTTGCGGTGAACCCCGCGCTGTACCAGAAAATCCCTTACGACCCGATCAAGGACTTCGAGCCGATCACGCTGCTCGCCAACGGGGCCTATTTGCTGGTGGCACATCCATCATTTCCGGCAAAAACGATGAAGGACGTGATCAGTATCGCCAAGAAGCGCCCGAACGAAATTCTGTACGCTTCATCCGGCAATGGTTCAGGGGCCCACCTTGCAACCGAACTGCTCAACAACATGACCGGCATCAAACTCGTACATGTGCCTTACAAGGGCGGCGGCCCGGCGCTGGTGGACACCATTTCCGGACAGGCGCAATTGCTGTTTGCAACGCCCATCGCGTCAGCAGGCCACATTGCTGCGGGTCGTCTGCGCGCAATTGCCGTGAGCACCACCAAACGTGTCAGCAGCATGCCCAATGTCCCGACGGTTGCTGAATCTGGTGTTCCGGGTTACGACTCCGGCGTGTGGTACGGCATGCTGGCGCCTCGTGCAACGCCGCAAAACGTTGTCGCACGGCTGAATGAAGAGTTTCGCAAGGTGCTGGCTGACCCGGGCATCCGTGATTTTCTGACTAAAGCCGGCGTGGATCCGGAAGGCGGCACGCCGGAGGAACTCGGTAAATACATGCGTAGCGAACTCGCGAAATGGGCCAAAGTGGTAAAAGCCGCCAATATCAGGGTGGACTGAAAACCTCAGGCACGACCTTCGCCTTCAGACGCCAAGACATTAATAATTAAGGGGTTTTAGGCAGGAGGATTCAGCCATCAAAAACAGGATGGTTAGCGCATGGACTGCGAACAGCCCTTCCCCGATGATAGCGTCGTGGAAATTTGATCGGGTTCGCTCTGCAATACCCCTGTTTTTTAGAAAAGGTTCGACCATGAAACGTGGAATTCTGGCTGTTGCGCTGCTTGCATTCTCAAGCCTTGCGAATGCGGGACTGTCGTTCAATCAGTTATCGACGGCGACCCGCACTGAAGCGTTCAACGTCAACACGCTGCCCTTTTACGCGGTGGGCACAACCCTGGGTCTGGGCGCACTGGAAACCAACGAAACGGGAACCATCACGTTCACCTACCTCGGCCAGGAGTCCGGCTACAACAACAAGTTTTACCTGACCATCGGTGCCACGCAGATGCTGACGGAAAATCCGATTGGCACGCAGGCCAGCGCTTTTGTCGATACCACCGGCGCCGTGAGCTTCAAGTTTGAAGGCAACACCGGCAAGTTCGCGATCAACGGCGGCACATGGGCGTCCGGCACTTCAATCGGCCTGATCGGCACCAACATGACCGTGAGCAGCGGCTTGGCTGCCGGCAACTATCAATATGTGATCGGCTACAACGACAGCGCTGGCGCATCCACCCTCGGCGACTGGGACGATTATGTGGTTGGTGTGAACTTCACGCCGGCCATCCCCGAACCCGAAATCTACGCCATGATGGGCCTTGGCCTTGGCCTGATGGGCTGGGTCGGACGGCGCCGGAAGCAGCAAGCCGCGTAACAAGCGAAGCGCAACT
>CAMAYE010000120.1 GCA_945862135.1 Bordetella parapertussis
AGACAAACATTTTGGCAAGATCTGCAAAATGTTTGATACCAAAAAGCGCTGCTGCACGGTTTACGAAGCGCGTCCGAGCGTGTGCCACTCCTACCCGGACGGCAAACGCTGCGGCTATTACGAATTCCTGCAATTCGAGCGCGAGCACCAGGACGATCCCAAGTTCGTCGCCACGACCGACAATTAAGAGCAGCGCGTATCAGCGGTTCCCGGCGACCAGTCGGGAACCGAGCCGGTGCAAGAAATTTTCGCAAGCGGCAACCTGCGTCAGTGTGACGAATTCATCGGGCTTGTGAGCCTCGCGGATCGACCCCGGTCCGCACACCACCGTCGGCACGCCGGCCACCTGGAAATGTGCGGCCTCGGTGCCAAACGATACTTTGGCAATATCGCCGTTGCCTGAAAGCTCCTGCGCCAGCGCAGTGATCTCGGTTTCGGCGCCGGTATTGAGTGCCGGCATTTCAGACAGTTTGTGAATGGCAAATCCGCTGCGCGGATCGACGGCATGCATTTCCGGTTCGATCACCGTGCGCAGATGCTGCTCGAACTCGCGCAACAGCGCCGCCGGATCATCACCCGGCAGGTTGCGGAACTCGAAATCAAATACACACTCGTGCGGCACGATATTCAAGGCGGTGCCGCCGTGGATCACGCCGGTGTGCACCGTCGTGTAAGCCACGTCGAAGCCACGGTCATAAGGACCACGGTCGCGATGCCGACGCGCCATCTGCTTCAAAAAAGCCACGGCCTCGGCTGCGGCCTCCACGGCATTGACGCCAAACGGTGCATAAGCCGAATGTGAAGCCAGACCGCGCACCGTGCAGCGAAAACTCTGCTTGCCCTTGTGCGCGATCACCGGCCGCATTTCCGTGGGCTCGCCGACAATGCAGGAACGCGGCCGGATACCCGCCTGTTGCAGATCGTTCAACAACCCGCGCACCCCCAGGCAACCGACCTCCTCGTCATAACTGAAGGCCAGGTGCACCGGCGTGCGCAGGCCCTGCTTTGCCACGCCGGGGATCACCGCGAGTACGCAGGCGATAAAACTTTTCATGTCGGACGTGCCACGACCATACAGGCGGCCATTGCATTCGGTCAGCACAAAGGGATCCGTAGACCAGTCTTGCCCGTCGACCGGCACCACATCAGTATGACCCGAGAGCACGATGCCGGGTTGGTCGCGCGGACCCAGCGTGGCAAACAGATTCGCCTTGCGTTTGTCGCGGTCATAGGTCAGCCGGCAATCGGCATCCAAAGGACGCAGATATTCCCGTACGTAGTCGATCAGTTCGAGGTTGGAGTCACGGCTGACGGTTGGAAACGCAATCAGCGTTTTGAGCAAGGCCAGCGTTTCTGCGGAGACTGCAGCTTGCGGCTTCATCGGAAACATCCGTTGTTAAAGGGTCAGCATAGGCAGGCCTCCATACCCTGTCAACGCAGCGAACCAGCCATGCATCATGCGGTATGCTTGCGCCATGAAAATCAACATTCCATTTCTGTCCGGCCTGCGCCTGCTGTGCACTGTTCTGGGCCTTGCAGCCGTCTGCGCCAATGCCGCCGAACTGCGGATCGGCCTCTCCGGCGAAGTAACCTCTCTCGATCCACAATACCTCGCCGCACAACCGAACCTTACTGTGGCGCGACATGTCTTTGAATCACTGACCGATGTGGATCCGCAAACCCGGCTGATCCCGGGCCTGGCGGAACGCTGGCGCGCCATTGATGCCACCACCTGGGAATTCCAGCTGCGCCGCGGCGTGAAATTCCACGATGGCTCGCCGCTTACCGCGGACGATGTCGCGTTTTCGCTGGCGCGACCGTTGTCGATCAAGGGCAGTCCCGGCGGTTTTGCCGCATATGTGCGTGCCATCGCATCGACCACGGTCATCGACGTGCATACTTTGCGCATCAAAACCAAATATCCCTACGGCGCGCTGCCTGAAGATCTGAATTCGATCCTGATCGTGTCAAAAAAACACGCGCAGAACGCGGGCCCTGAAGACTTTGATTCCGGCCGCGCGCTGGTCGGCACCGGACCTTATCGCTATCTGCGCTACCAGCGTGGCGACCGACTGGAACTGACGCGCAACGAACACTGGTGGGGCAAAGCACCGGCCTGGGACAAGGTGACACTGCGCATCGTACCGGCCGACCCATCGCGTACCGCGGCTCTGCTCTCCGGCGAACTCGACGTGATAGAACATGTACCCTCGGCTGATATTAAAAATATCAATAAAAACAATAAATTACATGTCACCCAGACGACGTCATGGCGAACCATCGTATTGCACCTTGATCAATATCGCACGCAGCCGCCCGGCGTCAGTGACCACAATGGCAAACCGCTGCCTGCCAATCCATTCAAGGACCTGCGCGTGCGGCGTGCGCTATCCAAAGCCATCAATCGCAGCGCCATCGCCGAGCGCGTGATGGAAGGCCTTGCCGTACCCGCAGCCAATATTGTTTCTCCGGGTGTGTTCGGCCATAACATGGCGTTGAAAACCGAACCCTATGATCCCGAGGGCGCCAAACGCCTGCTCACCGAGGCCGGTTACCCCAATGGTTTTCGCGTGACACTCGCCGGTCCGAACAACCGTTACATCAATGACGAGCAAGTGCTGCAGACCGTTGCACAACTGCTGACTCGGGTCGGCATCCAGACCCGCGTTGAAGCGGCGCCGATGTCGGCGTTCCTCGGCCGCGTACGCAAGGAAGAAACCAGCTTTTCGCTGCTGGGCTGGGGTTCCTTCGCCGCTGATCTGTCGCTGCGTTCCCTGGTCGCCGCGCCCAACGCCGAAAAAGGTTATGGCGCGTGGAACTGGGGCCGCTATGCGAATCCAAAAGTGGACACGCTGATGGAACAGGCACTGGGCAGCGTGGATCGCAGCAAACGTGAGGCACTGGCTCGCGAAGCCAATACGCTGGCAATGCAGGATCTCGCCCTGATCCCCCTGCATCATCAGGTGGTCAGCTGGGCAATGCGCGCAAATCTGGCCTACGTGCCGCGCACGGATGAGTTCACCTTTGCCCATCACTTCACGCCGCGCTGAGGTCAGGCCGTGCTGAACTACGTGCTGCGCCGGCTGGTCTGGAGTGCAGCCACGTTGTTCGTGATGTCGCTGCTGGTCTTTGCCGGCGTCTATGCCATCGGCAATCCGGTGGATCTGCTGATCAATCCACAGGCCGATCAGGCGGAAATTGCCCGCGCCACCGCCTTGCTCGGGCTTGATCAACCGTTGTGGAAACAATACTGGATGTTTTTCCGCGGCGCGCTCGGCGGTGACCTAGGAATTTCCTTCGCAGCCAGTGTACCGGCCATCACCCTGATCCTCGAACGCATGCCCGCCACGCTGGAACTTGCGCTGACGGCGATGCTGATCGCGGTCACACTCGGCATCCCGCTCGGGCTGCTCGCAGGTCTGCGCCCCCGCTCATGGCTGGCGCGTTCGATCATGACACTATCGACATTCGGTTTCGCATTGCCGACCTTCTGGGTCGGACTGATGTTGATCATGGTGTTTTCGGTGCAGCTGGGCTGGCTGCCGACCACCGGGCGGGGCGCAACCACCGATGTCTTCGGCATACCGCTTAGCATTTTCACCATCGACGGCCTGCGCCACCTGCTGTTGCCGGCGACCACGCTGGCACTGTTCAAACTGGCGCTGCTGATCCGTCTGACGCGCGCTGGCACGCAAGACGCCATGCTGCAGGACTACGTGCGTTTCGCCCGTGCCAAAGGACTCAGTGAAAGCGCGGTGGTGCGTTCGCATGTACTGCCCAACATCCTGATCCCTATTGTCACCGTGGCCGGTCTCGAGCTGGGTTCGCTGATCGCATTCGCCATCGTCACCGAAACAGTGTTTGCGTGGCCCGGCATGGGCAAGCTGCTGATTGATTCGATCAACGTGCTCGACCGGCCGGTAATCGTCGCTTATCTGCTGGCAACCGTCTGCCTGTTCATCCTGATCAATCTGCTCGTCGATCTGCTCTACGTGGTGCTTGATCCGCGGGTGCAGGCGGGAGAAACACGATGACGGCTGCGGTCGCACCGGCCAGCGTCCTCGCAGCGCAATACGGCCGCGACCGCATTGCCCTGATCGCGTTCTGGCTGCTGGCTGCGCTGTTGTTTGCCGCAGCAGCCGCACCTTGGATAGCGCCGCAGAACCCGTACGACCTCGCGCAACTCGACATCCTCGACGCCAAACTCGCACCCGGCGCGTCCAGCAGCTCCGGACTCATCTACTGGCTGGGCACGGACGATCAGGGCCGCGACATGTTATCCGCCATCCTCTACGGCCTGCGTATCAGCCTCGGCGTCGGCATCGCTTCGACTGTGCTTGCGCTGGCACTGGGTTTGATCGCCGGACTGGTCGCCGCCCGCGCTGGCGGCTGGATTGACGGGCTGATCATGCGTGTAGTTGATCTGCAGCTGTCCTTTCCCGCAATCCTCGTTGCGCTGATCCTGCTGGCACTGACCGGCCAGGGCATCGACCGCATCATTCTTGCCCTGGTGGTCGTGCAATGGGCATATTACGCACGTACCGTGCGCGCCGCTGCGCTGGTGGAATTGCGCAAGGAATATGTCGAGGCCGCAGTGTGCATGGGCGTCGGCGAAGCGCGCATCCTGCTGCGCCATGTGCTGCCCAATGTGCTGCCGCCGGTGATGGTGGTGGCCACGGTTCAGATCGCGCAAGCCATCGCATTGGAAGCCACACTGTCCTTCCTCGGCCTCGGCCTGCCGATCACCGAACCCTCGCTGGGCCTGCTGATTGCCAACGGTTATGCCCACCTGCTGTCGGGCAAATACTGGATCAGCTTTTTCCCCGGCATCGCACTTCTGGTGACCATCGTCGCGATCAATCTGGTCGGCGACCGGTTGCGGGATCTGCTGAATCCGAGGGTATCCTGAGCGTAATCGGTCTTGGCCGGTCCAAGCACAGCTCAAATCAGTTAAGCGACTTTTCCGTGTTTGACTGTCCCGGATCAATATGGTGACATTCAGAGTGCAGCTAAAGCTCGTTACCCCACTACGAGAAACCTGGAGGAGGTCAGTATGGGATTTACGAAAGCCGCCGCGTCGTCCCGGCCTGCCGGCAGCACCACAACCGTCGCAGTTGCGCCCCCGAATCCGCAGCCTTTGATCAGCGCGGCAGAATACTGCCCGTCTCGCGAACAGCCGTTTGGGTACCATCGTGCGGATGTTCGGCAACACAGGTCGGCCATGAGCTGCTGAGAGCCAGAAATGCCAGCACACCACTCTATGATCACCAGCCCCGATGCCTGGACCGGACCCGCAATTCAGCTGGATCCCGGTTGGACCTGCCGCCTTGACGACGCCAACATCGCCGAAATCGACGCGGCGCTGGCAAACATAAAACACAGCGGCACGCGCATGCCGTTCACCTCTGAAGCCTTTCCCCTGCCGCGCCTGAAAGTAAAGCTCGACACAATCCTCGACGAGATTGAAAACGGCCGTGGCTTCAAACTGATCCGCGGCATTCCGCGCCAGCGCTACAGCGACGAAGATTGTGAGCTGATCTACTGGGGTATCACCAGTTATTTCGGCACCCCGGTGTCGCAGAATGCGCGCGGCCACCTTCTCGGTCATGTGCGCGATGAAGGCCGCGTAATCAGCGATCCGAACGCCCGCGCCTACCAGACCAATCAGCGCATGGATTTCCACACGGACATGCTGCCCATAGACGTACTCGGCCTGTTCTGCCTTCGCACCGCGAAATCCGGTGGTGCGAGCAAACTTACCAGTGCAATGACCATCCATAACGTACTGCGCGAGGAACGCCCGGATCTGCTTGATGTGCTTTATGGCCTGTTCCATCTGGACTGGCGGGGCGAGGAGCCGTCAGGCGAAAAGCCCTGGTTCAGCATCCCCATGTTCAGCGAGCACCGGGGGCGAATTACGGCACGCATCTGCAGCCTGGTCTATTACGAATCTGCCGCCCGGTTCGGCGAACTCTACCGGCCCACCGCGCTGCAGCGCGAGGCACTGCTCGCAGTACAGGAAATCGCCAACCGTCCGGAACTGATGCTGACAATGGATTTCCAGGAGGGCGACATCCAACTGATCAATAACCACACCATGCTGCATGCACGGGAAGCCTACGAGGATTTCCCGGAACCTGAACGCCAGCGTCACCTCTTGCGCATGTGGATCGCGGTAACCGATGCAAAGCGCCGTCCACTTGCCGATTCCCTCGCCGACCGTTATCGCTGGGTACAGCGTGGCGGAATCCCGGCGAAGCCCCTGACGGCAGTCTGATCAGAAGACCTACAAAATCGAGGAGCAATCATGACTTTGCGCGACGCCCTGTTCTGCCTGCTCGTCACCCTCTCTCTAGCTCCAGCGCCTTCGATGGCGCAAACGTATCCGGCTAAACCGATTCGAATAGTCGTACCCTTCCCTGCAGGCGGCAATGCCGACATTTTTGCGCGAGCCTTTGCGCAAAAGCTGGGCGATGCATGGAAACAGATGCCTATCGTCGACAACCGCGCGGGCGCGGCCGGCATCATCGGCACCCAATTCGTCGCCAGATCGCCCGCCGACGGATATACGCTGCTGTTCGGCACCACCGGGACGCACACTACAAATCCGGCGGTCTACGCAAAACTGCCCTACGATCCGGTGAAAGATTTCGCCCCTGTCAGCAATTTCGCCGACTCACCGTTCCTTCTGGTAGTACACCCGTCGGTACCCGCAAATTCCCTTCAGGGTCTCATCGCTCTTGCCAAGGCACGGCCCGGCCAGCTCGATTACGCCTCGTTCGGCGCCGGAAGTTCGGCTCACCTCGCCGGTGAAATGCTGCGCACGATGGCCGGCATCAACATCGTGCATGTCGCCTACAAAGGCGGCCCTCCTGCCATGACCGATCTTGTTGGCGGTCACGTTGCGTTGATGTTCAACTCAATGCCAGCAGTGCTGCCCTTGGTAAAATCGGCAAGGCTTCGTGCACTCGCAGTTGCTGCCGCCAAACGCGCGCCGACGCTCCCCGACCTGCCCACATTCGGAGAGGCGGGAATTGCCGGATTTGAGGCCGGATCATGGTACGGAATACTGTCTCCGGCGGGCACACCACGTGAAGTGGTAACGCGCCTGCATGGCGAGACCGTGCGCATACTTGGTCTGCCGGATATACGGCAGAAATTGGCGAGTGAAGGTGCAGAGGGCATTGGCAATACGCCGGAGGAATTCGCTGCGCAAATCCAGCGTGACATTGCACGATGGGCCAAAGTGGCTCGCGACGCGAAGATCACTCCGCAATAATTACACAACAAAAAAGCCGGCAATTGCCGGCTTTTTTGGGTTGTTGCGCAAGACTTACTGCTGCTGGATGCCCACCTGCGCCGCCACCTTGCGATAACGTTCCAATTCGCTGCGAATACGCTTGTTGAATTCTTCGGTGCCCATGGTCGTGGTTTCAGCACCGCCTACCGTCGCATAACGCTTTTTGATGTCGGGATTTTTCAGCGCATCCGCTGAAGCCTGATAAAGCTTGCTGATAACTTCCTTTGGCGTGCCTTTGGGCGCGAACAGGCCGACCCAGATCGAGGCATCGACGCCGGGTATCCCGGCTTCCTGGGCCGACATGTAATCGGGCACCTGCGGCGAACGTTTGGCCGTGGTCACGCCCAGCACCTTGACGCGTTTCGCCATCAAATGCGGCAACACGCCCGGCAGTCCGGCCACAGTGAACACCACTTCATTGCCGGCCACCGCAGAAACCGCCGGCGCGCCGCCTTTGTACGGCACATGCAGGGCTTTGGCACCAGCCGCATTCACCAGCCATTCCGTGGCCATGTGATTCACCGAACCGGTGCCCGGTGAACCGAAGGACAGCTGGCCCGGCTTGGCCTTCATGCCGGCGACCAGATCTTTCAGGTTGTTGAACGGTGAAGTGGCATTCACCACCACCAGCATCGGTGCATCACTGACCATGATGATCGAGGTGAAATCGCGATCGAAGTCATAGGGCACATTCTTGAACAGCATCGGGTTTACCGAAAACTCGCCGGTGTGGGCGGCCAGCAACGTGTAACCGTCGGCGGTTGCCCGCGCCGTAGTGCCGACGGCGATAAATCCGTTGGCGCCCGGACGGTTGTCGACGACGAACTGCCAGCCCTTGGTCTCGGCAATCTTGTTGGTGAGGATACGCGCCGAAGTATCGACAACACCACCCGGGGCAAACGGTACCAGCACGCGGATGGGTTTGTTCGGATAACTGTCAGCAGCTTGCGCCGTCATCGCAAACATTGCGGCAAGCATCAGAGGAATGAATGAGCGCGTCATAAAATATCCTTTATAATCAATAACTTAAATTTTTATTCTTACTTGAATAAATCATGCCATTTGGCACGAACCTTCTCCTGCAATTCCTTGCTCGCTTCGGCCACCGGCGGAAATTCATGCAGATGGTCATACGGCCGGCAGGCGTCGATGATCGCCTTGGAATTGAACGGCGCGTTGTAACGGTAGGCGACAAACATCGGATCGTTCTTCGAACCCATGCCGCGCTTGATGATGTCGATATCCACTTCCGGATCGGTGCGTGTCGCCACCGCCCACATCACTTCCTGCAGATTCGACGGATCGATGTCTTCATCCACCACCACGGTGTAACGCGACATGTAAGCGCCGACACCGCACTGGTTGAGAATATGCCCCGCCTGCCGTGCATGCCCCGCATACCGCTGGCGGATCGCCACCACGTTGAACATGCGCGCACCGCCGATTTCGTGCGCCCACACGCTGTGCACATCGGGCACACCGGACGCCAGCAGCGCATCAAACAGCAATGCGGAACGCATCACCGCCTTGGAGTAGGAATAATCGTTGGGCGGCTTCGCCGGCGGACTGCCGACAATGATCGGATCATTGCGGTAATACACCCGCTCGATGGTCAATACCGGCGCCTTGGCTTCCTTGCCCGGGTAATAACCGTGGAATTCACCGAAGGGCCCCTCGGTTTTGACGTCACCCGGATGGCAATAACCTTCGAGCACGATTTCCGCAGCCGCCGGAATCGGCAGGCCGGTCAGTTCGCCCTGCACCACCTGCACCGGTTCACCAAGTATCGCGCCGATGTAGTTGTATTCACACATACCGAAGGGCACTTCAATGCCGGAGATCAGGTAACCCAGCGGATCGCAGCCGATGACAATGGCTACCGGGAAAGGCTTGCCCGCTTTCATGTGCTTGTCGTACTGGATGGCGCCGTGTTTGCCGGGAATCATGTCGAGGCCGACATGGTTTTTATCGAAAGCCTGCACACGGTAGGTGCCGACATTAACCCAGTCGGAATCAAAGTCCTTGGTCACCACGCAGCAGCCGGTTCCGATATAGGGCCCGCCATCCTTCTCGTGCCACAGCGGCGACGGGAAGATGTTGATGTCGACTGCCTTGCCGGACTGGATGTTCTCGAATACCGGTCCGGTCTCTACCGGCACCGGATCGTATTTCGGCGCTTCAGCCTGCCAGCCCTTGGGCCGGCCGCGCAATTTCTGCACCAGTTCGTGGTGTTTGCGTTCAACCGGCAGACGCAGAATTGACGACAGCCGCGCCGGACTCGCCGTGCTGCAGGTCAGGATGCGAAAGCCTTTGGGATAACCATTGATCTCGTCAAACAGCAGCGCTGGTGCGCCGTCGATCTTGACGTTGAGTTCGCTGATTGCACCGAGTTCGAGTTTCGCGTCGGCGCCTGATACGTCCCTAAGCTCGCCCAATGATCGCGCGGTATCCAGCCACGAACGCAAGTCCAGCGGGTTACCGACGGGACGAGTCATGTTCAGCCTTTGCGTTTGGCCGCGGCAAGCCGCACGGCCTTGATGATTTCGGGATAGGCCGCACAGCGGCACAGGTTACCCGCCAGATAGTGGCGGATTTCGTCATCGCTCGGTTGCGGATGCGCATCGAGCAATTGCCGCGTCATCAGCACAAAACCCGGTGTGCAGAAACCGCACTGGAAAGCGCCGGTTTCGATAAAGGCCTGCTGCACTGCGTCCAGCTTTCCGTCGGCAGATTCCTCAATGGTGCGCACATCGGCGCCGTCGATCAGCGGCGCCAGCGTCAGGCAGCCCGAGACCGCAGAACCGTTGACGATTACCGTGCAGCAACCGCACAGGCCCTGGGCGCAACTTTCGCGCGCCCCGAACAGGCCCTGCCCCTGCAGCACCTCCACCAGATTCTGGTGATTGCCGACCTGCGCCGTCACCGAACGGCCGTTCAGCATAAATTCAATCGGACGTTGTGTTTGCATAGTCAAAAGTCAAAACCTTTTTTAGCCACAGAGGTCACAGAGAGCACAGAGAACTGCAAAATCCAGCCCCCCCCCCTCAATGATGTTTTTCGCTTTTCCTCTGTGTTCTCTGTGACCTCTGTGGCTGATGTTTTTCTGAATTTAATCTTCCAGCGGCTTGCCCGCTTGCGCGCGCAGGCCACGATAAACCGCTTCCGCTGTCAGCGGCAGGCTGGTCAGCCGCACTCCAACCGCATCATCAATGGCGCTGGCAATT
>CAMAYE010000121.1 GCA_945862135.1 Bordetella parapertussis
GCCACCGTGCGCGGGGAGCTTGATCAATTACGCGGCGCCGTACCCGCCGGCGCGCCGGCCGAATTCACCGCCTTCATCGACCTGCATTTGATGATCCTCAACGATTCGACGCTGTCCGGTATCCCGCGGGACATCATCGAAACCGAACATTGCAACGCCGAATGGGCGTTGAAAATGCAAACTGATGAACTGCTGCAGCAGTTTGACGCGATTGAGGATAACTACCTGCGTGAACGGCGCGCCGACGTTATTCAGGTCGCGCAGCGGGTCATGAAGGCACTGTCGGGACAGCCCGGTTATGTGCCACCGCCGGCAACTGACTCCGAGGAAAATCTGGTGCTTGTTGCGCATGACCTTTCGCCTGCGGATGTCGTGCTGTTCAAGCAGCATCAGTTTGCGAGCTTCGTCACCGACCTCGGTGGTTCGACGTCGCATACCGCAATCATAGCGCGCAGCCTGAACATCCCCTGTATCGTCGCCCTGCATCAGGCGCGGCAACTGGTACGCGAGAATGAAATTGTAATCGTCGATGGCACCCAAGGCGTGTTCATCGTTGACCCCGATCCGCAGGTACTCGCCGAATATCAACTGCGACAGCGGGAGTTCGGGCTGGAACGGCAGAAACTCAAACGGCTGCGCGATACACCCGCGCGTACGCTTGACGGTGCCCAGATCGAACTGCATGCGAATATTGAGTTGCCGAGCGACGTCGCACTCGCCGTCGAAAACGGAGCCGCCGGCATCGGCCTGTTCCGCACCGAATTCCTGTTTCTTAACCGGCAGGATCTGCCCAGCGAGGATGAGCAATTCGAAGCTTACCGCCGGGTGTTGGAAGAGATGAAAGGCAAGCCGGTCACCATTCGCACCTACGACCTCGGCGCCGACAAGCAAATTGATGATTCAGCGCGCGCCTCGCCAAACCCGGCGCTGGGTCTGCGCGCTATCCGGCTTTGCCTCACCGAACCCAAACGCTTCATCACGCAGCTTCGTGCAATGCTGCGGGCGTCGCGCTACGGCAAGATGCAGATCCTGATCCCGATGCTGATGAATTCCAGTGAAGTTGATCAGGCTTTGCAACTGATCGAACAGGCCAAGCGCAGCCTTGATGACGATGGCATAACCTATGACCGGGGGGTGCCAGTGGGCGGCATGGTCGAAATCCCGGCAGCAGCGCTGGCACTGGGCCTGCTGACCAAACGCCTAGATTTCCTGTCCGTCGGCACCAACGACCTGATCCAGTATCTACTCGCCATTGATCGCACCGACGACACTGTGGCTCATCTCTATGACCCGCTTCATCCGGCGGTATTGACGGTGCTTTCGCATATCTTCACCACCGCCGGAAAAACCCAGATTCCAGTCGCGGTCTGCGGTGAAATGGCAGGCGATGTTGCCCTTACCCGGCTTTTGCTCGCCCTGGGGTTGCGGCGCTTTTCTATGCATTCAGCACATTTGCTGGATGTGAAGCAGCGAGTTTTGAAAACAAACCTCGCTGAGGCATACCCCGTCGCCAGGAAAATGCTGCGCACCACGGACCCCGTCAAGCTGCGTGGCATGCTCGGGAAACTGAATGCCTGATGCCCAACGGGTGATTTGACAAGGACGCATGCCGCAGGTAACGTAGGTCCACAGTTTTCGCGCCGATTTGATTCAGCTTGCGGGCGCGTAATAAATCCGGCTAAAGAGATGAACGAATTCTCGTAACCCCGGAGCGCAGGCTGCGGGGTTTTTTTATGGCTGCAGACAAAATTCAGGATTCAAATCATTCGGTCGGCGTTGTGACGCCGCAGCTTGCACGCTTTGCAGCGCCGCTGTCGCTGCGCTGCGGTGTGGTTCTGCGCGATTACGAACTCGTCTACGAGACCTACGGCACGCTGAACACGGACCGCTCAAACGCAGTGCTGGTCTGTCACGCCCTGAATGCCTCGCACCACGTTGCCGGTCATTACGCCGACGACCCGGACAACACCGGTTGGTGGGACAACATGATCGGTCCCGGAAAGCCGCTGGATACACGACGATTTTTTGTGATTGGTGTCAACAATATCGGTGGCTGCCACGGTTCCACCGGCCCGCTGAGCATCAACCCGGACACTGGCCGGATCTGGGGTGGTGATTTCCCAGTGGTCACGGTCGAGGATTGGGTCGATGCCCAGGCACGCCTCGCGGACCATCTCGGCATCAGGCAATTTGCCGCCGTGATGGGCGGCAGCCTCGGCGCGATGCAGGCATTGGCTTGGTCGGCGCGTTATCCGCAGCGACTGCGGCACAGCGTGGTGATCGCCTGCGCACCCAATCTATCCGCCCAGAATATCGCTTTCAACGAAGTGGCGCGCCAGGCCATCATCACTGACCCGGACTTCAACGACGGTAACTATCATGCGCTGAATACGGCGCCGAAACGCGGCCTGCGTGTCGCACGCATGGTCGGGCATATCACCTATCTGTCGGATGACGAGATGGCGAACAAATTCGGTCGCCAGCTGAAAAACGGCAAGCCGGGATACACTTTTGACACCGAATTCCAGATTGAGTCATACCTACGCTACCAGGGCAACAAGTTCGCCGATTATTTCGATGCCAACACCTACCTGCGCATCACCAAGGCGCTCGACTACTTCGATCCGGCATTCGAACACGGCGGTGACCTCGCTAAAGCATTGCAGCCGGTGATTGCCGGCATGCTTGTCGTTTCGTTCACCACCGACTGGCGCTTTTCACCGGAACGCTCGCGTGAAATCGTCCATGCCCTGATCAAAAACCGCGCGCCGGTGACTTACGCCGAAATCGACGCGCCGCACGGCCACGATGCCTTCCTGCTCGACGATAAGCGATATCACCGGCTGGTCGCCGCTTATTTCGAACGGGTCCACGGGGAAATCGCATCATGAACGGCCCGCATGGAAACCAGCGTCCCGATTTCGCGGCGATTGCCGAGTGGATTACGCAGGGTGCGCGCGTACTGGATCTGGGCTGCGGCGATGGCACTCTGCTTAAATACCTGCAACAGACACGCGGCGTAAATGGCTATGGCGTTGAAATCGATGATGGCAACGTGCTCGCGTGCGTCAAAAACGGCGTGCATGTCATTCAAAGCGATCTGGAGCGGGGTCTTGCCGATTTTGACGATGACTCATTCGACTTCGTCGTGCTCTCGCAGACCCTGCAGGCCATGCGCAATACCGAACGCATTGTCCGCGAGATGCTGCGTGTCGGCCGTGCCGGCATCGTCACCTTTCCAAACTTCGGCTACTGGAAAAACCGCCTGCATGTGCTTCGTGGCCGCATGCCGATTTCGGAAAACCTGCCTTTCGAGTGGTTCAACACGCCGAACATCCATCTGTGCACCGTCGCAGATTTCGAGAAGTTCTGCGGAGAGCGCGGCATCCGCATCGTTGCCCGCACACTGCTCACCGACGGCCGGCCAGTGACATCACTGCCCAATCTGCTCGGGGAACTCGCGGTTTATCAGTTTGGCAGCTGAGGGTTCGCCGCCAGGCGCATCACCCAGCGCAGCAGCAGCAGCCCTGGAATCGCGATCAACACACAGAGCAGGAAGAACCCGGACCAGCCAAGAGTCTGCGCCAGCCAGCCGGTAGGCGCCGACAACAGCACCCGCGGAACCCCCATCAGGCTCGACAGCAATGCATATTGCGTCGCCGTGAAGCGCCGATCGGTCAACGCCGCCATGAAACCGACGAACGCCGCGGTACCCATGCCGGCGGTCAGGTTCTCGATGGCCACCACTGCGGCCAGTGCAACTTCGCTGGGCGGCATCTGCGCCAGTACGACAAAACCGAAGGTTGAAATCATCTGACAGAAACCAAACAGCCACAGCGCGCGGTGCATGCCGGCGCGCAGGATCCAGATGCCGCCCAGAGTGCCGCCCGCCAGAGTCGCCCAGAACCCGAACAGTTTCACAACCGCGCCGATTTCGGTTTTGCTGTAACCGAGATCCAGATAAAACGGCGTGGTCATCGCCGACGCCATGGTATCGCCCAGCTTGTAGAGCAGAATGAATGCGAGGATCAGCCAGGCGCCGTCGCGAGTGAAATAATCGCGGAACGGCAAAACCACCGCTTCTCGAAGATTGCGTGGCCGGCCCTCCGGCAGCGGCGGCTCCGGGGCCATCAGCGTTACCGCAACACAGGCGGCCATGAATAGCGCCATCAACCGGTACATCGCCTCAAACGAGATCCAGTCGGCGAGAATCAGGCCGCCACCCCCGGCGAGCAGCATGCCGACACGATAGCCGTTGACGTACAAGGCCGAACCCAACCCGAGCTCGGACTCCGCCAGACTCTCCCGGCGATAGGCATCAATCACGATGTCCTGCGAGGCCGCAAAAAAAGATACCAGCACGCTGGCCAGCATCACCAGCCACAGATGATCGGCAGAAGGCTGCGTCATACTGAGCAACAGCAGTGCGCCCGCCACCGAGAGTTGCATCAGTACCATCCAGCCACGCCGCCGGCCCAGTGGCAGCGCGTAGCGGTCAAACAGTGGCGACCACAGGAATTTCAGCGTGTACGGCAGTCCCACCAGAGCGAACAGACCGATGCGTGCCAGATCTACGCCGCCATCTTTCAGCCAGGCCTGCAGCACCGAACCCGTCAACAGCAAAGGCAAACCGGAGGAAAACCCCATCAGCATTGCCACCAGCATGCGGCCGCTGAACACGGCCAGCAGGGTTTCCCGCCAGGACGGGCGACCGCCGGTCAAGCGAGCTTCCCGTCGTAACGGATGGTCAGCGGCGCATGGTCGGAAAACCATACCTCCTTGTAGATCGCAGCATCCTTTGCGCGGTCGGCGACACCCGGCGTGGCAATTTGGTAGTCAATGCGCCAACCGATATTCTTTGCACGCGCCTGGCCGCGGTTCGACCACCAGGTGTAGGACGTATCGGTCGCCTCTGGATGCAAACGCCGATAGACATCAACCCAGTCTAGTTCGTCGAATATACGTGTCATCCAGGCGCGCTCTTCGGGCAGGAACCCGGAATTCTTCAGATTGCCCTTCCAGTTCTTGAGATCAATCTCCCGGTGCGCGATGTTCCAGTCACCGCAGAGCACAACTTCGCGCCCACCCTTGCGCAGCTTCTTCAGATGCGGAAGGAATGCATCCAGGAAGCGGAACTTGGAAGCCTGGCGATGATCACCGCTGGAACCCGAAGGCAGGTACAGCGAAATCACCGAAAGATCGCCAAAATCGGCGCGCAAATAACGGCCTTCGGCGTCAAAATCGGCAACGCCGAAGCCGGCGGCCACCCGGTCGGGCGCGGGTTTGGAATAGATGCCAACGCCGCTATAACCCTTTTTCTCGGCATAATGAAAATGACCGTGATATCCGGCTGGTGCCAGCAGTTCTTCGGTCATGTCGGCTGCCTGCGCCTTGAGTTCCTGCACACAGATCACATCGGCGCGCTGTTGCGGCAGCCACTCCAGGAAGCCTTTGCGCGAGGCAGAGCGGATACCGTTGAGATTCAGGGTTATAATTTTCATTGTTTTCACTCTGGGAAAACCCGGTATACCACCGACCTTCCCCTTGAACGTTTTTCCCTTGAAATTTCAGCCATGGCTGCCAGCTTCCGACACGAATTCATCCGCTTCGCGATAGACACCCGGGTACTGCTGTTCGGGGAGTTCAAAACCAAAGCAGGACGCCTTTCACCCTACTTTTTCAATGCCGGCCTGTTCTGCGACGGCGACTCCTTGCGCCAACTCGCGCAATTTTACGCGAAAGCGATTTCCTCAGCGGACGTTCCCTTCGACATGCTGTTTGGTCCCGCCTACAAAGGCATCCCTCTGGTTGCCGCTGTTGCAGTGGCACTGTCTGAAAGCGGACGCAATGTGAAGTTCAGCTACAACCGCAAAGAAGCCAAGGATCATGGCGAAGGCGGCAATGTGGTCGGAGCACCGCTGACCGGACGCGCCTTGATCGTCGATGATGTCATCTCCGCCGGGACCTCGGTGCGGGAATCGGTCAACCTTATCCGGGCAGCGAATGCGACTCCTGCCGGCGTTCTGATTGCGCTGGACCGCATGGAACGCGGCAGCGGCGAACTGTCAGCGACCCAGGAAGTCGGACAGCTATACGGTATTCCCGTCGTCAGCATCGCAACGCTGGATGATCTGGTCGGATTTCTGGAAAATGAAAAAGGTATGGCGTCGCAACTGGCTGCAGTTGCCGCATACCGAAAACAGTATGGAGTGCATCATGCATGAACGTTCGAATTGTCTGACCCTGATCAGCGCCTGCACCACGGTGGCACTCATGGTTACCGCGCCGTTGACGCACGCCCAGAAAATTGTCTGCTGGAAGGACAAGACCGGCAAGGTTGTGGGTTGCGGCGACCGCATACCCCCGGAGTTCCAGCAGAACGAATCGAAGACGCTGGACAAAGGGGGCATCACCCGCCAGACGAATGTTTCTGCCGAGGAAGCGGCACGGTTGAAGCAGGAGGCTGAAAAAAAGGCGGCGCTGAAAGTCGAGGAAGACCGCAAGATTGCCGAGCAACGCCGCCAGGACTCGGCGCTGGTCAATACTTATACCTCGGACAAGGAAATCGACCAGCGGCGTGACCGCGAACTGCAGGTTGTTGATCTACAACTGACCCAGCTCAAGACTTCGCTGAAAAATGCCACCGAAGCGGCAGCGGCATCCCAGAAAAAGCACGCGGACATCACTAAATCCGGAAAACCGGTGCCGCCATCACTCACCGATGAAGTGACCCGTGCAACTGATGAACGCAAACGCATCGAGGCACGCATCGCTGAAAAAGAGGCTGACAAAGCAGCCATCAACAAGCGTTATGCCGATCAGAAAGCGCGTTACCTTGAATTGCGCGGTGGCGCCACGACTGCACCCGCATCGGCACAGGCGCCTGCCGCCAAGAAATAAGCCGGGTTCAGGACGCGAGTTTGCGTCGCAGGATGTCGTTGACCTGCTGGGGATTGGCTTTTCCGCGTGAGGCCTTCATGACCTGCCCGACCAGCGAATTGAAGGCCTTCTCCTTGCCGGCGCGGAAGTCGGCGACCTGCTGGGCATTGGCCGCCAGAACCTGATCGACGATTTTCTCGATCTCGCCGCTGTCGGAAATCTGCTTCAGCCCCTTGGCTGCGATAATGGCGTCGGCATCACCTTCGCCGGCCCACATGGCAGAAAATACTTCCTTTGCCATTTTGTTGTTGAGCGTCTGATCTAAAGCTCGTGCTAGCAGACGTGCGAGACCACTCGGCCTGACCGGCGCATTTTTAATTTCAATCTCATCTACATTAAGGCGGGAAGCGATTTCTCCCGTCATCCAATTCGACACCAGTTTTGCGATACCAGGCATCACCGGCTCGCCACCCTTCATGCCGATAAGAATTTTCGTTGATTCGAAAGTCAATCTAGTAGCTTCTTCAAAATAAATCGCTACATCCAGACTTTCCGTAAGCTGCAACGCGTCATAGCTCGACAAACCGTAATCACGCATAAATCGGTTTTTCATAGCTTCAGGCAATTCGGGTAGCGCCGCGCGCACAGCAGCCAGCCGCTCCGCAGTCACTTCCAGCGGCAACAGATCGGGGTCCGGAAAATACCGGTAATCGTGCGCATCTTCCTTGGTGCGCATCATGCGTGTCTCGCCGCTATCGGGATCGAACAGCACGGTCGCCTGCTGAATCGCACGACCGTCTTCCAGTTCATTGATCTGCCAGCGCACTTCGTATTCAATCGCCTGCTGCAGGAAGCGGAAGCTGTTCAGGTTCTTGATTTCGCGGCGAGTCCCCAATTCCGTCGTGCCGAGCGGACGCACTGACACATTGGCATCACAACGGAACGAGCCTTCCTGCATATTGCCGTCGCAGACATCGATCCAGCGCACCAGCGTATGCAGCGCTTTTGCATAGGCCACCGCTTCCTCGGCCGAACGCATGTCGGGCTCGGAGACGATTTCCAGCAGCGGGGTGCCTGCACGATTCAGATCAATGCCGGTGCGGCCATGAAAATCCTCGTGCAATGACTTGCCCGCATCTTCTTCAAGGTGGGCACGCGTCAACCGAACCGTTTTCTCAGTCTCGCCGACCTGAATGGTCAGTGTTCCACCCTCGACGATGGGGCGTTCGTACTGGCTGATCTGATAACCCTTGGGCAGGTCTGGATAGAAATAATTCTTGCGCGCGAAAATCGACGGCGAATTGATTTTTGCCCCGACCGCGAGTCCGAAGCGGATCGCGCGTTCTACAGCACCGGTATTCATCACTGGCAGTACGCCAGGCAGCGCGATGTCGACTCCGCAAGCCTGGGTATTGGGTTCTGCACCAAATGCAGTAGATGCGCCGGAGAAAATCTTCGACACCGTCGACAGCTGAGCGTGGGTTTCCAACCCGATGACCACTTCCCATTGCATGGTCAGGCCACTCCCTTGGGCGCACGTTGATGCCAGTCCGTCGCGAGCTGATACTGGTGCGCCACGTTGAGCATGCGTGCTTCATCGAAATAGTTGCCAACAATCTGCAGTCCAACCGGCAGGCCACCTCCATCGAAACCGCAGGGAATCGACATGCCAGGCAATCCGGCCAGGTTCACTGCGATGGTGTAAATGTCGGACAGATACATCTGCACCGGATCGCTGCTTTTTTCACCGATACGGAATGCCGTTGTCGGACTGGTCGGTCCCATGATCACGTCGCATTGTTTGAACGCCGCCGCAAAATCCTGGGCGATCAGGCGACGCAGTTTCTGCGCGCGGATGTAATAGGCGTCGTAATAGCCGTGCGACAGCACATAGGTGCCGATTAGGATGCGGCGCTTCACCTCGGCGCCGAAACCCTCGGCACGACTGCGTTTGTACATATCCAGCAGGTCGGTGTATTCCGCAGCACGATGGCCGTAACGCACACCGTCGAAACGCGACAGATTGCTTGAGGCCTCGGCAGGCGCGAGCACGTAATACACGGGGACCGACAATCCCATGTTGGGCAGGCTGACGTCGACAACCGTCGCGCCCAGCTTTTTGTATTCAGCAACGGCGGCTTCGACAGCCTTCTGCACATCGGCGGACATTCCCGCAGCAAAAAACTCCTTCGGCAAACCGATGCGCAGACCGTTAAGCGGTTTAGCCAGGTCGCGGTTGTAATCTTCCGTCGGCCGTTTCAGGCTGGTGGAATCACGAGTGTCGTGGCCAACCATCACGTTCAGCAGCAGTCCGAGATCTTCAGCGGTACGCGCCATCGGTCCGGCCTGATCCAGGCTGGAAGCAAACGCGATCATCCCGTAACGCGACACCAGCCCGTAGGTCGGCTTCAGACCGCAGATTCCGGTCAGCGCCGCGGGCTGGCGAATCGACCCGCCAGTGTCCGTGCCCGTCGCAGCAGGCGCCAGTCGCGCTGCAACCGCAGCAGCCGAACCACCCGAACTGCCGCCGGGCACCATCTCGCGGTTCCATGGATTGCGCACTGGCCCGAAATACGAAGTCTCATTCGACGAGCCCATCGCAAACTCGTCCATGTTGGTCTTGCCCAGCGTCACCATGCCGGCGGCATCACACTGCTCAACCACATGCGCATCGTACGGCGCGACAAAGTTGGAGAGCATTTTCGAACCGCAGGTCGTCAACCAACCCTTTGCACAGAAGATGTCCTTGTGCGCCAGTGGAACCCCGGTCAAGACACCGGCCTTGCCCGCTGCGCGGCGCGCATCCGCCGCCTGGGCCTGTGCCAGCGTACGCGCGGCATCCACAGTGATGTAACACCCGATGGATTTATTCAAGCCATTGATTTTATTAATGAAATCCTGCGCCAACTCAACACTGGAGCAAGCCTTGGCGGCCAGCTGTGCGGACAGTTCTTGGAGAGTGGCGTTGGACATTGCAAGTGTCGGGCGGCGACTACAGCCCGGCTCCGGTTATTCGATGACCTTGGGCACCAGATAAAGACCGGCCTCGACTTCAGGCGCGACCGACTGGAACAGTTTTCGCTGATCGCTCTCGGTGACAACGTCATCCCGCAAACGCAGCATCAGATCCTGTGCATGCGCCATCGGCTCGATGCCGGAAACATCAATCGCCTGCATGTCTTCGATCAGCCCGAATACGCGCGTCAGTTGCGTCAACGTCGCCTCGGCTTCGGCATTGTCAACGGCGATCCGCGCCAGGTGCGCTGCGCGCTGCACATCGTCGAGGGTCAGGGCCATGAAGAGAGTGAAAAAACCGTTAAAAACAAGGGCTGCGTAGGTTATCATACCGGGGCCCTGGAAGGCAGCAAAATCCGTTGATATGAAAGGCTTTATGTTCGGTTTTCTCAGTGGTTACTTTAACGACGATCTCGCCATCGATCTTGGCACTGCGAACACGCTGATTTACGTGCGCGGCAAGGGTATCGTCCTCGACGAACCGTCCGTTGTAGCGATCCGCCAGGAAGGCGGCCCTAACGGCAAAAAAGTCATCCAGGAAGTCGGTCTCGCCGCCAAGCAGATGCTTGGCCGCACGCCCGGCAACATCACTGCGATCCGGCCGATG
>CAMAYE010000122.1 GCA_945862135.1 Bordetella parapertussis
TGATGTGCCTTCCGACCGTCCGATCGACGGGCTGGACCAGCGCGCGTTTTTTACAGGGCAGAACGAAAAATCTGCACGCGAAGGACTGGTTTTTTACATCAAATCCGAAATGCGGGCTGCCAAATGGCGCGACTGGAAAATGCACCTGGTTTGGGAGCCTGAACCCAATGCCGGCGCCAACCACCTTGAATCTCCGCTGTTGTTCAATCTGATTCAGGATCCGAAGGAAGAAACTGACGTCAATACGATCGCGGGTTGGGCGCGCACGCCGATCCGCCGCATGATTCACGACTTCCAGGAAGGGTTGAAGCGCAATCCGCCAATTCCCCCGGGTGCTCCCGACGACTACAAGCCTGTTCCTAAGAATTGACGTAACCCTGACCGACTCAGGGTTTTGTGCCGCTGGAATAACACCGGCGGCACGCTTGTGCCTTGTCAATTTGTAACCTTTGCCCTAGTCTTTGCCGCTCTGTTTTTCCTTCCTTTATCCGGAGATGACCATGAACGACATGCTGCGTGAGGACATGCTTGCCCTGGTTTCCAACCGCACGACCGTAACACGCCGTGAATTTGTTGCCGGCTCGCTGGCGGCGGGATTTGCGCTGGCCGTGCAGCCGGTGTGCGCGCAAACGATGATCACCACCGATACCAACGGCCTGACTGCCGGCGAAATCAAGATTCCTACTTCCAACGGCGACATTCCGGGTTATCGCGCAATGCCGGCCAACGGCAAAAATCTGGCGACCATTCTGGTGGTGCAGGAAATCTTCGGCGTGCACGAACATATCAAGGATGTCTGCCGCCGTTTTGCCAAGCTGGGATATCTGGCGATTGCGCCGGAAATGTTTTTCCGCCAGGGTGATGTTTCGCAACTGAAAGACAACAAGGAAATTTTCGCCAAGGTCGTCAACTTCGTGCCGGATGCGCAGGTGATGAGCGATCTCGATGCTGCCGTGGCCTGGGCAGGCAAAAACGGTGCAGACGGCAAACGCCTTGGCATCACCGGTTTCTGCTGGGGTGGCCGCATCACCTGGCTCTACACGGCACATCACAAAATCGTCAAAGCCGGCGTGGCCTGGTATGGACGTCTCGTCGGACAGTCGACCGAGATGACGCCGAAACATCCGATCGAGCTCGTGGATCAGATCAATGCGCCAGTACTCGGACTCTACGGCGGCGCCGACGCCGGAATTCCCAACGATACCGTCGAAAAAATGAATGCCGCCTTGAAAGAAAAAGGCAAGCCGTCGATGATCCATCTCTATCCCGATACACCGCATGCCTTCCATGCCGACTACCGGCCGAGTTTCCGCAAGGCGCAGGCAGAAGACGGCTGGAAACGCGCCACCGAATGGTTCAGGAAAAACGGCGTCTGAACTTTTCTGCACCCTTCAACGATACGGGGCCCGCGGGCCCCGTGTTTTTTTGCTAGTGTCGAAACTCTATGTTTATGCATTCCTCATCGTGACCGATCAGAATCCGGATCCAGATAGAACCGTTGTCTCCCGCAAAGACTGGCCGCTGGCGCAGCGCGTCGGTCACATCGAGCCATTTCATGTGATGGCCTTGCTCGCACGGGCGCGGGAGCTTGAAGCGACTGGCCGCAGCATCATCCACATGGAAATCGGAGAGCCGGACTTCATGACGCCGGAACCGATCCGCCTTGCCGGTGCGAAAGCCATCGAGCGGGGTGACACTTTTTACACCCCGGCGACGGGCCTGCCGGCACTGCGGCAGGCTATCGCCGCTTTTTACAAAAGTCGTTACGGTGTTGAGGTCGCAACTGAACGAATCATCGTCACCCCCGGCGCTTCCGGCGCGCTGTTGTTGGCAACATCCGTTCTGGTCAATCCCGGCGACGAGGTATTGCTCGCCGATCCCGGATATCCGGCCAACCGCCATTTCGTGCGGTTGATGGATGGTGTGCCGGTGGGTATCGCGGTCGGCCCGGACAGCAATTACCAGCTGCGTCGTGCGCATCTGGAGCAGCACTGGGGGCGGCGCACGGCTGCGGCGCTGGTTGCGACACCGTCCAATCCGACAGGTACGCTGATCCCGCCGGATGAGTTGCAGGCGATGGCTGCATTTGCGGCCGGACGTGGTGGGGCCCTGATCGTCGACGAGATCTACCACGGTCTGGTGTATGAAGATCCCGCGCAGACCGCACTTCAATCGCGGGATGACGTGTTTGTCATCAACAGTTTCTCGAAGTATTTCAACATGACCGGCTGGCGGCTGGGCTGGCTGGTGGCGCCCGAGCGTTATGTCGATGCGGTCGACCGTATTGCACAAAACGTTTTTCTGGCAGCCCCGACGCCATCGCAATTTGCGGCACTGGCCGCATTTGAGCCGGAAACGCTGGCGCTGCTGGATGCGCGACGAGATGAATTCCGCAAGCGCCGTGACTATCTGTTGCCCGCATTGCGTGACCTGGGTTTTGCTGTTGCGCAGCGTCCGCAGGGTGCTTTTTACATCTATGCAAACTGCGCTGCGTTTACCTCGGACAGCTTTATGTTTGCGAGCGATCTGCTGGAAGAGGCGGGTGTCGCGATAACACCGGGCATCGACTTCGGAGTGTACGCTGCAGCCGAACATCTACGGTTTGCCTATACCCGTCCGGTTGAGGTGCTGCGCGAGGGCGTGGACAGGATTGCCCGGTTTCTGCGGCGGTAACGCATCCCGGAATATATTGCCGGTTCGACTGTGCCGGCTTCCACTTCAGAATTCTCATTCGACTTTGACTTGGGTCAAAGTCCCGATCCAATGACCTCATAGCATGCTGGGCGAGGAGCGGGTTTTATCTGTCGCAGTCCGGCAATGGCATATCCCGCAGGTCAACACAGCAGTTTTCGGTCGAAGGAGCGGCGATGTTCAGTGAGAGGGTTGGCAGTCTCATGGAGCGCAATAATTTGCTGACCGCTCCTCCGGAGGCAACGGTCGGCGAGGCGTCTCGGTTGATGGCGCGACGGAAGGTTGGGGCCGTCATGGTGACGCGCAAGGAAAAGCTGGTCGGGATTTTTACCGAGCGCGACGTGGTGTTTCGTGTGATTGCGCAGGGACGTGAGGCAGAGAAAACGCTGCTCTCCGAAGTCATGACGCCCTCACCGATAACCATTGATCCTGAAAAATCCTTTGGTCTGGCTTTGGTGCTGATGCAGAAAAACGGTTTTCGCCACATGCCGGTGACCGAAAACGGGATCCCGGTCGGCATGGTTTCCGCACGCAATGCGCTTGATCCTGATCTGGAAGAGTTTGCATCGGAGTCCTACAGGCGCGAGCAGATTCTGCGCGAACTGATCTGATGTGCAGCAGCCGCAACGCATGAAAATGCGGGTGGCCCTTGATATTAATTAAGTCAGCGCGCGGACGATCAGCGAGATCCCGCTGATGACCAGCAATCCGCCCATGACGCGGATGACGGCCTCCCGAGACAGATTGAGATGCAGGTGATGGCCGGCCCATATGCCCAAAGCCATCACCGGCAACAGTGCCGCAGCGGCAACCAGTGCTGCCGGCGAATACAGACCGGCGGTAATGAACAGCGCGATGCGCGCCAGCGTGGTGAACATGAAGACCACAGGCATTGTCGCGCGAATCTGTGTCGGGTTGGCGCCGCGACCCGCGAGGAAGAACACATGGATCGGGCCTCCGATGCCGAAGACCGCCGAGGTCGCGCCGCCGAATATGCCAATTGGCGCGGCAGTCCAGCGCGGCAGTGGAAAGCCTTTGCCGCTGCGCATTACATAGGAAATTCCGAACAGAAATACAAACACTCCGAGGCCGCCCAGCAGCAGCTCCGGGTGCAGCCGCACCAGTAGCCAGACGCCGGCGAGTATGCCCAGTGCCATGAACGGCATCAGCAACAGCAATTCACGGCGCATCACATCCGCGCGCAGCCGCAGCCCCATGTTGAAGGCGCCGACGCAGTCGAGAATCACGAAAAAAGGTACGACGAATTTCAGCGGGAGCAGGTGCGCCAGCAATGGAACGGCGATCAATGTGGAACCAAAACCGGAAATGCCGAATACCACATAAGCCGCGAACACGATCAGCGGCGCGAGGATCAGGATTTCGGGTTGCAGCAGGTCGGTGATCGGCATCGCACCGAGTATAACCGGTACAATCAGCAGGACCCTGACCGCATTACCAGCCACCAGCCCCCTTTTTCCGAATGACCCAACTCATCCTGATCCGCCACGGCGAAACGCTGTGGAATACCGAACGGCGCATGCAGGGCCAACTCGACAGCCCGCTGACTGAACGCGGACTGTGGCAGGCCCGGCAACTCGGCATTCGCCTCAAAACCCAGACTTTCACCACGCTTTATTCCAGCGATCTCCCGCGTGCCGCGCGAACCGCTGAACAGATCGCTATCGTCACCGGGCACGACATCGTTACCGATGAACGCCTGCGCGAACGCCACTTCGGTGTTTTCGAAGGCATGACGCAGAAGGAAATGCAGGCCTGCGAACCTGAGGCTTATGAACGCTTCATGTCGCGTGATCCGTATTACGCGGTACCCGGCGGTGAAAGCCCTGCGGATTTTTTTGCGCGCTGCCGTACAGCGCTGGAGGAACTCGCTCTGCGCCATCCTGATGAAACCATCGCTATCGTGACTCACGGACTGGTGCTCGATTCCGCCTATCGCGCCGCCACCGGACTGGCGCTGGATGCACAGCGTCCGGTGCCGTTGGTGAATGCCAGTCTGAACTGGTTTGCCTTTGACGGCAGCCACTGGAGCGCGGGGGCGTGGGGTGATGCCGAGCATCTCGGCCCCGACGGTGTCACCATTTTTGGCGATCGCCGGATCTGAGTAAAAATAATCAATAGAATCAATAATATATGAATGACGCTCGATCTCCCCCGGTGATCGTTGTTCATGGCTTGTGGGTGCATGGCCTGGTGATGGAATATCTCGCGCACCAACTGACCGCAAAAGGTTTTGCAGCGCAGACCTGGTCATACCCGTCGATGCGTCTGACATTGACGGACAACGCCGAACGTTTGGCCGAGCACTGCAAAAGCTTGGCCGTGCCCAGGCTGAACATCATTGCGCACAGCATGGGCGGACTGGTGGCGCTGAAAATGCTCGAACTGGCGCCGGAGATTCGATGCGAGCGGCTGATACTGCTCGGTACGCCGTACACGGGCAGTGCGGCGGCGCAAAGGCTTGCGCAGTTTCCCGGCGGTGAACTGCTGCTGGGTAACAGCATCCGGCAATGGCTCAGTGAGCGGCGACCCGGCGTGTGCGCGAAGGCAACCGGAGTGATCGCCGGCACGCGCGGCCTTGGCCTTGGTGCAATGATCGGCGCCGGTCTGCCGGAACCTCATGATGGTGTTGTTGCTGTCGACGAAACCGTGATCCCCGGCGTTACGGAACGGATCACCGTTCATGTCAGTCATACTGAAATGCTGTTCTCTTCCGAAGTGGCCCGGCAATGCGGTGCGTTTCTGCGAAACGGGCATTTTGACCCTGTCGCATCATGAGGCGCCGCCTGTGGCTGCTGGTTGGAGTGCTGGCGCTCGCCGGTTGCGGCAATATCGGCTATTACTGGAACTCGGTGGGTGGCCAGTTGGAGATCTGGCAGCGCGAAGCGCCGATCGAGCGCATTCTTGCCGATCCTGCGCTGGATCCGAAGACTAAAGCGCAGCTCGAACGCGCGCTGCGCATCCGTGACTACGCCAGCCGCGAACTCGGTCTGCCCGACAATCGCAGTTACCGGTCCTACGCCGATCTCGCGCGGCCGTTTGTGGTGTGGAACGTTTTTGCGGCGCCGGAGTTTTCCGTCGAACCGAAACAATGGTGTTTTCCATTCGCCGGCTGCGTCGGTTATCGCGGGTATTTCAGTGAAGCCGAAGCGCGTTCCCATGCGGCAATGCTGAAAACAGAGGGCTACGATGTGCATGTCGGCGGTGTGCCTGCATATTCGACGATCGGCTGGTTTGCCGACCAGGTGCTCAATACGTTTGTTCACTATCCCGAACCGGAACTGGCGCGACTGCTGTTTCACGAGCTTGCGCACCAGGTCGTCTACGTCAAGGACGACACCGTGTTCAATGAATCCTTCGCCACTGTAGTCGAGCAGGCCGGTGTGGCGCGCTGGCTCGCAGCACACGGCAGCGATGAAGATCGCGCGCGGTTTTTGCAACTGCAGCGTTTCCGCGCCGATTTTCGTGAACTGGTCGCGCGCACGCGCAGTGATCTTGCGCAGTTGTATGCCGGCAATGCTTCAATCGAAGAAAAGCGCCGACGCAAGGGGGAGGTTTTCGCTGCTCTGAAAAACGCCTATGTGGCACAACGCCAGGACTGGGGTGGTTTTGCCGGATATGACCGATGGTTCGCCCAGTCGCTGGGAAATGCCCATCTTGCGTCTGTCGCGATTTACACGCAGCAGGTGCCGGCGTTTGAGGCAATGCTCCAGCAGCAGGGCAACGATCTCGGGCGGTTTTATGCGGCCGTGCGCGAACTTGCAGGTTTGCCGGCGGCTGAGCGCAAGCAGCGGATGGCGGCACTGCAGTCCCCCAGATGAGCGCATTGTTATAATCCGCGACTGCCATCGAAGGAGATTCCAGCATGAAACTCACCAGCACCAGCTTCAGCGACGGCCAGCCCATTCCGGCCGAATTCGCCTTTTGCGCCCCCGATGCCAAGACCCATTGCACGCTGGGCGCCAACCGCAATCCGCAACTGGCATGGAGTGATCTGCCCGCCGGCACGAAATCACTGGCGCTGATCTGTCATGACTACGATGTGCCGTCCAAACCCGATGACGTGAATCAGGAAGGTCGCGAGATTCCGGCGACTTTGCCCCGCGTCGATTTTTTTCACTGGGTGCTGGTCGATCTCGATCCCGCTTCCGGTGCGATTGCGGCAGGGGAGTTCTCCGATACGGTTACTGCCCGCGGCAAAGCCGGTCCGAACGGTCCGCGCGGCACCCGTCAGGGCATCAATGATTACACCGCGTGGTTTGCCGGCGACAATGACATGAAGGGCGACTATTTCGGTTACGACGGTCCCTGCCCGCCGTGGAACGACAGCATCAAGCACCATTACGTCTTCACGCTGTATGCGCTGGACGTGGCTAAATGCCCTGTTGAAGGGAAATTCGGCGGCGCCGATGTGCGCAAGGCCATCGTTGGTCATGTGCTGGGTGAAGCCAAACTCACTGGCCTCTACACGCTGAACCCGAAAGTGAAGCTTTGACTGGATTGAATGTTCAGCAAAGGCCGGTGAACGCCGGCCTTTTTTGTTTGAACCCTAAAAACTTTTCAGCCACAGAGGTCACAGATAGCGCAGAGAACGGCAAATCACGGGTTTTCTCTGTGACCTCTGTGGCTAATGGCTTTTGACTTTGAAGCCCCGTACCCCCGAAGACATCGAACACCGGCTGCGCAACCTGCCGCAGCCGACCTATCCGGAAGACCTGCCGGTGGTCGGAAAACGCGAGGTCATCGCGCGCGCAATTGCCGACAACCAGGTGGTCATCGTCTGCGGCGAAACCGGATCGGGCAAGACCACACAGCTGCCGAAGATCTGTCTCGAACTGCAGCGCGGTGTGCATGGCCTGATCGGCCACACCCAGCCACGGCGCATTGCTGCGCGTACCGTTGCGACGCGTATCGCTCATGAGCTGAAAAGCCCGCTGGGCCATGCCGTCGGTTACAAGGTGCGTTTTGCCGACAAGCTGTCGCAGAACACCTATATCAAGCTGATGACCGACGGCATCCTGCTCGCCGAAACCCAGGGTGACCGCGACCTGCGCGCCTACGACACGCTGATCATCGACGAGGCGCATGAGCGCAGCCTGAACATCGACTTCCTGCTCGGTTACCTGCGCCGGCTGATGCCGCGCCGTCCCGACCTGAAAATCATCGTCACCTCGGCCACCATCGATGCGGACCGCTTCGCGCAGCATTTCGCGATCAACGGCAAACCGGCGCCGGTGATCGAAGTGTCGGGCCGCACCTATCCGGTGGAAGTGCGTTATCACCCGCTGGCGAAAAACGAAAAGCAGGAAGAAAAGGATCTCGACGAAGCGATTGTCGATGCCGTTTCCGAGTTGTGGCGCGAACGGTCGGGCGGCGACGTGCTGGTGTTCCTGCCCGGCGAGCGTGAAATCCGCGAGACGGCCGAGGCCCTGCGCAAAAATCATCCGAAGGGCGCGGAAATTCTGCCCCTGTATGCACGTCTTTCCTTTGAAGAGCAGGATGAAGTGTTCCGTGCGCATGGTGCACGGCGCATCGTTCTCGCCACCAACGTCGCCGAAACCTCGCTGACGGTGCCGGGCATTCATTACGTGGTGGATACCGGGCTGGCGCGGGTCAACCGCTACAGCTACCGCAACAAGGTCGAACAGCTGCAGATCGAGAAGGTGTCGCGCGCCTCGGCCAACCAGCGTGCCGGACGTTGCGGACGCGTCGCCGCCGGCGTGGCGATCCGTCTCTATGACGAGGACGATTACAACGCGCGGCCGCAGTACACCGATCCGGAAATCCTGCGCTCTTCGCTGGCGCATGTGATCCTGCGCATGAAGGCGCTGCGCATCGGCGATGTCGAGGATTTTCCCTTTCTTGAGGCGCCGACCCCGCGGATGATCACCGACGGTTATCAACTGCTGGCCGAGCTCGGTGCGGTCGATGCGCAGAAACAGCTCACCCCCGTCGGCTGGCAGCTCGCCAAATTTCCGATTGATCCGCGCATTGCACGCATGATCATCGCCGCAAAACAGGAAGGCTGCCTGCGCGAAGTGCTGATCATCGCCTCCGCGCTGTCGGTGCAGGACCCGCGCGACCGGCCTTTCGACAAGTCAGAGGCCGCCGACCGTGCGCATGCGCAATTCGCCGACGCCAAATCCGACTTCATGAGTTATCTGAAGCTCTGGGATTTTTTCGACGAGTCGATCAAACACAAGCAGTCCAACCGCAAGCTGGCGCAGCAGCTGGCGGAATTGTTCCTGTCGCAGCGGCGGATGCGTGAATGGCGCGACATCCATGGCCAGTTGGCTTCGCTGACCGCTGAACTCGGTTTGCAGGTCAATGAAAAGCCGGCCACCGAGGACCAGATCCACCGTGCCTTGCTCGCCGGTCTGCTTGGCAATATCGGTTTCAAGAACGAAGAGGGCGAATATCTCGGCGCGCGCGGCATCAAGTTCACGATTTTCCCGGGTTCGGGCCTGCGCAAAGAAAAAAATACAAATGCGCCGAAATGGGTGATGGCCGGTGAACTGGTGGATACCGCGCGGCTTTATGCACGCTGCGTTGCGCGTATCGAACCGGAATGGATCGAGCCGCTGGCGCGTGATTTGGTGGACCGTCATTACTTTGATCCGCACTGGGAGCGTGAACGTGCGATGGTCACCGCCTATGAACGCGTCACGCTGTATGGCATCACCATCGTGCCCAAGCGCCGCGTGCATTACGGGCCGATCAATCCGAAGGAAGCCCGCGAGATTTTCATCCGCCAGGGGCTGGTCGCCGGCGACTACGCCACGCCCGCAAAATTTATACAACAAAATCAAAGGCTTCTACAAGAAGTGCAGGAGCTGGAGCACAAGGCGCGCAAACGCGATGTGCTGGTCAGCGACGAGGTGATCTTCGCGTTCTACGATGAACGGATCGCGCAGGACATCGTCAACGGCGCGGGCTTTGAGCAGTGGCGCAAGACGGTCGAGCAGAACAACGCGGACCACCTGCTGCTGACGCGCGAGTACCTGATGCGCCATGCTGCTGAAGACATCACCGAAGCGCAGTTCCCCGACAGCGTCCTGGTCGGGGAAAAAGCGGGTGAGTTCGAGGTCAAACTCAAATACCGTTTTGATCCCGGCCATCCGCTCGACGGCATCACCGCGACCGTGCCGCTGGCGTTGCTCAACAAGCTCGATGCCGCGGCTTTCGACTGGCTGGTGCCGGGGATGATTCGCGACAAGGTGGCCTTCGCCTTCAAGGCACTGCCGAAAAACTGGCGCCGCCATCTGACGCCGCCGACCGAGCACATCACCAAATTCCTGCAGACCGAAGGCACGGCCCACGGCAGCTTCGCCGACGCCGTGGTGCGTTATGCCTCGCGCGCGTCCGGCGCGCCGCTGGCGCGTGATGAAGCGGCGGCCATCGAATTCCCGCCGCACCTGCGCTGCAACTACCGGGTGGTGGATGAATCGGGACGCGAACTGGCCATGGGGCGCGATCTGGCGGTGCTCAAAGCTCAACTGGGTGAGGCTGCGCAGCTGACTTTCAGTGATACCAATACCGGCATCGAGCGCGAAGGCATCAAGGTCTGGGATTTCGGCGACCTGCCGCCGACGATTACCTTCAACCGTGGCGGCCGCCAGGTGACGGGTTATCCCGCACTCGCGGACGAGGGTGACAGCGTCGCCATTCGCCTGTTCGATGTCGAAAGCG
>CAMAYE010000123.1 GCA_945862135.1 Bordetella parapertussis
CATCGCCTTGCTCCAGAAGCGCGAATACAGCAAGTGCAGGATGGCGTGTTCGATGCCGCCGATGTACTGGTCGGCAGGCAGCCAGTAGTTGACGCGTTCATCGACCATCGCGGCGCTGCTGTCGGCGCAGGCGTAACGCAGGTAGTACCAGGACGAATCGACAAAGGTGTCCATGGTGTCGGTTTCGCGTTTTGCCGGTTTGCCGCATTTCGGGCAGGCGCAATTGACGAAGTCCGCACGTTTGTTCAGCGGATTGCCGCTGCCGTCGGGCACGCAGTCTTCGGGCAGTACCACCGGCAGATCTTTGTCCGGCACCGGCACATCGCCGCAGGCTGCGCAGTGGATGATCGGGATCGGGCAACCCCAGTAACGCTGGCGCGATACGCCCCAGTCGCGCAGGCGGTAGAGCACCTGTTTTTCACCAAGGCCTTTGGCGGCGAGGTCGGCGGCGATGGCATCAACGGCTGCGGAATAACTCAGGTCGTCGTATTTGCCGGAATGCGTGCAGACGCCTTTTTCCTTGTCGGCGTACCACTCCTGCCAGGCGTCGGTCGAGAACGGCTGGCCGGCAACCTCAATGACCTGGGTAATGCGCAGGCCATACTGTTTGGCGAAATGGAAGTCGCGCTCGTCGTGTGCCGGCACCGCCATTACGGCGCCTTCGCCGTAACCCATCAGCACATAGTTGCCGACCCAGACTTCGATTTTTTCTCCGGTCAGCGGATGCTCGACAAAAATGCCGGTCGGCATGCCTTTCTTTTCCATCGTCGCCATGTCGGCTTCCATGACGGAGCCGTGTTTGCATTCATCGATGAAGGCGGCGAGCTTCGGATTGCCCTGCGCGGCACGTGTGGCCAGCGGATGTTCCGCGGCGACGGCGACAAAGGTCACGCCCATGATGGTGTCGGCACGGGTGGTGAACACCCACAGTTTTTCCGCCTTGCCGTCGATGTTGTACGGGAAGGCGAACCGAACGCCGTAGCTCTTGCCGATCCAGTTGGCCTGCATGGCCTTGACCCGGTCCGGCCAGCCGGGCAGCGTGTCGAGGGCTTCGAGTAACTCATCCGCGTATTTGGTAATGGCCAGGTAATAACCGGGGATTTCGCGCTTCTCGACGGTGGCGCCGGTGCGCCAGCCCTTGCCGTCGATCACCTGCTCGTTGGCGAGCACGGTCTGGTCGATCGGGTCCCAGTTCACGACCTGCGTCTTCTTGTAGGCGATGCCTTTTTCCAGCATGCGCAGGAACAGCCACTGGTTCCAGCGGTAGTAGTCGGGGCTGCAGGTGGCGAGTTCGCGGCTCCAGTCGATGGCGAAACCCAGCGATTTCAGCTGCTTGCGCATGTACGCAATGTTGTCCCAGGTCCACTTGGCCGGCGGCACGCCGTTGGCCATCGCGGCGTTTTCTGCGGGCAGGCCGAAGGCATCCCAGCCCATCGGCTGCAGGACGTTGTAGCCCTTCATGCGGTGATAACGCGTCAGCACGTCGCCGATGGTGTAATTGCGCACGTGGCCCATATGCAGCTTGCCCGAGGGATAGGGGAACATCGACAGGCAATAGTATTTGGGCTTGTCGCCGGTTTCGACGGCGCGGAAGGCCTGTCCGTCGTCCCAGAATTTTTGCGCGTCGCGCTCGATGACCTGCGGGTTGTATTTTTGCTGCATGATGCCGGTGGGGAGGGGTGATCGGGAAAGCGCGATTATATCCGCTCCGCCTGTATCCCATCGGGTCGCGAGGGTCCGTCACGTATAATCCGGCGTGCCCAATCCGCATCAAACGATGACCCCCGCCTTCCTTTCAGGCCTTAACGAGCACCAGCTCGAAGCCGTTACCCTGCCACACCAGTCCGCGCTGATCCTCGCCGGCGCCGGCAGCGGCAAGACGCGCGTGCTGACGACTCGCATGGCCTGGCTGATCCAGACCGGGCAGATCAGCCCGATGAGCGTGCTTGCGGTGACCTTCACCAACAAGGCGGCGAAGGAAATGCTGACCCGCCTCACTGCGATGCTGCCGATCAACACCCGCGGCATGTGGGTGGGCACCTTCCACGGGCTGTGCAACCGGATGCTGCGCGCGCATTACCGCGAGGCCGGTTTGCCGCAGCTGTTCCAGATTCTCGATACCCAGGATCAGCTGGCGCTGGTGAAGCGGCTGATGAAGGGTATGAACATCGACGAAGAACGGTATCCGCCGCGTCAGGCCCAGTGGTTCATCGCTGCGCAGAAGGAAGAAGGCAAACGCGCCGACAAGGTCGAGCCTTACGACGATTTTTCGCGGCGCATGGTCGAGGTCTATGCGGAGTACGATCGTCAGTGCCAGCGCGAAGGCGTGGTCGATTTTGCGGAACTGTTACTGCGGTCTTACGAACTGCTGGCGCGCAACGAATCGCTGCGCGACCACTACGCCGGGCGCTTCCGTCATATCCTCGTTGACGAATTCCAGGATACCAACCGCCTGCAGTACCGCTGGTTGCAGTTGTTGGCCGGGAAGGACAACGCGATCTTTGCTGTCGGTGATGATGACCAGTCGATTTACGGCTGGCGTGGTGCGACGACGGCCAATATGCAGGACCTGCAGCGTGACTTTCACATTGAGCGCGTGATCAAGCTTGAGCAGAACTATCGCTCCCACGGCAACATTCTTGATGCCGCCAATGCGCTGATCGAGCACAACCGCAAGCGCCTTGGCAAAAGCCTGTGGACCGAAGATGCGAAAGGCGAGCCGCTGCGGGTGTTCGAGGCCGCCACCGATTACGAAGAATCCGCGTACATCGTCGAGGAAGTGCGCAATTTGCGCGCGTCCGGCGAGCGATTGGCCGATATTGCCGTGCTCTACCGCTCCAACGCGCAGTCGCGGGTCATCGAGCATGCGCTGTTCACCGCAGGCATGCCGTACCGGGTTTACGGCGGCCTGCGCTTTTTCGAGCGCCAGGAAATCAAGCATGCGTTGGCTTATTTGCGGCTGGTGGCCAATCAGGAAGACGACGGTGCGCTGCTGCGGGTGATCAATTTCCCGACACGCGGCATCGGTGCGCGCAGCCTCGAGCAGTTGCAGGGCATGGCTCGCGAAGGGGGCATGAGCCTGTGGACGGCGGCCTGCGCCAATACCTTGTCGGGCAAGGCCGCGGCGAGTATCGCTGCTTTCGTCAAGCTGATCGAAGCCATGCGCGGCGCCACTGCGGGACTGTCGCTGCCGGAGGCAATTGCCCATGTTGTCGAGCATAGCGGGCTCACCGCGCATTACCGCAACGAAAAAGAAGGCGCCGACCGGCTGGAGAATCTGGACGAACTGGTCAATGCCGCGGCGATGTTTGTCGAGGAGCGGGCCACGCAGATGCCGGCTGAGGGGGCGCCGCCCGAAGAAGAAATGGATGAACTAACGGCTTTTCTTGCGCATGCGGCGCTTGAGGCCGGCGAACACCAGGCCGAGGTGGGCTCGGATGCGCTGCAGTTGATGACCGTACATTCGGCCAAGGGTCTGGAATTCCATGCGGTGTTTATCACCGGATTGGAAGAAGGTCTGTTCCCGCACGAAAACAGCATGTCCGAAGCCGAAGGGGTGGAAGAAGAGCGCCGGCTGATGTACGTCGCGCTGACGCGGGCGCGGCGCCGGCTGTACCTTCTGCTGGCGCAAAGCCGCATGCTGCATGGCCAGACCCGCTATAACGTCCCGTCACGGTTTTTCCGCGAACTGCCCGAAGCGCTGCTGCAACGGGTCAACCACACGCGGCAGGCGCAAGGGTATGCGCGGCAGGGGGCGCCGTCGTACGGCGCGCCGGCACGCAGCTTGTCGGGACAATCAACGGCACCGGCATTGCAGTCGCGCGAGTTTCCCTGGCGCATCGGGCAGGCAGTGACCCATGCCAAGTTCGGCGCGGGCGTCATCGTCAACGCCGAGGGCGCTGGCGCAGATGCGCGGGTGCAGGTGAACTTCAGGGATTCCGGACTGAAGTGGCTGGCGCTCGCCTATGCAAAGCTGGAAGCGGCCTGAACGGTACTGTTCGCGTCAGTCGGTTGTTTCTGCGGGTTTTTCTGACGCGTCAGTAAAGACGTCGGTGTAAGACAGATGAATGCTGGGAATCACGACTGGGGCAAGCAGCAGGAGGCCCAGATCGAGCAGGCGTGCCGACATCGCAAAGGGCATGACCATGACCAGAGCGCTAAAAATTATTCCACCGTAGACCGCAAATGCCCCCAGATTTTTTCTGCATGCGGTAAAGCTGCACCACATTGCCTCGTGCGGTTTCAGATCCCGGTAATAAACCAGCAGTGGCGCGAACCAAAGCGCCATCATGACCGCAATCGACAGCGCCCATCCGACCAGCAGCGCGGCAAATATTCCCGATGCGGCATCGCTTAATTCACGTGCATTTTCCGGGGAGAGTTTTTGTTGCGTCGACAGCTTGATCACTTCCTGGAAGGAGTCGCCACCAATGGCGGACATGGCGATCAGCACCAGAAAATTGAATGCCACTGACAATGAGCCCAGTACCAGCAGTGCGCCCGTGTTTCGCGTAAAACCGGCGAGCAGATAACCGAATGCCAGTGGTTTTCCGAATTCGATGGCGCGGCAGCCTTCGATCATGCCGACCAAGGCGATGGGTATCGCCAGCAGGGCCAGCGGCCCGACGTAAGGAATCCACAGCAGGAGTCTCAACAATACGAACAGCGCGACGAGCATCATGATCAGCTGTGCCGGATTCTTTGCCAGCAGCGCAGCGCCGGCCGTGATCCATTTCCAGCCCTGATTGGCCTTGAAACGACGGATCTCCAGGCCGTTCATGGCGTCAGTCCCGGCAACACTTGCTGGTGGCTGATGCGCAGTTCAAGGATGCGCCGGAAGTGGCCGGGATCCTTCGCGTGCGTAAGCTCACCGGCGCGAGGCAGATGGAAATCGTACAGCCGGGATACCCAGAATCGCAGTGCGCCAGCACGCAGCATCACCGGCCAGGCCTGGTGTTCAGCGGACGTGTATGGACGCACGCTGGCGTAGGCGTCGATGAACGCACGGGTCCTTGCGGTATCGAGCGTGCCATCCGCCCCTACACACCAGTCATTGACTGCGATGGCCACGTCATAAAGCAAGGCGTCGGTGCAGGCGAAATAAAAGTCGATGACGCCGGCGACACGATCCCCGGCCAGCAGCACGTTGTCACGAAACAAGTCGGCATGGATTGCGCCGCGCGGCAAGTCCGCCGGGCGATGTGCGTCCTGAAAGCGGATTTCTGCGTCGAGCAGTTCCGCTTCCGCGGCCGGAATGAACGGCAGGATTTCCGGCTGTACCGTCTTCCACCAGGCCGGGCCTCGTGGATTGGCCATCGTTGCGGGATAGGACTGGCCGGCAAGGTGCAGCCGGGCCAGCGTCGCGCCGACGGCGGCGCATTGCGCACCGGACGGCGCCATGACATCACGTCCTTCGAGACGGGCCACCAGTGCTGCCGGTTTGCCGTTCAGCATACCCAGATAGCTGCCATCATTGCTGGCGACGGGATGTGCGCTGGGCACGCCGCGTTCCGCTAGGTGCGCCATCAGGTTGAGATAGAAGGGCAGTTCCTGCGGCGTCAGCTTTTCGAACAGCGTCAGCACGTAGCTGCCGCTGCTGGTGGTCACAAAATAATTGGTGTTTTCGATGCCGGCGCTGATGCCCTGCAGATCGATCAATTCGCCGACAGTGTAGTTTTGCAGCCAGCGCTGCAGTTGCTCGGCGGTGACTGTGGTGAAAACGGACATTACGCGACGGCGTGAAAGATTGCGGAGTTGGCACTGGCGCAGGTATCCGCTCGTGTGATCGCACGATCAGTCATTGATGCTCCTGCCGCCAGCTAGAACTGGTGGATGACCCACATCGGCGGCCGGATGCCCGTATCGTGGGAATCCTGGCGCGAGAATTTTCCGTCGCCGCGGTCGTCAATGAGGAAATAGGGACGTCCGCCGGGCGGTGTCACCTTGATCATGTACAGTTTTCCGCCGATACGGTATTCCTCGACAGTATCTTCGCCGCGCTTGCGGATGGTGACCTGCGGTTCCATGGCGGGATCAAGCTCGAATCCAGCCGGCGGTGGTGGCGGTTCCGGGATCGGTTGGGCCTTGGAGCGGTCCTGTGCGGACGCAGGAAATGCCGCCGCAAGCGCAGCAAGAAGAAGGGTCAGTTGCAGAACTTTTCGCATGGAGAACTCCGGAGTTGTCTCATTATCCGGCTTTCGCGGTTCTTTTGAAAGGCAGAACGCGTCCGAACTCTGCGATAATCGACGCGTCTCTGCGCGGCAAAGCGCCGCCGTAAATCCACGCTGATACGGCCTTGCATGAAAACCCTGCTTCTTGTCGACGGTTCGTCCTACCTTTACCGCGCTTTTCATGCCATACGTGACCTGAGCAACAGCCGGGGCGAGCCGACCAATGCCATTTACGGCGTGCTCAACATGCTGCGCCGCCTGCACAAGGATTACCCCGCGGAATACAGCGCCTGTGTATTTGATGCCAAAGGTAAAACATTCCGCGACGACCTGTACCCGCAGTACAAGGCCAATCGGCCGTCGATGCCGGATGAACTGGCCTCGCAGATCGCCCCGCTGAAAGAGGCGATTGTGGCGATGGGCTGGCCGCTTATCGAGGTTTCGGGCGTGGAAGCGGATGACGTTATCGGCACGCTGGCGCGCCAGGCCGAGCAGGCCGGCATGCAGGTGGTGATTTCGACGGGCGACAAGGACATCACGCAGCTGGTCACGCCGCAGGTCACGCTGGTCAACACCATGTCCAACGAAAAACTGGACATCGCCGGTGTTGAGCAGAAATTCGGCGTACTGCCGGAGCGCATCATCGATTACCTGACGCTGATCGGCGATGCCGTGGACAATGTGCCGGGTGTGCCCAAGGTCGGCCCGAAGACCGCGGTGAAATGGCTGACCCAGTACGGCACGCTCGACAACATCGTCAAAAACGCGCCGGATATCGGCGGCGCGGTCGGTGAGAATCTGCGCCAGTCGCTGGACTGGCTGCCGCAGGCAAAACAGCTGCTGACGATCAAATGCGATGTTGAACTGCCTTTGCGCATCGAAGAACTCGCGCCGCAACCGCAGGATGTCGCGACGCTGGCGACGCTGTTCGACCGTTTTGAATTCAAGACCTGGCGGCGTGAACTGGATGGCGGTGGTGCTGAAGCCCCGACGGAAACGACACAAGCTGCAGTTGCGCCGCCGCCGGCAGCGGTGCCGCGTCATTACGAAACCGTACTGACTGAAGCCGCGCTTGATGAGTGGATCAAACGCATTGAAGCGGCCGTACTGACCGCGGTGGATACTGAAACCACCAGCCTTGATCCGCTGACCGCAGAGTTGGTGGGTATTTCACTGGCCGTCGAAGCCGGCCATGCGGCCTACATTCCCGTCGGTCATGTCTATGCGGGTGCGCCGGACCAGTTGCCGCGTTCACGTGTGTTGGAAAAACTGCGGCCGTGGCTGGAGAGTGACAAACACGCCAAACTCGGCCAGCACATCAAGTACGACACGCATATCTTTGCCAATTACGGCATTACGCTGCGCGGCATTGCGCACGACACCCTGCTGGAGTCCTATGTTCTGGAAAGCCATCAGCGACATGACATGGATTCCATGGCGCAAAGAATTTTATCAATTAAAACAATAAGTTACGATGATGTCACCGGTAAGGGCGCGAAACGTATCGGTTTCGAGCAGGTGGCGATCGAAGGTGCCAGCGAATACGCCGCAGAAGACGCTGACATCACGCTGCAATTGCATCAGGCGCTGTTTCCGCGCATCGCCGGCGACGAAAAACTGAAACACATCTACGCCGACATCGAGATGCCGGTGATGGCCGTGCTCTACACGATGGAACGCAACGGTGTACTGCTTGATCAGAGGCTGCTCGCCGAACTGTCAGCAGAATTCGGCGCGAAGATGATTGACATCGAAGCGCGCGCGCACAACGAGGCCGGTCAGCCCTTCAATCTCAGCTCGCCGAAACAGATCCAGGAAGTGTTGTTCGACAGGAAGGGCCTGAAGCCGGTAAAAAAAACGCCGACCGGCGCGCCGTCCACGGATGAGGAGTCGCTGGCTGAACTGGCGCTGGATCATCCGCTGCCGCAGCTGATCCTCGACTACCGCGGGCTGGCAAAACTGAAATCGACCTATACCGACAAGCTGCCGGGCATGGTCAACCGCAGCACCGGACGCGTGCATACCAGTTACGGTCAGGCCACTGCAGTGACCGGACGGCTGGCGAGCAGTGATCCCAATCTGCAGAACATTCCGATCCGCACCGCGGAAGGCCGGCGCATCCGTGAAGCCTTTATCGCGCCGCCGGGCTCACATATCGTTTCGGCTGACTATTCTCAGATCGAGCTGCGCATCATGGCGCATATCTCGCGTGACGAGAGCCTGTTGCGTGCGTTTGCCGCCGGCGAGGATATCCATCGCGCAACAGCCGCCGAAATTTTCGGTATTGACGTGAAGGCGGTGGACAACGAACAGCGGCGTTACGCCAAGGTCATCAACTTCGGCCTGATCTACGGCATGTCGGCCTTCGGTCTGGCGCGCCAGCTCAATCTCGAACGCGCCGCCGCGCAGCAGTACATGGACCGCTATTTCCAGCGTTACCCCGGCGTCGCCGAATACATGCGGGTGACACGCGAGCAGGCGCATCAGCAGGGTTATGTCGAGACCGTGTTCGGCCGCCGTTTGTGGCTGCCCGAAATCCGCAGCAGTAACGGCAACCGCCGCCAGGGTGCGGAACGCGCCGCGATCAACGCGCCGATGCAGGGCACAGCGGCCGACCTGATCAAGATGGCGACCATCCAGGTGCAGCAGTGGCTGACCGAACAAAACATGAAGTCGCTGCTGATCATGCAGGTGCATGACGAGTTGGTGCTGGAGGTGCCGGACACCGAATTGGCCGTGGTCAAGAGCGAGTTGACACGGCTGATGACCGGTGTGGCGCAACTCGCGGTGCCGCTGCTGGTCGAAGTCGGCGTCGGTCCCAACTGGGACAAGGCCCATTAAAGGCGCGCGATTGGCCGTGTGATGGCGACCGTAAACCCCGACCACTGGAATCAGCACGCCCGGCAATGGAGCCTGATTGGTTCGCCATTACGTCCGTCCGCAGAAGATATTTCCATGCTCGAGCAGGCGGTGACAGATTGGAGCAGCAGTAACGGGATTGCTGCCCCACGCGCACTGCTCTGCGGTGTGACCCCGGAAATTGCGCGCATGCGCTGGCCGCATGGAACGCAGTTGACCGCGGTTGACCGGTCGCGTCCGATGATCGCGGGAGTGTGGCCGGCGCCGGAAGCGCCGGGGGCTGCTGTCTGCGGCAACTGGTTCGCACTGCCACTGCCCGACCATTCCCAGGATCTGCTGATTGGCGACGGTTGTCACTGTCTGCTGGTCGGGCGCGAACGTTATGCCGCATTTGCCCGCGAATTGCGCCGGGTCGCGGCACCGGAAAGTCTGCTCGCCATCCGTTATTTTCTCCGCCCTGAGCACAATGAAACGGTTGCTCAGGTCATCGACGATCTGCAAAAGGGCCGGATCGGGAACTTCCACGCGTTCAAATGGCGGCTGGCCATGGCCATGCACGGTACGATCGAAGAAGGTGTGCGACTGGGCGACGTCTGGGATGTCTGGCATCAGGCGGTACCCCAGCCTGACGCGCTCGCAGCGCAACTGGGTTGGTCTCCGGCGGTGGTTAACACCATCCAGAATTACCGCGGCGTCAGTACCTGCTACAGTTTTCCAACGATGGATGAAGCGCGTACGCTCATCGGCGACTTTCGTATTGTTGCGGTTCAAGTGCCGGGGTATGAACTCGGTGAACGCTGCCCAACGCTGGTCATGCAGCCGACATGACGAGCCGGCTGTTACGGTCTGCCGTGCCCGGCGTGGTCTGGCCGGCCGTGGCGGATGATCGGGGCGCGCAACTTCTCGCCTTGCTTTGGCAGTTCGCACAGGCAGAACGCTGGCCTGCGGAGATCCTGCTGCAGCATCAGTTGCGTCAACTGGATGCTGTTCTTGATCATGCCTGGCGCACGGTGTCCTGGTATCGCGACCGTCTTGCTGCCGCAGGGTGGCGCCCGGGAAACGCGTTGACCCCGGATGCCTTGGGTTCGCTTCCCCTGCTGACTCGCCGCGATATCCAGACGGCTGGTGTCGCAATGCGCAGCACTGCAATACCCCAGCAGTTCGGACCGGTTCATGAAAATCGCACATCCGGCGCCACCGGAGAACCGGTGCATGTGCTGCGTACGGCACTTGACGCTTTGCTGTGGCAGGCCAATACCTTGCGCGATCATGAGTGGCACGGGCGGGACCAGTCGCTCAAATTTGCGGCGATCCGGGCCATCTCGCCCGGGGTGGCTGAGCCGCCGCTCGGTGCCGCGGCTACGGG
>CAMAYE010000124.1 GCA_945862135.1 Bordetella parapertussis
ATATGATTACCAGCTTGACGCCGTATTCTTTCGCCAGTTCTGCGAACCTGCCGTAAATATGATCAAAATATGACTCATAAGTCAGCGTTTTCCAGTTATAAAATTTTTCGTCTGTCACCTTTGGAAATTTTCGAAGCCCGTTTCGAACCATTTCTGGGCTAGCGTTTTCATAGGCATCCACTTCCGGAAGGATGACCTTGTAAATGTTCGCCTTTACATCCCCTTCGATATCCGTCTCCCTCGTCCAACCATTGCTCGAACGGAATACCGCATCAAATGCAAGGTATCCACGATTCGTTGAAATCGGTTCATTTCTTGACTTTAATCGATACCCCAGATAGTAGCCGTAGTCGATTACCTCCTTCCTTGCCGCAAGGGTTGGCAACTGAATCAGGCGGTGCAACGGACTGATAAATTCGTTATGTATTTGCGGAGCCATGAGCTTTTGCTCGCCATCCCACAACAATTTCCGCGGTACCCCTCCCATCGGACTGGTGTACAGGACCAAATACCGCGCATTTGGACTTCGCTCAAGCTGCAATCTGGCCATGTTGTAGTAACCGTTGTAGCCAAGATTGGTCGCCACGCTCATATTGAGATAATTCCAGCCAGGTATATGCGACATCACAACCGGCGGCTGAACGCTGTGCAACCCTGAACTGTCACCGACCTGGATGATGTTGGGGTCTGCCTTGTCGAAAGCGACAATCTTGTCATGGGCAACCAGCCTCTGGAATGACTCCGTTTCGGCGTAATTCAGGTCGAGGAAACTGTTCCAGGTTATGCGGGGCGGTCGTATTACCCCGTAATAAGTAAGCTCAATGATCACAAGCGCCAACAGCGCCAACAGCCAAGGCTTAAAAGGCGAAATAGATGAATTCATTGGATTCACGACGACCGAAAAACTGAATTGCATAAAGGAGCAACAGAATTGTGAAGACCTTCAACCACATCGGCATCTGCTCATAAAGATCGGAAAATTCGACGCCTTTACGCCAAGCAATAATGTCAGTCACCACGACTGGTAGGGCGAACATCAGTATTCCCCAACCATAAACCGTGAGCGGCCAGTTAGACGTTACCCAGCCATTGATAGTGCCCATAATTGCCCGCGGAATTTCCAACGAGAATAATGATGCTTTGGCAAAGTACGGCAGATAGTTTGCAAGGTGGGATACGACCGCACCTGGGAAGGCGAGAATGGAATTCCAGATCGGGCCAAATTGCTCAGGCGTGGCGCGGAAGAAAATCCAACCAAAGCACACCAGATTGAAAAAGATCGCAATGGCAACCACTTTCCCAAAACGCCGACCCAAGAGGCGAACAAGGAATTCATCAATCGGCACCATGCGGTAGATGACGAGCAGTAGGCCGTGATAAAGCCCCCACAGAATGAAGAAAAAACCTGCGCCATGCCACAACCCGCCGAGAAACATGGTGATCATTAGGTTGCGCATGGTCAGCAACTTGCCATGCTGGCTGCCACCAAGGGGTATATAAAGATAATCACGCAGCCATGTCGACAGCGAAATGTGCCAGCGCTGCCAAAAATCAGACGGGTTCATCGCCAAATATGGCGTCAGAAAGTTACGCATCAGGTTGACGTTGAATAGTTTTGCCGAGCCCCGGGCGATAGTGCTGTAAGCAGCAAAATCGCAGTAGATCTGGAATGCAAAACCATACATGAACAACAGCCCGATCCCGGGAGGCAGTTGATTGTGAGTGGGGCCCATCATTTTGGTGACGAGTTCGACAATGGCACCGACGTTATCGGCAATCACTGTCTTCAAGAATAGGCCGAACAGAATCATAAAAAATGCAACGTTGACATCGGCACTGATTGGCAATGGCCGAAGTTTGGCAAGTTGCGGTAACAGATCACGAGCGCGCATGATCGGTCCCGCGACCAAGTGCGGAAAAAACGAAACGAACGAAATGTAATCGACCACGTTGCGGTACGGCCGAAATTCCCTGCGGTAGATATCGATGGCATAGCTCATCGACTGGAACGTATAAAAAGAAATGGCCGGCGGCAACGTGATGGAGATCGTGCCAATGGTGACCCCGAACAGGGCCAGCAGGGACGCCAGTTCCTGGCTGAGCCAACCGGTGTACTTGAATACCGAAAGCAGGCCGAGATTGGCAACGACGCTCAGAATGAGCAGCCGCTTGCGGTAAGCAGGATCGTTTGAGTCGTGGATTTTCTGGCCGACAAAATAGTCGATCAGTGCCGAGATGAACATCGGCACCAAATACCAGACAGCGCTGATCGCGTAGAAAAACAGGCTCGCGCAAGCCATGAAAAGATTGGCGAACCGCGTGCGACGGAGCAGTAAATAGCCTAGAACCGTCAGAGGCAGGAATACCAAAATGTAACTGAGCGAATTGAAGGTCACGCTAAGATTTTTCTTGTTCTATTGAATTAACAATCCATGGCGGATTTCTTGCCTGCCAAACTAAAATAAGTAATGAAATTAAAACAATAACTTATATAATTTCCGTACTAAACCAGTCAAACCCTGACATCACCTTCTTTGCCAACCACCCGCGTTTCCGGACACAGCACGACAAAGTGCCCGCCCTTGTCGAGATACTCCTGATTGGTCTCAATGATTTTCTGGGCATGGACCCAGGCCAGGATCACGGTGTAATCGGGCATGCGTTTACACAGCTCCGCGGTGGGCACGATCGGTATTCCGTCGCCGGAAGAGTATTTACCGACTTTCTGCGGATGGTCATCCACGATGTATTCGATCGCACCAGACAGCCCCAGCTGGGCGATCAGCGTGGGGCCGCTGCGCGCCGCGCCGTAACCGGCGACTGTAGCCTTGTCCTGCCGCCACTTCTGTACCAGTGCTTCCGTCCGCCGGCGCAACTGCTGCACTTTGCCGGCAAACTCGCGCAATGTTTCCAGTTTTTCAAGTCCGCGCTGGGCTTCCAGATCGAGCAGTTCGCGAACCGAATTCTGGACAGACCGCTTGCCACCCTTCAGCTGCACCACCCCGATCAGTGACCCGTGCTGGATGGGTGCGCGTTCGATGTCGATCAGTTCCATGCCGTGCAGCCCGAGGAATTGCACCAGCGGCTTCACCGAGTGGTGGCTCATGTGTTCGTGAAATATTGTTGCGATCAATACGCGATCGATGATGTCGAGCAGGTATTGCGCCTCAAACACAAACACGCCGTCCGGCGCCAGCATGGTGCGTATGCTTTCCGCGACCTCACCCATGTTATCGGCGTGCGCAAAGGCGTTGAACATGCAGACCACGTGCGCGGCGCCGTGATGCTTTTTGATTTTTTCCGCCAGTGGCAGCGACATCAGTTCGGGTATTGTTTCAATGCCGGATTCGGTAGCCTGCCGTGCGACTTCAGTCGCCGGATCAATGCCGAGCACGCGATAGCCGGCTTCATTGAACGGCCGAAGCAGCGAACCATCATTGCTGCCAATATCGATCACCAGAGCCCCGGTCGGGGGCGTGTACGTTTCGCAAACCTTCGCTGCCACCTGCCGGAAGTGCTCCGGCATGCCCTTGGCTTCCCCGGAAAAGTAGGTGTAATTCTCCCAGAGGCTTTTGGAGTCGATGACATCAAGCTGGTGTACGTGGCCACAGTCCGTGCACATGTAGACGTCGACCGGGTAGCGCGCGGCTTTTTTCCCGGTTGCGCTGTCAGCCGTGTAGTTTTCTGACAACGGGATAGGTTCAAGCTTGATCACCAGTTCGACATTCGGGGAATCGCACAGGCGGCAGGTAGTCCTGTGGGTCACTTTGACTGTCACTGTCAGCTCCCTTTTCTGAAAATATTACGCAGCGCGTGCAACAGCCCCGAATGCCTGCGGACAAACTGCGAGCCGCGCAATCCGGCTTTCAGTTTGTCGGTCGTGGATGCCGCGTAGGCCGAGCTCACTGACATCGGAATATCCCCCACCGAAGTGCTTGTTTCCAGTGTGCCGGCAAAAACAAGATCCTTGGTCTTCCTGTAGATCACGGTAATCATGTAATTGGGAATTTTCACCGGGGCCTCCATATTGAGTTTGGCCAGCACCGGGTTCAGCGCCGCATAACGGCGCAACGACTGGTATAGATCGTCATCACCGGCCGGGCCGTCATACCAGACATCGGTGATTTCGTATTTGTTGTACGCCGCGAGTTCAAAGAAAAACCGGCCCGCGTACATGTAATAGCCGTGGTCGGTGTAGCCGGAAGCCGGCAGTTGATGCACCATGTAACTGCCGACATGCGCCGCTTCGTGAGCCACTTTGAACGAGTTGTACTGGTTGAACACGTGCTCCGTTGTACCGATGTTCATGACCACGTCGTAGGCGCCGCGGTGTTGCGGCGGGAGGTCTTCGTGGTTCAAGTCAAAAACCTCTGTCTTGTATCCTTTGGCAATGTCCATCGACAAGTAAGACATGCCGCAGCGTTCGATCAGCTCTCCGGCAAATGATTCGTTGATCCCGCCTTTTACGGGATCATATGCTGAGCCCTTGGCCAGACGGTCGGAGAATTCCTGCAGCGCGGCCATATTCTGTACGCCACCGAAAGACGTCACGTAATCGGCAATTTCCTGCGTAGTCGCCTGATACAGGTTAGAGCTTCCGATATCGAGCACCTTCAGCCCTCTGCGGCTCAATACATCTCTCTCTCTGAGCTGTTTCATCAGCCCCATGGTGATGCCCATCAGAAGTCCCCTATTTTTTCGTCGTGCGCCGTCCGCGCACCAGGTCCAACACTACGTCGTCGATTGTTTGCGGCTGCAATCCTGTCAACGCGTTCGTTTTCTGCATCCCTATGCCGCTGAATCTGGGCTTGAAAGGGATGTGTATGCCTTTTTTTTCTGAAGTCGTGGGCTCGATCAACCGTGGGTCCACACCGGCGGCCGCAGCAAGTTTGAGTGAAAGATCGACATAACTCACGTTTTCCTTCCCGGACAAGTGCAGGTTGCCGGGTTGGCGTTTTTCGCCAATCGTCGCCAGCGCTTCGCCAACGAACTGCACCGACATCGGCGCAAAAATCAGATCCGAGAACGGCTGTACGACTTCACCGCGCTCCCATGCCGCGAACCAGCCGGGCAACGGTGACGTGTCCTGATCCATGATCTTGGTCAGGCGCACGATATTGAAACGCTGCTCCGCATTCAACCGGCGCACGTCGGCAAGTATCACCTGCTCCGCTTCGTCCTTCTGCTTGGCGTAGGCAATGCCCGGCGCATGGGGATCGTCCTCGTGCGGCCAGGGCCGCTCACCGCCGAACACCGAATTCGTTGAAATGAACGTTACAAACACGCCCTGCTCCAGCAACGAAGCCACGAGACGCGGAATCAGCTCGACATTGATGCGGTACGCCAGCGGATCTTTTTCACAGCGCTCATAATTGGTCGCTGCAGCCACGATATAGACGTAATCGATCCCGGCTGGTACGCGAAAGGGCTCATCGCTCTCGAAATCCAGATAGACCCGCTGCGCATCCAGAGTATCCCTGCGACGCGTACTGGCGAACGCCGTATGGCCACGGCGCTGCAGCGCGCGCAATAGGCCGCCGCCGACGAGGCTGTCGCCTCCCACGACCAGGTAGCCGTGTTTGAGCGTCATGGCTTCATATCTTTCAGAAAGTTAGCCGCCTGAAGGGAAACGCCCTGCATGTAAACGCTAGCCTCATCACCCTTTTCTTCGCCTGGCGCAAATGGCGCAAGTACGGTTCGATCACGGTCAAACGGCCCGTTGGTGACTTCATGAACAATCAGGAAGTCGCTTCGAATGAGCAGGGTGTGAAACCTGCTCTCCGACAGCCGGTAATAAAAACAGCGTCCGGAACCAGGGGAGCCCAGCTGGATCACGTCAGACACCGCGCCGCTATCGCTGAAAACCACGACATCGACCTCGCCATCAATGATATGAAAGGATTCCGCTTTCCCGACATGACGGTGAGGATGAATATAACTGTCAGCGGAAATTGCAATCACCATTTCATGCAATGCGTCGTCGTTGCTCTTATGCGCACAGATACGCGCCCGCTTGCGCGGGCTGATCTGTGCCTGACGCTTCAGGAAAGCAATTTCCTCGCTTCCCAAACGAACGATGGCGTCTTCAGCAACAAATACCTCATTATTGATTTTTTGCAGATTAATCATGAATTCGCCGCGTAGACCGATACCGGGCTCAGGGCAAAAATCGAAAGAAATCTGCCGCCGCGATCAAGGAAAGGCTGATTTTTCGCGCGCACCTTCTGTTCGCTTTCGGGGCTCAGCGATAGCAGGCAAAGATCGATCGCACGCGCATCCAGGTCCGCGGAACCGCGGATGGCCAGCCGCGAACCCGGCATCAGCAAAGCCCGCTTGTGCGGATTGTCGTCAATCACGCAGTCAATCAGATTTTCCAGTCCGTACATGTTCACGAACTTTGCTGCTAGATGTCCCGCACCGAAGATCGCGGTTTTTTTGCCGGAATGCTGCCAATCCCCGAGCAGTGATTTAAGGCGTTCACGAAATTCCGGGAAACGGTGCGCGAAGTTAGCGCCATCAGCCAGCAGTGCTGCGTGTGGTCGACGCTTGGGTGCGTCGCCCGGCGAGTTTCTGACAATGCCGATCAGCGAATCTTCGAGGGGATAGGGATAAACAATGGTGTCCAGCAGGGACAGCCCCGCATGTCCAATCAACGCAGCCAGGGTTGGGGTGCAGAGATAGGTGATGTGCTCTTCCCAGATGAAGCTGTAATCGCAGGCCTTGATGAATTTTTCGCTGTCCGGCATTTCGAAGAGCAGGTAGCCGCCGGGTTTGACCAGCATCGCGGCGGCCTGCAAGAAAGCCACCGGGTCATGCGCATGCTCCAATACATGCCGTACCAGCAGTACATCGGCCACTCCATGACGTGCGACAAGCCGGGCGGCCGTTGCCGCATCCAGCGCTCCCTGTATGGATTCGAGGCTGGCACAGGGATCGGTCAAGCCAAAATCCGAAGCTGGTTCATAGCGGTATGTATTGGCGTATCCCAGCCGGTTGAAACGGGCCAGCGTGGAGTCGTCCTTGTAGGTCAGCCCGACGATGCGCGAGCTGGAGTCCAGCCCCGGCAAACGACGCAACTTCGAAACGAGATCATCAAGATGGCCTTCGGGCTCGTTATAGGTCAACCACTCAAACCGCGATTTCGCCATCGCCGGCGCCATCGCATCAATCAACTGAATCAGCCCGCAATCTCCGCATTGCCCTACCACAAGAGGGTGCCGGTCAGTGACCGGAAGTTCAGGCAGCTCGAAACGGTTGCTGGGTGTTTGTGGACCGAAGTCGACAAGTACGTCGACCCCGCCGCCGCAACAAAGACAGGAATGCTGTGCGCTCACCTTCTATGCCCCGCCGCCAAACCGGATCAGGCAGCGCCCGGCGAGCGTGCCGTCGCGCATGCGCTGGATCGCCGTATTGATCTCGCTTACGTCGAGCACATCAGTAATCAGTTCGCGGAGCTTGATCCTGCCGGCGCCGAACATGCCCTGGTACCGCGGAATATCCTGCTCCGGCACAGCTTCCCCGCCATGCGATCCAGACAGCCCCTTGCCGAAGTGCAGGGGCAATGAATAGATATTGATATTGTTGCCTTTGCGTGGCACGCCGACCAAAGTCACACGGCCCTGAGGTTTGGCAAGTTGATAACCCATTTCGATAATGGCCGGCTGTCCGGTATTGTCGATGAATACATCTACCCCGGCCGCACCTGCAATATCAAGTATGGCTTTACGGGCGTCGGTTTTCCCGGAGTTGATCAGATGGGTTGCGCCCATTTCCTTCGCCAGCGCCAAACGGTTGTCGTGCAGGTCCACTGCAATCAACGGATAGGCGGATACCATCGCCGCAGCCTGCACAATATTCAGCCCGACCCCGCCTGCGCCGAACACCACCACCGATTCACCGATTTTGACCTTGGCATTGTTGACCACCACGCCAAAGCCGGTCGTCACAGCGCAGCCGAATAGCGCTGCCACCTCCATGTCGCTGTCAGACGGGATTGGCGTAATGCGGTTTTCGGCAACGATCGCATACTCGTTGAAAGTGGTCACCCATCCTGCATTGACGATTTTGCCGTCCCACTTGTATTTCGGCGGCACCGGCTCGATACCCAAACCTTTGCGCCAGTGCAGCACGACCTTGTCGCCTGTCTTTACATGACGCACACCAGGGCCGGTATCCACCACAGTTCCTGAACCTTCGTGTCCCAGCAGGTGCGGAAGGAATTTGTCTTCACCCTTTGCGCCATCGATCTCGCCCAGTTGTGAACCGCAAATGCCGCTGTAGTGAATTTTGACGAGAACTTGTCCTGCTTCGAGCGATTGCGGCAATTCAATTTCGGCAATGACCAGCGGCTTGCGCTGCTCAACCAAAATTGCCGCCCTCATTGTTTTCGGAATGGCCATTACACGCTCACTCGAAATAAATAAATGAATGGTCGCCGGTATAACCGGTCTGCTTGAACCACCACGCCCACTCTTCGGGCGTATTGAATGCCTCACAGGTGACCTGCCAGTACAGCAGGTTGGCTTTTTCCACTTCGTTGCGGTACGACTCGACGCAAATGTACTTGTTTTTCCTGCCGACCCGCTCGATTTCGCGGAGCGCCGGGTCGAGGTCGTAGCAATGCAGGTTGTGCAGTGTATTCAGGGAATACACCAGATCAAAATGCTGATCCGGCCAAGGGAGCTGTGTTGCGTTTCCCACGGTCAGCCGGTCGCGCACTTCTTCCTTGGCGTTGTCGATGGCGTATTGCGATATATCAATGCCGTAGATTTCGACACCCGGCACCACCAGCGTGAAGTCATACAGCAAAAAACCCTTGCCGCAGCCCACGTCAAGGATCTTGTCCCCGGGCTTGATGCCATAGTGATCGGCCATGGCGCGAGCGACCTTTTCCCAGCGCCCGGGCATGTACTTGTAGCCCCCGTAATTGATACGGCGGTCGCCGTCCCAATAATCAAACGCCCAGTTCTTGGCAAGCGCGGCGGCTTTTGCCTTGGGAAAATCAGAATCATTCACCCGCGCCAGATAATCGCGCGTGGTGCTTTTGTGAACAACTGAAAGAAAATCGATATAGGCCATGATTTGGGATAGTGAATGTTAAATGTCGGGGCGTAAAGACCGCGGCTTTAGCCGCGAATATGTTCGAAAAGGGATACCGCCTTTTTCAGTTGCCCGCGCTTGCGTGCGGCCGGATCCGTGCCGGGGTCGGCAAAAAGCCGGCGTTTTGCTGCCTCGGGCAAAAATTCATTAAGAATAATGCAGCACCACTTGACCTGAAACACCGGGAACAGGATATGCGCACGCGCTGCGATTTCAGCAGGCCGCTCGGCATACGCTGACACTGCCTTTACAAAGCGCTCCAGGTGACTGATATCGACCGGGATGGCCGGGTGGGAAAAAAAATCGCCAACCAGTTTTGCCGGATCGTCCCAGCCGGCATACTCAAAGTCGATAAAACAGATTCCGCGTTCGCGGGTTGCGAGCGCATTATGAAAACCGAAATCCGAGGGCGACAGACAGCGATCGGTCAGCATCGTGTCGGGGTCAATGCGTGCCGCTGCAGCCTCTTTCAGAACCAAGGACTTCAGCTGCCCCCAGCGCACCTTGAGCGCCGCAGAAAATTCGCGGGCCTCCCGGTCAGCAGGGTCACCGGAAGAAATCTGATCCAGCCGGTCAATGCGACGATCCACCATCGAAAAATGCGCTGAGACGCTGAAGCAGGCTTCAGAAGCGTCCGGCAAGTCACGGCCTTCCACACGGGTAGCGGCCTGGTTAAGCCGGGCAATAAATTCAGCGGCCTGGTCGACACAGTCCGCATCAATCTCCGGCGCCGAAAGCTTGCGGCCGTCGATAAATTCATAGACACCAATACCCCGCGCCGGATCACAGACTACCGGCTTCGGCACGCAAGTGATCCCCGCCCGGTCGGCGCAGCTTAAAAATGAAAACTCGGCGTGAAGCCGATCCCGATTGTCGGAAGGGTGGCGAAAATATACCTTGGCTGCATAACGGCGCTCGCCAGCAGTAACCGCAAACACGCGATTGTTGCCGCTCGCCGCGAAGGGAACGACGTCCGGCAAGAAAGTTGCCGGAAGCCGCAGCATTTCGGCCAATGCGGCGTTCAATGCTTCGGGCTGCATTGCACTTCAAAATGTCGCTGGATTTCCGCCCACGCATTCATTCGGGCAAGGCCGGTCACTGCGGAATGGTGAGCCTCGGGATCAAACAGTATTCGTTCAATCCCGACCGGAAAGCGCTCGGCCAGCAGGATCTCCGGAAGATCGTCGATAAACCAGCCGCAGCCTGTGGCGCCAATGCGATTCCACTTCGCTTCCTTGGTCAGCTCGAAGAACACGCACTCCGGCGGAATCAGCGGGCCTTGCGCATCAACCAAA
>CAMAYE010000125.1 GCA_945862135.1 Bordetella parapertussis
TCCCCAGCCACTCGAATTTGGCAGTTCATCGGCTGTTGTTCGACAGCCGGATTCGGCGCGATTCTTCAGGGGGTGTGGGGTGGCACTGGACAGGATGATGGTATTCACCGGCAACGCCAATCCGCGGCTCGCGGAAGCGGTGGTTGGCCATCTCGACATCCACATTGGCCGCGCCAAGGTCGGTCGTTTCAGCGATGGTGAAGTGGCCATCGAAATTCTGGAAAACGTTCGCGGCAAGGATGTGTTCATCCTGCAGTCCATCTGCGCGCCGACCAACGACAATCTGATGGAATTGCTGGTGATGGTGGATGCGTTGAAGCGCGCCTCTGCCGGCCGGGTCACCGCTGCGATCCCTTACATGGGTTATGCGCGGCAGGACCGGCGCCCGAATTCGGCGCGGGTGCCGATCACGGCCAAGGTTGTTGCGAACATGATGAGCAGCGTCGGCGTTGACCGCGTGCTGACCATGGATTTGCACTCTGAACAGATTCAGGGGTTTTTTGATATCCCCGTAGATAACATCTACTCGGGACCGATCATGCTGGGCGATGTCTGGAAGCAGAATTTCAGCGAGCTGGTGGTGGTGTCTCCGGACGTCGGCGGCGTGGTGCGTGCACGGGCGCTGGCCAAACGACTCGAAGCCGACCTCGCCATCATCGACAAACGCCGCCCGCGGCCCAATGTTGCGACGGTGATGAACATCATAGGTGAAGTGGCCGGTCGTACCTGCGTCATCGTCGATGACATGGTCGATACGGCGAACACGTTGTGCGAGGCCGCTGGTGCGCTGAAAAAACAGGGCGCCCAGAAGGTCATTGCCTATTGCACGCATGCGGTATTGTCCGGCCCGGCGATTGAACGCATTACCAATTCCGCGCTGGACTCGATTGTGGTGACGGATACGATTCCGCTGACCGAGGCAGGGCGCAATTGTCCCAAGATCCGCGTTTTGACCGTTGCCGGTCTGCTTGCTGAAACAATGCGCCGCATCAGTGCCGAGGATTCGGTCAGTTCACTGTTTGTCGAATAGGTTTTTAGTGGATACCGGCTAACCCCCGGTTTCCTTTTTAACGCGGGGCAGTCTGGTCGCGGACCCCCGCAACACAGGAGAGCAACATGAAAATTGAAGTTACCGCGTTTCCGCGTACGAGCCAGGGCAAGGGTGCGAGCCGCCGCCTGCGTACGACGGGTCGCGTTCCGGGCGTCATTTACGGCGCCGGCGTGGACGCGCAAAGTGTCGAGTTCGACCACAAGGCGCTGTTGCGCCATCTAAAACTCGAGGCTTTTCATTCCTCGATTCTGGATCTGACGGTTGAAGGCAAGAAGGACCGCGTGCTGCTGCGCGACTTCCAGATGCATCCCTTCAAGGAACAGGTACAGCACGTCGACTTCCAGCGCATTGATCCGAAGAAGAAGATTCACATGGCAGTGCCGCTGCACTTCCTGAATGCCGAGATCGCGCCGGGCGTGAAGCTGGGCAAAGGCGTTGTTCAGCACATCATCAATGAACTGGAAATCCAGTGTCTGCCGGATCATTTACCCGAGTTCATCGAGGTTGATCTTAAAGACCTCGAACTGGGGCATTCGATTCACGTGTCGGATATGAAATTGCCTCAGGGCGTCGAGCCGCTGCCCAAACTGAAGGCGGATAATCCTTCCGTCGTTACGGTTCAGGTACCGAGAGAAGTTGCGGTTGAGGAAGAAGTCGCCGCACCGGTCACCGAGATCACCGGGCAGACCCCGGAAGCGGCTGCCGCAGCTGCGGCTGCCGGCGACAAGAAGGACGGCGACAAAAAGTCGGCCGAGAAGAAGTAAGGTGGTGGGCCAGCCTTGCGGCTGGCGGCATCCCGGAGCGCCCGCCAGAACGTTTTCGACTGGCGGGCGTTTTGTTTTTAGAAATTCAAATAAAAACAATCACTTATAATACACGGCACTCTTCGATTTCAGTCAACGTCATGAAACTTGTCGCCGGCCTGGGCAACCCGGGCAAGAAATACGAAGCCACGCGGCATAACGCGGGTTTCTGGTGGATCGACGGGCTTGCCCGCGCGGCGGGGGCGCATTGCCGCCACGAGGCGCGATTTCACGGGGAGGTGGCGCGCATTTCCACACCGTCCGGTGATGTGTGGTTGCTGAAGCCGGCGACATACATGAATGAATCGGGACGTGCGGTCGGTGCGCTGGCTGATTTCTACAAGATTGCGCCCAAGGAAATTCTGATTGTGCACGATGAACTGGATCTGCCGCCCGGCGGCATCAAGCTCAAGTTCGGCGGCAGCGGATCCGGCAATGGCGTGCGCAACGTGATTTCGCGGCTCAGTACGCAGGAGTTCTGGCGCCTGCGCATCGGTATCGGCCATCCGCGCGAGCTGGCGGCCAGCGAGCAGGAGGTTGTCGATTACGTGCTGCACGCACCGCGCGCAGAAGAACAGCGGGCGATTGATGAGGCGCTGGAACGCGGTTATGACGCCTGGCCGCTGATGGCCGCCAACGACATGCAGGCGGCGATGCTGCGCCTGCATACCAAACCCGGTGACAAGCCGCGCCCGAACGCGCCGGCCAAGCCCTAACTGTTTTATTTCAAGGTCCAATAATCATGTCTCTGAAGTGCGGCATCGTCGGTCTACCCAACGTCGGCAAATCCACCCTGTTCAACGCCTTGACCAAGGCCGGCATCGCGGCGGAAAACTATCCCTTCTGCACCATCGAACCCAATGTCGGCATTGTCGAAGTGCCTGATCCGCGCCTCGCCGCGCTGTCGGTCATTGTCAAACCTGAAAAAGTAGTTCCTGCCGTCGTTGAATTCGTCGACATCGCGGGACTGGTGGCTGGCGCGTCCAAGGGCGAGGGCCTGGGCAACCAGTTTCTCGCCAACATTCGCGAAACCGATGCGATCGCACACGTCGTACGCTGCTTTGAGGACGAAAACGTCGTCCACGTGGCCGGCAAGGTGGATCCGCTGTCCGATATTGAAACCATCAATACCGAACTGGCGCTGGCCGATCTTTCCGCCGTCGAGCGACATCTCGCGAAATTCGTCAAGGCGGCCAAGTCCGGCACTGACAAGGAAGCGGCACGCCTGGTTCCGGTACTGGAGAAATGTCAGGCCGTATTGAATGAAGCCAAGCCTGTGCGTTCTCTCGATCTCGACGAAGAGGAACTTGTCCTGTTGAGACCGCTGTGCCTGATTACTGCAAAACAGACGATGTACGTGGCCAATGTGCGGGAGGGCGGTTTTGAAAACAATCCGCATCTTGCGGCGGTGCAGGCGCTGGGCGCACGCGAAAAGGCGCCGGTGGTGGCCGTGTGTGCTGCGATCGAGGCCGAGATCGCCGACATGGAGGATGCCGACAAGAACGTGTTCCTGCAGGACATGGGCATGACCGAGCCCGGGCTAAACCGGGTGATCAGCGCAGGTTACACGCTGATGGGACTGCAGACCTATTTCACCGCCGGCGTGAAGGAGGTCCGGGCCTGGACCATTCATCGCGGGGATTCCGCACCGCGGGCGGCGGCAGCGATCCACACCGATTTCGAAAAAGGCTTCATCCGTGCCGAAGTCATCGCCTATGACGACTTTATCGCCGCCAAGGGCGAGCAGGGTGCGAAGGAGGCCGGCAAGATGCGCCTGGAAGGCAAGGATTACATCGTCAAGGACGGCGATGTCATGCATTTCCGCTTCAACGTCTGATTATTCAAGCACTTGGCGTTGCCGCTGAACCGGCAGTGCGTTGCTTTGTAATCGTCAACACGCGGGTCTATACTTCCAAAGATTGGTGGCAGCCACAATCAGGAGGCAGATCATGTTTGGACGTTCCTTGGTGCATGCGGCGGGTGTCTTAGTCGCGGTGATTCTGACGGCCGGTTGCGCAGGCATCGGCGGCAATCATCGAGGCGGTGTCGATGTGGACAGTATGCTCAATGCCATCTCACAGGATGACGCAGCTTACGTTCAGTCTGCAGTGCGTCAAGGAATGGACGTCAATCAGCGCATTGAAGCCCCGGGGTATTCGGCTGGCGCCCCGCTGATTGCGCTGGCTGCCCGCGCAGCAGCCATCAATACATTACGGTTTCTGATTTCCGCCGGTGCTGATGTCAATGCACGTACCCCGGTCCAGGAGACGCCTTTGATGCTGGCCGCCTATTTCCGTGAAGAAGGCGAATCGACTGCCGATCGCCATGATCAGGCCGTACGGATTCTTGTCGATGCCGGGGCGCATCTGGAAAACGAGGCGCACAGCTACACACCGCTGGCCTATGCCGCGTACAGCGACCGGCAACGTGCCATGCAATATCTGATCGAGCGTGGCGCGCGACTGGACGCCGATTCGGTCAATCGGATGACTTATATCAATACCCCGCTGATGATGGCGTCGATACAGGGGCACCGCGAGGCGGTTCGAACGCTGCTACGTGCCGGTGCCGATCCCCTGGTGCGTTTGCGTGGTGGCAATACTGCCAGGGAATTCGCGGTGAAGTACAGGCACACGCATGTCGAGCCGCTGCTGGCCTGCGCTGAGAAGCTTCCTACAGGCGTTAAGTACATTGAGCGCTGCGACAACCCGCGTGTTGCAGCCACAAATCCCTGAACATGGCGTATGGGCGATGCGGGAGAAGAAGCCCGCTTGATCGTTCAGAAAACGTGCCGCTGAGATCCCTGAAGAGAACCCATCTCTTCATACCGCAGAGATCCGGGTATTCCGCAGGCGTTATGTTGGGAGCCGCGGCAGAACTCAGGCAATCAATCAGTTGACCGCGGCTCGAGGCTTCAGGCTGATGATCAGCACGCCCGCGAGCACCAGCATGGCGCCGGCCATCTGCACGGTGCTGATAGTTTCGCCGAGAAAAAGTGATGCGAACACCATGGTTGCTACAGGACCAATACAGCCTGTGAGTGAAACCTGGTTTGCGCCGATGCGTTTGAGGCCTTCCGCCATCAGCCATAGAGGCAGTACGGTAGAAAATATGGCGAGTATCGTGACCAGAACATAGACCCTGTCATCGACCACCAGCGATTGCAGTGGCCGGGTCGCGGTGAAATGGGCGATCACGAATCCCGTTGCAATCAGCGAAGCATAGGCTGAGAAGCGCATCGAGCCGAATTTGTGTACCAGCCGGCTGCCGGCAACGAGATAGATGGCGTAAGTCACGGCGCTGCCGAATACCAGCAGGGTGCCCAACGCGGTCAGCGCCAGATCATCACCCACGCGCGCCTCGGCGCTGAATACCAGCGCGATCCCGGCGTAGGACAAGGCCAGCGACAACAGTTGTCGCGCCCGCAACGGCTGCCGCAAAAAAGCGGCGGACAGCAGAAGCACCAGCGTCGGATATAAATAAAGGATCAGGCGGCCGAAGCCGGCGGAAATATATTGCAGGCCGGCCAGATCGAGAAAGCTGCCGAGGTAGTAGCCGAGAAATCCAAGCGCAGCCAGCGCGCCGATCTCCCGGCGCGAGACTTTCTCTGTCATCCGGCCTGCCCACCACGCCATCAGCAGGAATAGCGGCGCAGCAAACAGCATGCGCAATGTCAGTAGTGTCGTCGTATCGACGCCGTACTGGTAGGCTGCCTTGACCAGGACCGGCTTGCCGGAAAAAGCAATCGAGCCGGCGATTGCGCAGGCGACGCCCAACCAGACGTTGCGATGCACCGACTGCGATGCCGGCACTAGCGGCGGCGTCCGCTGCCGAGTATCGAGCCCAGCACGCCACGGATGATTTCACGACCGACTTGCGAACCGATGGCGCGGGCCGCGCTTTTGGCGGCCATCTCGACGACGCCTTCACGGCGTCCGCCGCGAGGTCCGGTGCTGCCGCCCAACAGATCGCCGAGAGCGCCGAACATGCCTCCGCCTTCAGAAGCCGGCGCAGCCGCCGGTTGTTGAGCGGATGTTTGTTCCTTCACGCGCTGTGTGAGTTTTTCGTAGGCTGACTCGCGGTCTTCCATTTTCTCGTAGACCCCGGCGACCAGAGAATTTCTGATCGCTGCTGCGCGCTCTTCCGGCGTGACCGGACCGAGGCGGCTGCCCGGTGGCAGCACGAGGGCGCGTTCGACAATGCACGGCCGGCCTTTTTCGTCGAGCAGGGACACCAGCGCTTCACCCACCCCAAGTTCGGTGATCGCAGCCTCGACATCAAGCTTCGGATTGGCGCGCAGGGTAGTCGCTGCGCTTTTAACCGCCTTCTGGTCGCGTGGCGTGAATGCACGCAATGCATGCTGCACGCGATTGCCGAGTTGTCCGAGCACGGTCTCGGGAATGTCCAGCGGATTCTGGGTGACAAAATAGACGCCGACACCCTTGGAGCGGATCAGCCGCACCACCTGCTCGATTTTCTCAAGCAATGCGTCAGGCGTATCGTTGAACAGCAGATGGGCTTCGTCAAAGAAAAACACCAGTTTGGGTTTTTCGGGATCACCGACTTCGGGCAGCTGTTCGAAAAGCTCGGACAGCAGCCACAGTAAAAACGTGGCGTAGAGCTTGGGCGAATTCATCAGCTTGTCGGCGGCGAGTATGTTGATCACGCCGCGGCCCTTGGCGTCGGTCTGGATCAGATCCTGGATGTTCAGCGCCGGTTCGGCGAAAAAACTGTCGCCGCCCTGCTGTTCGATTTCAAGCAGGCCGCGCTGGATGGCGCCGATCGAAGCGGCAGAAATATTGCCGTACTGGGTGGTGAAATTCTTCGCGTTGTCGCCGACGTACTGCAGCATCGCACGCAGGTCCTTGAGATCGAGCAGCAGCAGGCCATTGTCATCGGCGATTTTGAACACCAGCGTCAGCACGCCCTGCTGGGTGTCATTGAGGTTGAGCAGACGCGAAAGCAGCAGCGGCCCCATTTCTGAAATTGTCGCGCGCACCGGGTGACCCTGAGTGCCGAAAGCGTCCCAGAACACCACCGGGTTGCCGGCATAGGTGAATCCGTCGATGCCGAGTTGCTTGATGCGTTCCTCGATTTTCGGCTTGGGCTCGCCTTTTTGCGAAATGCCGGCGAGATCACCTTTGACATCGGCCATGAATACCGGCACGCCGATTTTCGAAAGCTCTTCGGCCAGACGCTGCAGCGTGACGGTTTTGCCGGTACCGGTGGCACCGGCGATCAGGCCGTGACGGTTGGCGAGGCCCGGGAGCAAGTGCAGCTCGTGACCGGATTTGGCGATCAGCATTGGTTCAGCCATGGCGGATTCCTAAAGGTCTGTATTGAAGGGGGCTATGTTAAAATTTCAAACATTCTAACGGGTAAATCAAGCAATCATGGCCGGACATTCCAAGTGGGCAAACATCCAGCACCGCAAAGGGCGGCAGGACGCCAAGCGGGGCAAGATCTTTACGCGACTGATCAAGGAGATCACGGTGGCTGCGCGCCTCGGCGGTGGCGATGCCGACAGCAACCCGCGCCTGCGCCTGGCGATGGACAAGGCCTACGACAACAACATGCCCAAGGACAATGTCGAGCGTGCGATCAAACGCGGCACCGGCGACCTTGAAGGCGTCAATTACGAGGAAATCCGCTACGAGGGTTACGGCATCGGCGGCGCCGCGGTAATGGTTGATTGCATGACCGACAATCGCACCCGTACCGTGGCTGATGTGCGTCATGCGTTCACCAAGTATGGCGGGAATCTCGGCACCGACGGTTCAGTGGCCTTCCTGTTCAACCATTGCGGGCAATTGCTTTTTGCGCCGGGTACCGATGAGGCCAAGCTGATGGATGCCGCGATCGAGGCGGGCGCTGAAGACGTATTGACCCACGAAGACGGCAGTATTGAGGTTATTACCGGCCCGGCGGAATTTTCAGCGGTACGCAACGCGCTGGAGAAATCCGGATTCAAGCCGGAGCTTGCCGAAGTCACGATGAAGCCAACGACCGAAAACGCGCTGACCGGTGACGACGCTGTTCGCATGCAGAAACTCCTGGACGCGCTTGAAGCCGTTGATGACGTGCAGGAGGTCTACACCACCGCAGTCATTGACGAGCCCGCTTGAGCGCGGTTCCCACGCTACGTATTTTAGGCATCGACCCCGGCCTGCGGGTCACCGGTTTCGGCATCATCGACCAGACGGGGCAGCAACTTGCTTATGTCGCCAGCGGCTGCGTGCGCAGCGGTGCCGGTGAATTGCCGGAACGACTGAAAGTGCTGTTGGAAGGTCTGCAGGAAGTGATTGCCGAGTATCGTCCGCAATGCGCAGCAATTGAGCAGGTGTTCGTCAACGTCAATCCCAAATCCACGTTGCTGCTGGGGCAGGCCCGCGGTGCGGCGATATGCGCTGCTGTTGGTGTTGCGCTGCCGGTTGCGGAATACACCGCGTTGCAGGTCAAGCAGGCGGTCGTCGGTGCTGGCAAGGCGCACAAAACCCAGGTGCAGATGATGGTGCGCAAACTGCTGCGATTGCCTGGCGATCCGAGTCCGGATGCAGCCGATGCGCTGGCTTGCGCCATTTGCCACGCCCACGGCGGCCGCGGGTTTGCCGGCGTGGGCATGGGACAGCGCCGTCGTCGCGGGCGCCTCGGATGAGCCGTATTCTTCTGGCGTGGGAACTGGGTGCTGCATCCGGCCACCTGGCCGGATTGCGGCCAGTAGTCGAAATGTTGCTCGCACGCGGGCATCAGGTGACGCTGGCCGCCCAGAATCTGCGTAATGCAGCACGGGTATTCAGCGGACTCGATTTTCCGATTGTTCAGGCCCCGCGCACCTATGAGCTTTATGGCGGGCTGGAGGATCCCCCGCTGAACTATTCCGAAATCCTGATGCGTTACGGCTATATAGACGTGCTGATGCTGACGGCTTTATTGCGGGCATGGCGCGCACTGATTCAATTGACCGATGCGGACGTTCTGGTTGCAGACCATGCGCCGACAGCACTGCTTGCCGCGCGCAGTTTCCGCAACTTGCGCTGCATCGCGTTCGGCAACTCTTTTGCGGTGCCTCCTCCGGTGCATCCTGCACCCAATATGCGCCACTGGCTTGACGTGCCGCAACAGCGCTTGCGCAACAGCGATGCGCTGGTGCTGGAAACTATCAACCAGTCGCTGAGTTCCTCGGAGACTCCGCTGAGTGCGGTTCACCAGTTGTTTGACCGGGCTGATCACCTGTTTGTGGGCATACCCGAGCTTGATCCCTATGGTCCGCGTTCGGTCGAGTGCTATCTGGGCCTGTATGTCGGCGTCAGCGGGAAGGCGGCGGCAAACTGGCCGGCAGGCGACGGAAAACGGATATTCGCCTACCTTCGCGCGGATTTTTCTGAAATTGATTACGTGCTTGACGCGCTTTCGGCATGCGGGGCTCGATGCCTGATTCACATGGCCGGAACATCGCAGGTGTTAATCGAACGTTATCAATCGGACCGGCTGGTGTTCAGCAATGCACCTGTGGATATCGTGTCCGCGTCTGCACAATGTGATTTCGCCATCTGCCATAGCGGCACAGGAACCGTGAATGCGTTGTTGCAGGCCGGCAAACCCATGCTGCTGTTGCCTGCGCAACTTGAGCAGTTCCTGCTGGCACGCAATGTCGAAGCGCTGGGCGCTGCGATTGTTGTACTTCCCGAGGAGGTCAACAGTGCGTTCGACGGCGCACTGAACGACATTCTGGAGAATCCCTCGTTTTCCGGGGGGGCGCGCGCACTGGCCGATCGTTACCGCGAACAATCCATGCAGGTGATGCTCGAATGCGCTGTTGCCGTGATCGAGGGTCGTGCGGCGGGGGCGGCGATATGAGTCGCATCCTTTTGGCTTGGGAGCTGGGTGCGGGTTTTGGCCACCTCGGTCCGTTTCTGATGATTGCCAATCGTTTGCTAGAACGCGGCCATGAACTGCATATTGCGGCGCGCGAGGTGGCTAGCGCGGTTTCGGCCGTGGGTGATCTGCCGATTGCGGTGTACCAGGCGCCGGTTTGCCTGAACGTGTATGGCGGACTGCAGGAACCACCACTGAATTACGCTGAAATCCTGATGCGTTACGGTTATCTCGACCGGGCCATGCTGCGCGGAATGCTTGCGGGGTGGCGGTCGCTGATGCGGATCACGCAAACGGATGTCGTGGTCGCCGATCACGCGCCCACGGCACTGATGGCGGCAAGACTGGAGGGGATTCCGATATCGGTGATCGGGACGCCGTTCAGCGTATTGCCGGAAATCCATCCCACGCCGAATATGCGCGACTGGGTTGCGGTACCGCCAGCCAGACTCGCGGACAGCGACCGGCGGGTGTTGGAGGTTGTGAATGCGGTACTGTCGGACGATGGGCGGCAGTTATCCGCACTGCATCAGATTTTTTCGGGAACCGGAAAATTTTTCATCGGGACGCCTGAGACCGATCAGTACGGTGCGCGCGCGGACGCACTGTATTTCGGGCTCGCCGGGCGCAGCAGCGGCTCGGCGGTTCCTGAATGGCCGGCA
>CAMAYE010000126.1 GCA_945862135.1 Bordetella parapertussis
CGCGACCTCGGCAAACTCGAAAGCGAGACGCCCCTTCAGTGCGGGACGCACCAGCAAGGCCTGCAGGGCATCGGCCAGATCCGGCGAATCCAGCGACTGCGCACCCAGATTGACCACCAGTCGCGCGCCATCGGGAATCTCGGCCGGCAAGGTGGCGTATGCGGACAGCGTCGCAATGACATGGCGGTCGAAGGCGGCAACCAGCTGGTGTCGCGCCGCCATCGGCATGAACTGACGCGCGGCAGCCTCACTGCCATCGGGCAGCGCCAGCCGGGTGAACAATTCAGCCTGCAGCCAGCGGCTGTCGCTGAGGTCCACCACCGGCTGCATTGCCAGGCGGATGCCCTGCCCGGACAGCGCAGATTGCAGCGCGTCGCGCCAGGCGCCGGCCCCCATCGGGGAGGCGGCGTCGTTACGGTGCATCACCACCTCGACCGGCTGCCGGTGTGCGCGGGCCACTGTCAACGCCAGATCCGCATCGCTGAGCAGCGCCCCTGCTGCGGGGGCTTGACCCTCAAACAGCACGGCGCCGGCGTGACAGTTGAGCAGCGCCGGATAACGCTGCGCGAGCATGGCGCGGATACTGTCCACCAGATCCGAAGCCAGCGCCGCCGACTTCGATGCCGACGCAGACCGTATCACCGCAATGAAAGTCCCGCCACCCAGACGGCCGGTAACGGCGTTTGCAGGCAAGGCAGCCTGCATTGCGCCGGTGACCGCCACGATCAGTGCGTCACCGGCGGCAAAACCCTCAAGACCATTAAAATCCGCCAGATGGTCGACGACCAGCATAGTCATCATCCCGCCGTTCACTTCCCGCTGATTCTCGAACTGGTTGGCATAGGCCAGCAGGAAGCCGCGCCGGTTCGCCAGCTGGGACAACGAGTCGGTCAGCGCCTCGCGTCTTAATTTTTCGGCGCGTTCGCTTTCATTCAGGAAGATATACTGCAGGCGAGTTGACAGCGCGTTGACTGCAGCAGCCAGTGGTTGTAGCGGTACCGGGGTTTCTTGCACATCAAGCGGGGCTTGCTCAGCCTCCCCCACCCGCAGGGTCTGCCTGATAATTTTTTCAAGCGCCGCAGACCATTCTCTGCGCGCATACCACCATCCGACAACAGCGGCGCTCGAAGCTGTCAGCGCAGGCCACGCAGGCGTCGAGGTATCTGAAACCCATTGCATGATGCCGCCGAATACAAAACCCGTCAGCCCGACGACTGGCAACAAAATTGCTCGGAGCCCTTCGTGATCCCGCGGGCGGAGGGGATGTGTCATGCCGTGTTCAGCAAACAATGTATTTGTCGATTTTATCCATCAGCCTCGGTATGCCTTCGGCCTTTTTCTCAAAGGCACCGACAATCATCAGCCCGCCTGCCCGGGCTTTTTCAGAAACCTTCTTCAACAGCAAGTGGTTATAGCCTGAGAGAAATAAAATCGGGCTTTTGCAACCTACTCGGCTCAGAAAATCGACTGTCGGAAAAACATCGTCATCCCCTAGCATGATATCCAGAATCAACAGCGTAGGCTTGATACGCCAATACATTTCAGCGAACTGTTGATTGGTATAAGAAATTGCACAAATCAGACGTTTATCTTCCGCTTTCTCCAACAAATGCTTCCCCATCGTTTTATCATCCTCAAGGATCAGCAACCGGTTGTCGACAAGCGGGAACTCGTTCATGGAGTGGTCAGCAATAACATGTGCATTCACGGCTTTCATCCTAAGTAGTTTATCTTTCAAAGCCCTTGATGGGTAATTCATGACTGTTCAACCGAATCGCAAAGTCGGACAGTTTTTTCATTTCGACAGGCCACTGAAAGCTGGGGCATTCACTGCCGAATTCCTCGGCAATAAAGGACTTTGCATCAGCGCCGCTGAACAAAGGCACCAAAATGCTTCCCGCGGCTCTCAACCAGCGCAGGCTCTCAAGCAACGACCGGTCGTTCCACTCCTGCGTGACAAGTCCGAGCAAGGCGCATGGTATCCCATGCCGGTTATCGAGCAGGTCCTGCAATTGACGGTAAACCGGCCAGTTCGCCACCGCCGGTACCAGCGAGAGCGCGTCTGGAGGAGGTGCTCCGAACCAAGCGGGCGCTCCGGACGGCCCGGCATCAGCAGCAATGCCGGCCTTGCGCCAGCGCAAGGCAACATAACTGGCGCCTCCGGTAGCCACATGCAGGCCATAACCGCCAAACTTGTGGGTAAGCGCAAGCGCCTGCTCGAGACCGGGACGACGATGCTTTCCCGGCGGTTCAGGACTGTCGAACCGGCTCACCCGCATGACTGCGTTTACGTCAATGCGGATCCCGGCGAAGCCGGGGTCGTCAATCCAGCTAACCCGTACTGGATGAATGGACTGCGCGGCGCGAGCGGCGCTGTCCAAGGCAGCATAAACGGCTGCGTTAAGCTGGGCTTTGGGAGCATTACATCGCGAACCGCCATCAGGCCGGCTGTCCTGAACGCTAAGGTCGATATCAAAAGCACGGCGGATCGCGCTAATCGCGTCATAAACTGCTGGTTGCAACAATGACATCGTCTCGCCCGCCATGCCGCCGCGATCCAGCGCAGCAATCACGTCGCTGTAAATAGCGAGGCGGGCAACCCCTTCCTGGGCTAGAGTTGATCCAGCTCCCAGTTGCGGAAATCCTGTTTGTATAAGAGTGAGCATATTCCCCAGGTCGTGGCTGACCGCCGCCGCCAGCCCCGCGACGGCAGTACGATGCCTTGCCGCCTCTGCGAGAGTCATTTTTTCGGTTAAATTCATCGTTATCAGCAGTTCAGTTTTAGAGAGCAAGTTTTTTTGGTCGGCTGTAGGGACTTGTTTAGATTATTCAAAGTAATTAACATTAAGTAATGTTATTATTTTAACATTATTTATCATTTTTGCAATTAAAATACCATCACTATGGATTTTCGACCTGACTTGCATAATCCTTCGCCCATTGCAGCAGAAACCAAAATTCTGCCAGTTGGCGCGCTCACTGTCGGATTGATTGAAGATGACGCCTCGGTGAGGGCGGTTTTATGCCGCTTCCTCGCCACGGCTGGCATGAAGCCTGTCCCCTTCACCAGAAGTCATCAGGTCCTTGAAAAGATCTCAGTCAACCAGCTGGATATGCTCCTTGTAGACATCGGACTGGACGACGAAAATGGCATCGAACTGATCCGCCAGGTACGCCTGATTTCCGCCCTTCCGGTCATCATCATCTCCGGATATTGCGATTCCGCCACGGTTGCCGAAGGTTTGAATGCCGGAGCTGATGATTACCAGCGGAAACCCATCGCCTTTGATGAATTCACAGCCCGGATCAGCAGCGTTTTGCGCCGCCATGAGACGTCAAGGCCCGTTGAAAATACGATCAAGGGCTACAGGGTGGGTCACATTGATATCGATTTCCGCACCCGCTCCGCGCGCAGTGACCTTGGTAGATCCGATTTCACCGAACTCGAAATGCAAATCCTCACCCGGTTGTTGCAGACGCCAGGCAAAACCCTGTGCCGCAATGTACTTTCCCGTGAGTTATTCGGAAAAAGCTGGGACCCAGGTACCCGCGCTCTCGACGTTCATATGACGCGAATCCGCAAGAAACTGTCGATTGCAGGGGCCCCGGATAAATTGATCATGACCCAACGCAACAAGGGATATGCTCTGCATCCCATCGTGGAAATCGTCAGAAAGAGCTGACTGCGTAGCCCGCCTGATTAGGCTCACGTTTTGATCAAGAAACGAGTTACCAGATCTTTTAGTTCTTTCGCGGCAAATGGCTTGACCAAGTATTCGGAACACCCTGCCTCTGCCGCCTGTCGCAGATCGGCAGCTCCTGTTGCGCCGGAAATCATGCAAACCGGAGTTCCTGGATGCAGTCGTCTGATCTCCGCACAGAGTTGGGCGCCAGTCATGTCCGGCAACCCCATGTCAACCAACGCCAGAGCAGGAGCGCGTCGTGCACAAATGGCCAACGCGTCGGCAGCATTGGCCGCCTCGAAGATGTCTATAGGGAGATCTATCAGCTGAAGCGCGATCACTTTGCGCACCAGCATGTCATCCTCAACCACTAGCACACTGGCAACCGCTTTACTGCCCGATTCAGCTGTATCAGTCATTTTGGGAAACCACTCCTAATTTGGCTGTTGCCATGGAAATCACTGCAGAGGTTGAAATCATTTGCGCATGCCGCTCGAAGTTCGGAAAGCAATGAAGAAATCTATATATCGCCATTGTCGGAAAAACGCTTGGCAATATCAATGAAATCCTGCTCCAGCGCAATAAACGCATCGACCACTGCGGGATCAAAATGCGTGCCGCATCCCTTGAGGATGATGTCCCGGGCCACTTCATGGGTAAAAGCTTCCTTGTAGACCCGCTTGCTGATCAAAGCATCGTAGACATCGGCTAGCGCCATTAATCGAGCGGAAAGGGGAATGGCCTCCCCTGCAAGTCCTTGTGGATAACCGCTTCCATCCCATTTTTCATGGTGAGACCCAGCGATTTCCTTGGCAAAGCGCAGAAAGGAATCCGGCATCGACACCAGCCGTTCGGCAGCCTCGATAGAATCCCGGCCGATGGCGGCATGAGTTTTCATGATCTCGAATTCCTCTGGCGTCAGCCGTCCGGGCTTGAGCAGGATTCGATCGGGAATGCCGATCTTGCCGATATCGTGCAACGGAGCGGATTTGTACAGGAGCTCGATTTCCTGGCGCGGAAGCAGCGCTTCGTATTTAGGATTTTCGGCCAGCTTAGTGGCCAGTGAAATGACATAGTTCTGGGTGCGCCGGATATGGTTTCCAGTCTCATTGTCGCGCGTCTCCGCCAGGGTCGCCATCGCATAAATCGTGATGTCCTGCACCACGGACAGCTCACGCACCCTGCGCGCAACCTCGCGCTCGAGAAATAAATTCTGATCGCGCAGATAGTCAGCCGCAGACTTCAACCGGAGATGAGCCCGTACGCGGGCCAGCATCACCGAAACATTGACCGGCTTCGGCAGATAATCCTCAGCGCCGATTTCCAGACCAATACGCTCATCATCAGCGGCAGTCCTGCCGCTGAGAAACAGCACCGGAATATCGGCAGTGTCCGGATTGGCTTTCAAGCGGCGGCAGACTTCGTAACCATCGATTCCTGGCATCATCACATCGAGCAGAATCAGATCGGGGCGACGCACCCTGCGGGCAAGCTCTAGGCAGCGTTCACCATCCGTCGCCACATGCACCTCGTAGTATTTGATCAGTTCGGTGCTGATCACCTCCAGGGACTCAGGGCTGTCATCAACCACTAGGATCAGTGGAGTGCTGAACGTGCTGTCCAGGATGCTGTTTTTCTCGTTCATCGCCATTACATTGCCTTCTGTTTTCGGATAACTTCCTGATTATCGCCCCAATTAGCCTGGCGGGCGTCCAGAACAGCCAGCGCCCCTGCAAAATCAAACCGCTCAACAGCCTTCACCAGCTCGTCCTGGATACCAAGGGCGGCGTTCAGCGTGGCTCCGTATTCTCGGCAAAAACGAAGGGCCCGCGCATCGTCACGCACCAGATACTCGCGCAACTCATGGATCAGCTGCGCGGCCCCGCCGCCATGCGGGTCCGCTTCGACAGTACCCTCAAGGTGCACATCCAGCGAGGTTCGGATTGCAGCCGCCGCCTCCAAGGCCAATTTGCCCGCGGTCCTCGTCAGCTGGGCCGGCAGGTCGGAACCATCAGGACTGCTGGCGGCGGTTTCCAGTTTGACTGCCGCTTCCGTCACCGCATCGGCGCCAATCATCGCTGCAGTGCTCTTCATGGTGTGAGCCAGGCGCTCCAGGGTCGTCCAGTCACCCAAGGCCACCGCGTTTTCCGATTCCGCGGCAAACGAATCGGCTTGAGCGACAAAGCGCTTGAGAATGGCAAGGTAGAGTTCGGTATTGTCCAGCACCCGCGCCAGTCCTGACCGGGTGTCAATACCCGGGATGACAATACCCGAGTGCCGCCTGGAAATTTCAACTTTTTCAGGTTCCACGACCGACAGGTTTGACAGTTGTTGCCGGATCACTTCAAGCAGCCGTTCCGGGTCGATGGGTTTTGCAATGTGGTCGTTCATGCCCGCTTCGAGGCAGCGTTCGCGATCGGAGAGCATCGCATTGGCTGTCATGGCAACAATAGGCAAAGTTCGTAAACGTTCAATAGCCCGTATCGCGCGAGTTGCCTCCAGACCATCCATCAGAGGCATCTGCATGTCCATCAGCACCAGGTCATAGGGGTTTTCCTGCACCAGGTGCAGCGCCTGCGCACCATCACCGGCAAGGCTGACTTTGCAGCCCCAATCTTCGAGAAAAGCGGTGGCCACTTCCTGATTAAGCTGATTATCCTCAACGACCAGGATGCCGGTCCCCTTCAGGTATTGCGGCTTTTTGCGGTAACTAGCTCCCTGAATCTCCTGGGCATCGGAACTGCTTTCACCGACCAGCTCCGCCACTGTTTCCAGCAACACCGAGGGCTGCAGCGGTTTTTGCAAAATCCGCCGGGCCCCCGCCAGTTCAGCCTGCTTGTGCAAGGGACCACTCATAAAACCAGAGATGGCCACCAGCGCCGGACGTTGCGGCAGCTGAGCGCGTAATCGCTTGATGGTCTCGATGCCGTCAACGCCAGCCATCATGAGGTCAATCAGCGCAACATCGTACCCGCAACCCATTCGCTCGGCCTCGACGCAACGATCAACGGCCTCGAGCCCGGTACGTGCCTCCTCCGCGATCAGGCCGAAACCACGCAGCATCTGCAAAAGTATACGTCTGACGCTGGGGTTATCATCAACCACGATGACGCGTCGGCCTTCCGGATTGGCTTTATGGGCTGGAATCGAAGACTGCTCAGGCACTTTGAGTTTCGCGGTGAACCAGAAGGTCGAACCATGCCCGATCTCGCTGTCCACGCCGACCTCGCCGCCCATCATGGTTGCCAGCCGCTTGCAGATGGCCAATCCCAGACCGGTGCCGCCGTAGCGACGGGAAATCGACGGGTCCGCCTGTTCAAAACTCTGGAACAGCCGGGAAATCTGTTCTCGGGTCATGCCGATACCGGTGTCACATACGGAGAGCTTGATCAGCACCTCCTGACCCTCTCTGCGCAGCAGTTCGGCACGGATTTCGATTTCACCATGCTCGGTGAATTTCAGCGCGTTGTTGGTGTAATTGGCGATGACTTGGGACAGACGCAAGGGGTCCCCAAGCACGCGTTTCGGGATCACCGGATCCACATTGAGTATCAGTTCCAGGCCCTTCGCCGAACATTGCTGCGCGACCATGGTCGCGGAATCGGCCAACACCTTGTCCAAAGCAAAATCGATTTCTTCAAGCGCAAGTTTTCCAGCCTCGATTTTCGACACATCCAGGATGTCGCCGACAACACCCAGCAAATGCCGGGCGGAAACGAGGACTTTGGACAGTTGATCGCGTTGCCGGCTGTTCGCCGCCTGGTCCATGGCCAATCTGGACATGCCAATGATGGCATTGAGCGGTGTGCGGATTTCGTGACTCATATTGGCGAGGAAATCCGATTTCGCCCTTGCCGCCTGCTCGGCCAGCTTACGTGCCTCGCGGGTGATTTTTTGCATTTCACGCTGGGCCACGAGACTGCGTACCGCAACACTGACAAACTGCGGTCGGTCGGGCAATTTGGGCAGCCGCCTGAGCTTGATCTCAACCGGGAATGCTTCACCGGCCTTGTTCAGGCCCATCACTTCCCGTTTGAGCAGGGTTTCCGGCGGGGAACCCAGGAAGGCGCGGAAATGCCGCGCCTGCTCCTCGCGATAGTTCACGGGCACCAAATCTGCGACAGTCTTGCCGCGCAATTCATGCTCACCGTATCCCAGAAGTTCCTGAACACCGTCATTCGACAGGTGGATTTCACCATTGTCGTCGATAATGAGCATTCCCTCGGGCGCCAGCTCAAAAATCTCTCGGTACCAAGATTCGGTCTGCCGCAATTGCAGTTCCGCGTATTTCAGATCGGAGACGTCTGTACGGATCAGCCCGTAAGCATATTGTTTTCCGTAAACGTCTTTTAGAGGGAATCGCTGGGCCAGGAAATACTTGCTGAGGCCGTCATTGCCTTGATCGACCTCTTCCTGCTGCAGGGCCTTACCCGAAATCAACGCCAAGCTGTCCGCTGCGGTGATCTGCACTTCATCAAGATCGCAGACCTGCGGGTGGTTGGAACGGTGAGTGTTGTTGCGGATCTGGAAATGCCGTTTGTCGTCGATAACGGCAACTTCCGCCGGCATGAAGTCGAGCAAATCCTGCATCAGCCGTCGCGCTGAATCACGCTCGGCGCGTGCAATTTTTTCGGCCGAAATATCAATGAGAATCGCGACAAAATGCAGCAGTTTGCCGTCATCATCCATAATCGGCGCCACCGAAATACTGGCCCACAACTCGCTGCCGTCTTTGCGGATATAGCGCTTTTCTCGGGTGTAAGGCCCGATAGAACCACCACTGAGAAAACCAATGTATTGCCTGGCCTCGCGGAGATCTTCGGACGGCGTGATGTCCCACACATTGAGGGCCATCAATTCATCGGCGCTGTAGCCGAGCATTTTGCAGAATTGCTCATTGACTCGCAGGAACCGGGGATTGTCTGGATCTGCTGAACGCAAGGCCACTCCAAGGGGCGCGCCGTCGAAAGCGGCCACGAAAAGGGCTTCGCTGCGTGCCAGTTGCTCGGCGCGGACCTCCAGACGCTGATAAGCAGTCGACAGGGCCTGCTTATATTCCATCAAGGCGATATCCCTCTGCTCCAGAGTCGCCATCAGCGTATTCAACTCATCGACCAGTCGCCCCAATTCGTCCTCGGAACGATAGTCCAGCACCTGGTGGGCGCCGGTTTCCCTTTCGCTCTCAACTGCAGAAAGCACCTTCAGCAGCGGCTTGCCCAGCCAATGCCGGTAGCTGGCAAACAGGATCATTGACACCACCAGCAAGGACAACAACAGCAGCAGTAAGCGATACTGGCTTTCCCACAGCATTTCGGCTTGCAGATTGTCGTCCCCGATAAACAGATGCAACTGATGTCTGCTTGGCGGCGTCAGCGTAATGGTGATTCTGAACCCGTCCTGCAGGCCTTCGCAACGGCGATGATCCGGCCAGTGGGAGATTACCAGGCTGCTTTGCTGGTCCGACACTTCGGCGCAGCGAATATCCGGCTCGATCGCAAATGTGTCGAGAATTTCTTTGATCAGAGCGCTTGTTGGACTGGAACCGGCGTCAAGATCCGGTATCTTTTCCAGAGACGACACTACCGTAGAGGTCAACAGACTCACCCGCTCGGTGATCGCCCTGGAGTGCCGCTGTAAATCGTGTTCATTCAGCCAATAAAGTCCCGCAATTCCGACGGCCAGGTATCCTCCGGCGATACTCAGCAACAGCTTGGAAAGCAGGTGCCGGCGAATGCCAGAAACGACAGGAAACATCAGGGGCCGAGCCTGCCGATGTCAAAGTTAATAGGCAGCGCGACTTTGTTGCGCACCAGGTTTCCTAGGGGTTTGTCGTCGTTGGTATCAACATGCACCACGACAAATTCGTTGGGACGCCGGCGCGTCATGTAAAAAATCATGGGACGCGGCATATCCTTAACATCATAAAATAGGTAGCGGACTGCAAAATAATCCCCAAATTGATAAAACTTGGGAGAAGAGAAGTTCCCTTGGAGCTTTGAGGGGCGCATCTGTTCATGATCAATAAAATGCCAGAACCCGTTGATCTTGTGATGTTCGTAATGCTGTCTGGCCGCAACCTGCAGCTGTATAGAAAGGGCTGCGGGACTTTCCTGGGTAACCCCGCTTGCGAGGGCAGGAACCGACGAAAATACGCCCGTTGGGCCAAGGAAAATCCAGAGGCAGAAAATATGCCGCAAAGACTGGACAAACCAAGGTTTGTATTTACTCTTAATATTATTAGCACTAAACAGATTCATGGCCTATATTCTCCCTAACTGCAAATCACTTAATATTAATTTATATTAAGATTTTCCTTTCAGTCCATGACAAAACCACACTATTTTCACCCAGAACAAGTCGCGCATTTGCTCCACAATGGAGTGACAGCATTAATTGCTGATTCGTTTGCCGAAGAGATGGTTTATGGGGTCAAGTCAAAAGCAAAACCTTTGATCGATTGGGTTGGTTCCGAGCCCACCTTGCCGCCACTCCAGCGGTGACCGACAAAACCTGACCCACCATCTGACTCACCATGTTTGCTGGATATTTCTGCCGTGAATTCTCCTGAAATG
>CAMAYE010000127.1 GCA_945862135.1 Bordetella parapertussis
AGGTCAAAGCGGATGACCTCTTCCGTCAACTGTTCCTGCGGCACTTCGTAGTGCGCAACTTCGAGTTGCGTGTGTGAAACGAGATGGGCGCGTCCGATGGCGATGCCGCCGGAAACCCCGATGCCGTGGATCGTGAAACTCATGGTGGATATGGAGGGCGCGAAGTGACGCGATTAATTGAAGTTCAAACGTATTTTGCCCTTTGCGGGGCGGCCCCTCAATCCTTGATCTTCATTCTCCTTCGCCGAAACGATCATTGATCAGCGCGCATAACGCCTTCATGGCTTCCGATTCGTCGGGGCCATCGGTTTCGATGAGGATTTTCGAGCCTTTTGCCGCGGCCAGCATCATGACACCCATAATGCTCTTCGCGTTGACGCGTCTGCCGTTGCGGCTCAGCCATACCGCGCTGGCGTAATTGCCGGCGGTTTGCGTGAACTTGGCGGAAGCCCGGGCATGCAGCCCAAGCTTGTTGATGATCTCAGCTTCCTGTTGCAGCATTGTGTATGGTCGTGAATACGGGCGGTACGCGGAGTACGCCTTCACAGCCACCGCTGATGGCCTTGGTGATCATCAAATGCAGGGATTTGTCGCGGTAGGTCAGGGCCCGGATCAGCATGGGCAGGTTGATGCCGGCAACGGCTTCGATTTTTCCCGGGATCACCAGCTTGGCGGCAATATTCGAGGGGGAGCCGCCATACATGTCGGTCAGCACCAACACGCCGTCACCTTCATCGAGCTCTTTGATCAGTTTGCGTGCCTGGGGCACCAGTAACACCGGATCATCCTGGGCGGTGACGCCGATCTGGCGCAGCTTGGGCGGTCGCTTATTGAGCATGTGGCTGGCGCAGTGGATCAGGCTTTCACCCAGTGTGCCGTGGCTGATAATCAGTATGCCGATCATGAACTTGTGCGGATCCTGTCACGAAAGCGCCATACTCTACGCCCCCTTTTCTTGCGCCGCAACATAAATACCGGGGCGTATGTCAGGCGCGATCTATATTAATTTTTCCAATTTATTCAATAACATACCGGCGACATTAAAGCCGGTCTGCTGGGTGATTTCCTGAAAACAGGTCGGGCTGGTGACATTCACTTCCGTCAGGCAGTCGCCGATCACGTCAAGCCCGACCAGTAACAAACCGGCCGCCATCAGTTGCGGACCGAGGGTTTCGGCGATTTCGCGATCTCGAGCGGTCAGTTCGCGCGCGACACCGGTTCCTCCTGCAGCGAGGTTGCCGCGGGTTTCGCCGGCCTGGGGTATGCGCGCGAGGCAGAAGGGTACCGGTTCTCCGCCGATGACCAGCACGCGTTTGTCGCCATTGCTGATTTCTGGCAGATAACGCTGCGCCATGATCGTGCGCTGCCCGTACTGAGTCAGCGTCTCGATGATGACGCTGATGTTGGGTTCACCTGAGCGAACCCTGAAGATCGATGAACCGCCCATTCCATCCAGGGGTTTGAGGATGATATCGGTGTGTTCCCCGAGAAAGTCGCGCAGCAGGTCTTCGCGTCGAGTCACCAGCGTCGGCGCGGTGAACTGTGCAAATCGGGCGATGGCCATTTTTTCGTTGTGATCGCGGATTGCCTGCGGACTGTTGAACACGCGGGCACCATGTTTTTCCGCCATCTCCAGCAGATAGGTGCTGTAGACATACTCCATGTCGAACGGCGGGTCCTTGCGCATCAGCACGGCGTCGAACTGGTCCAGCGGCGTATCTGCCGCGGTGTCGAGCCGGTACCATGACGGCGTCGCCGCAGTTGTTGCTTCAGTCAGGTGCAGCCGGGAGGCGCTGCCGATCACCTTTTGTTTGTGCCAGGCCAGGTCATCCTGTTGCATGGAAAACAGTTGGTGCCCGCGCGCAGCGGCTTCGCGCATGATCGCGTAGCTGGTGTCTTTTTTAAGATTGAACTCGTCGAGCGGGTCGACAATGAAGGCGATTTTCATGTGGCCGGTGCGGGATCCAGTGTCTCCATGCGTTCGAGTTCGATCGCAGCTGCCAGCAGGGCGAGTCGTGCAATGACGCCATAGGAATAAAAACGGTTAGGCGGGCAGCCCGGGTCGCCGGGATTGGGCGAGGAGCATGGTTCGTCAAATGCCAGCGGTACAAACTGCATGCCCGGTGCATTGAGGTTCTGATCCTTGCCGCGCTCGGTGTGCACCCTGTAGAAGCCGCCGACGACGAAATGGTCGATCATGTAAACCACCGGTTCGGCAATGGCGTCACCGACATTTTCGAAGGTGTACACCCCCTCCTGAACGATTACGTCATTGACCTCCAGACCTTCCTTGACCACGGCCATCTTGTTGCGCTGTTTGCGGTTGAGACCTTTGACCTCAGACGGATCTTTTACCGTCATGATGCCCATGCCGTAGGTGCCCGCATCCGCCTTGACGATCACAAAAGGTTCTTCAGTCACACCGTACTCGGCATATTTCGTGCGGATGTCCCCGAGGATTTCAGAAACATAACCCTCCAGGCATTCCTCGCCCTGGCGTTCGCGGAAATTGATTTTTCCGCAGCGCTCGAAGTAAGGGTTGATCAGCCATGGATCAATGCCGATCAGCTGGGCGAAGTCCTTCGTGACATCGTCGTAAGCGGCAAAGTGTTTTGACTTGCGGCGGGTCGCCCAGCCGGCATGCAAGGGCGGGAGGACGGTTTGTTCAAGCCCCTGCAAAATGGCGGGTACCCCGGCGGAGAGGTCGTTATTCAACAATACAACGCAGGGGTTCATGTCCCCGACTTTCACCCTGTTGCCTTCGCGCCGCAGTGGTTCCAGGCGCAGTGTCGTGCCGTTGGTCAGTTCGATGTCGGTCGGTGTGGTGATTTCCGGTAGCAGGCTGCCTATGCGCACTTCGACGCCGGCATGGCGCAGGATGCGCGCCAGATTTTCCACGTTCTGCAGATAAAACTGGTTGCGGGTATGGTTTTCCGGGACCAGTGCGATCGTGCGCGCATCTGGACAGGCTTTTTCGATGGCTGCCATCGCCGCCTGCACACACAAGGTATGGAAGTCCGGATTGAGGTTGTTGAATCCTCCGGGGAACAGGTTGGTATCGACTGGTGCGAGCTTGAATCCGGCATTGCGAAGATCGACAGATGCATAAAAAGGTGCGGCATGCCCCTGCCACTGCGAGCGTAGCCAGTGTTCAATTTCAGTCGTTGCCTTGAGGATATGGCTTTCAAGATCCTGCAAAGGGCCGGTGAGTGCGGTAGTCAGGCGGGGTACGGTCATGTCGGGGATTGTAGCTGATCCCCAAAAATGTCCTGTGATCGCGCTTGTTCGCAGGCAAAGGGCAAAAAAAAGCGGGCGCCGTAGCGCCCGCTTGCCTCGTGGAGAGGATCCCGGAGGAGGGATTACATGTGGTAAGCCTTTTCGCCGTGCTCGTTGATGTCGAGGCCTTCGCGCTCGACTTCTTCGCTCACGCGCAGACCGACGATCAAGTCAACGATCTTATAGGCAACCAATGCCACCACGGCTGACCACACCACGGCGACACCGACGCCCCACAACTGGCTGATGACCTGGGTGGTCATGTCGAAGTCGGCGACTTTGTTGGCCACGTAGTCGTAGACACCCGTGCCGCCCAGTGCCGGCGAAACGAACACACCGGTCAGGATCGAACCCAGGATGCCGCCGACCGCGTGAACGCCGAACACATCGAGCGCATCGTCCGCACCGAGCATGCGTTTCAGGCCGTTGACACCCCACAGGCAGACTACGCCGGCGAGCAGGCCGATGATGATGCCGCCCATCGGTCCGACGAAGCCACAGGCCGGGGTGATCGCCACCAGGCCGGCGATGGAGCCGGAAGCCGCGCCGAGCATCGAGGGTTTGCCCTTGAGCATCCACTCGAAGATCATCCACGACATCGTGGCCGCTGCAGTTGCGAGCAGCGTGTTCACCAAAGCCAGAGTGGCCAGACCTGTTGCTTCAAGGTTGGAGCCGGCGTTGAAGCCGAACCAGCCCACCCACAGCAGTGCGGCACCGACCATGGTCAGCGTCAGGCTGTGCGGAGACATCGCTTCTTTGCCCCAGCCGACACGTTTGCCGACGAGGTAGGCGCCAACAAGGCCTGCGATACCGGCGTTGATGTGCACCACCGTACCACCTGCAAAGTCGAGTGCACCCTTGGCCCACAGGAAGCCGGCGCCAGCGACAACTTTCTCAAGCGAAGCCGCATCGGTGATCGCATCCGGGCCGTCCCAGTACCAGACCATGTGTGCCATCGGCAGGTAGGAGAACGTGAACCAGAGGAGCACAAACAGCAGTACCGCGGAGAACTTCATCCGCTCGGCAAAAGCGCCGACGATCAGCGCCGGGGTGATGCCGGCAAAGGTCGCCTGGAAAGCAATAAAGGCAAACTCGGGAATGACCACACCCTTGCTGAAGGTGACGGCCACTGAGTCAGGAGTGACTCCGGACAGGAAGAGTTTGTCAAAATTGCCCCAGAATGTGCCTGCGCCGCCGAAAGCCACGGTGTAGCCGTAAATGGCCCACAACACCACACACATCGAGAACACGATGTAGACCTGCATCAGCACAGACAGCGTGTTCTTGACGCGGACCATGCCGCCATAGAACAGGGCGAGACCGGGGATGGTCATCAGGATTACCAGCACTGTGGCTGTCAGCATCCAGGCCGTATCGCCCTTGTTGGGGGTCGGTGCGGGCGCGGCTGCTGGGGCTGCCGGAGCGGGGGCTGCGGCCGCGGCAGCAGCAGGAGCTGCTGCGGGTGCGGCTGCGGCCGGTGCTTCGGCCGGTTTATCTTGCGCGCTGACCGGTGCGCCGGCAAAGCCGAGTACTCCGAACAGGGCAAGAGCTGCAATCAGTTTTCTCATGACATTCTCCAATCAAAGGGCATCTGCGCCGGTTTCACCGGTGCGGATGCGGACCACCTGTTCGAGGTCGGCGACAAAAATCTTGCCATCGCCGATCTTGCCGGTGTTCGCGGATTTTTCGATGGCTTCGATAACCTGCTCGAGGAGTTCGGTCTTGATAGCCGCCTCGACCTTGATCTTCGGCAGGAAGTCCACCACGTATTCCGCTCCGCGATAGAGTTCGGTGTGCCCTTTTTGCCGTCCAAAACCCTTGACTTCCGTGACGGTGATGCCAGTCACGCCGATGGCGGATAGCGCCTCCCTCACTTCGTCGAGCTTGAACGGCTTGATGATTGCCGTAACGAGTTTCATGTTTTTTCCCCGGTTGGTTGGGGCCGGCGATCACGCCGGCCCTCGATGCCTAAGCTGACTTAGAAGGTTTTTGACAGGAACACTGTGAACGTGTCCTTGCCGATCATGCGCGAACCTGCTGCTGCAGGCGTGGTGTAGAACGCTTCCTGCACGGCATCCATCTTGGTGTCGGTGTAGAACGCGCCGATCGTGAAGTCCTTGGGCAACGTGTAGCTCAGGCCGAGTTTGTAGTCGTCATACGACGCGAAGGAGTCGTTGGAAACGCCGGCGGGGGTGCTGCCTTCGAACTTCTGTTTGCCGTAATGGGCGACAAAGGTCAGTTTGTCAGTGACCGGGAAATTCGCGGTCAGGTCGAGGTACCAGGTGCCGTCGCTGTTGGCGACGCCGAAGGTTTTGTTACCCAGGCTGTAAGAGTACTTGGCGCTGATCCATTTCCAGGACAGGGCGCCGTACATTTCAAGTGTGTCGGCCTTGGTGCCGCCGGGGATGACGTCGCCCGGGTAGTAGTACTGCAGCAGACCCACGTCAAAGCCGATGTCGCCGGCAATCGAACCCTTGAAGCCGCCGTAGAAGTCCATCTCAAGGCTGGCGCCGTTGGCGTAGGAACCGAAGTCACGCAGCCAGCTGATGTTGGACATCCAAGTGCCGGCGTAAAAGCCGCTGGAGTGGCTGTAATCGAAGCCGCCTTGCAGGGCCGGTTGCTTGTCGGTTTGGGTCAGGCCACGGAAAATGTACTGGCTGTACAAGCCGATGTTGCCAGTCAGCGTGTGGTCCGAAGCCGGCGCGGCTTGCGCGAAAGCGACTGCCGGAGCAAAGGCACCGGCAACGAGGCCGGCAATAATGGTTTTCTTAAGCATGGTTTTCCCTTTAGTCAGTGTTGGCACATGTGCAATAAAACTGCAGCTTTCTAAGAGCAGGTACCATGCCAGATAAAATATTTATTAAAATCAAATACTAAGGCCACTATCGCTGTACGGAAGCACAGTACGACGCCCTATTTTGGTGCTCTAAAAAGGTGCGGTGCACCAATAACTGGCGTAGCTGCCCCAGCATGAAGCGCAGCCCCAAACCGCTTAGCAACGGACAAATTGCTACACTCGCTTCATCGAAGGAGATCCCATGAATCAAAAGTTGCTGGACGAAATCAATGACAAATTGAGGGCGGTGATGGCGCAAAGTCCGGCCGCCGACCTGGAGCGGAATCTTCGGGCGATGCTTGGCGCCGCCTTTGCACGACTGGATCTGGTCAGTCGCGAGGAATTTGATATTCAGCGAGAAGTTCTGGCGCGAACACGGGCCCGGCTTACAGAACTGGAAAAGCAGGTCGCTGCGCTGGAGTCGGCTTCTGCAACGACCGAACGGCCCTAGTTTTTGGTGCTGAAGTCAGCCGGTATAAGGGCGCGACCGTTAAGAGGGTTATCGCAACCCTGTCCGAGCCCCTTTCGTGTCCCTTGCCGTATTGTTCAGCCGTGCACTGGCCGGCCTTGATGCGCCCCTGGTCACTGTCGAAGCTCACCTCGGCAACGGACTCCCCAGTTTCACCATCGTTGGCTTGCCCGAAGCCGAGGTCAAAGAAGCCAAGGATCGCGTCCGCGCGGCATTGATCAATGCCCGCTTTGAATTTCCTGCTCGCCGTATCACGGTCAATCTGGCACCGGCTGATCTGCCCAAGGAATCCGGACGCTTCGATCTGCCGATAGCGCTGGGAATTCTGGCGGCTTCGGGCCAGATTCCGGCGGACCGTCTCAAGCTCAGTGAGTTTGCCGGCGAACTGGCGCTGACCGGTGAATTGCGCCCGGTGCGTGGCGCACTGGCGATGGCCTTGGCCGTAGCTCGTGAAGGTCGCAGTTTTGTCGTGCCGCAGGTCAATGCGCCGGAAGCGGCGCTGGCACAAGGCGCTCAAATTTACGCTGCACATTCTCTGAATGCGGTGTGTGCCCATCTTGCTGGTCGTGAATCGCTGGCATTGGCTGCGCCGGCCCAGCAGTCAGCGGATTTGCCTTATCCCGATCTGCTCGATATCAAGGGCCAGGGGCATGCACGGCGAGCGCTGGAGATTGCCGCGGCCGGTGGCCACAGTCTGCTCATGGTTGGACCGCCCGGTACCGGCAAAACCATGCTTGCTCAACGTTTGTCAGGCATCTTGCCGCCAATGAGCGAACAGGAAGCCATTGAGTCGGCTGCTGTGCAGTCAATTGCATCGCGCGGCTTTGATCCGGCCTTGTGGAAGCAGAGGCCGTACCGGTCGCCGCATCACACGGCGTCCGCAGTGGCACTGGTTGGTGGTGGCGGAATTCCGCGACCCGGGGAGATTTCCCTCGCAATGCATGGCGTACTGTTCCTGGACGAACTGCCGGAGTTCGATCGCAAGGTGCTGGAAGTGTTGAGGGAGCCGCTCGAATCCGGGCGCATTACGATTTCCCGTGCAGCCAATCAAGCCGATTTCCCGGCGCAATTTCAGTTGGTCGCGGCAATGAATCCCTGCCCCTGCGGTTATCTTGGCCATCACAATGGACGCTGTCGCTGCACACCGGATCAGGTGCTGCGCTACCGCAGCCGCATCTCCGGTCCCTTGCTTGATCGTATTGATCTGCAGATTGAAGTGCCGGCGCTGGCGCAGGAAGACCTCACGCGTAACGCCAGCGGCGAATCTTCTGACAAGGTGCGGATGCGCGTCACTGCAGCCCGTGAGCGTGCGCTGGCGCGGCAGCACAAGCCGAATGCCAGGCTGGGATCGCGTGAAATTGATGAATTCTGTGCCCCCGATGAGAGGGGCGAGGCTCTGCTCAAGCAGGCCATTGCCCGCTTGAGTCTTTCAGCACGCGCCTATCACCGCATTTTGCGAGTGGGGCGTACGATTGCTGATCTCGCAGGCGCGGAGACTGTTGGTGCAAGCCATGTGGCCGAGGCCATTCAATACCGCCGTTGCGCCTGAACGGCCAAGAACTGTCTGCTGCAAGTGTTCGAACTAACTGCCCGGTCAGGCAGGCGGCGAGGGTGAATTGCTAACCTGTTCCAAGGCGGTTAACAGGCTTTTGCGGTTGATTGGCTTGAGAAGTATGCTGTCGAATCCGGAAGACATGATGCTCTGGTGGGTATCTTCGAAGGCGTGTGCGGTGTATGCAATTACCCGAAGATGCTTCAGGTCGTCCGATTTTTTGATGATCTTGCAAACATCGTTGCCCGACATGTTGGGCATGCTGATGTCTAGCAGCACGCAGCTGTATTCCGAATCCCGCAAGGCAATCAGTGCCGCTTCACCGCTGTCCGCCTCAAAGCATTGCCAATCGGTGCCGCGCAGCAGCATCCCGGGAAGCTTCCGGTTGACAGGGTGATCATCGACAACGAGGAGGCGCCGGTTATTCATTTTTCAGCGGCAGGGTGAAATGGAAAGTGCTTCCGATGTCGACTTTTGACTCAAACCAGATGTGACCGCCCATGAATTCGACAAGGTCTTTTGAGAGCGCGAGGCCGAGGCCGCTTCCCTCCTGCTGGCGCGTGATGAAATTGTCCAATTGACGGAATCGGTCAAAAATGTGGTGCTGCTGATCCAGCGGAATGCCGACCCCAGAATCAATCACACTGAACTGCAGCGCATCTCCCGCTGGGGATTTCTTGAGGCGAAGATGCACAAAACCGTAAGTTGTGAATTTGATGCTGTTCTGAATCAGATTGTTAAGGACCTGCGCAAGCTTGGTGACGTCGCAGATAACTGATGATGGTATTTTCTCATCAATAAACAGGTTAAGTTCTAAATTTTTCTTTTTCGCGCTGCCGGAATGAAGGTTGATCACCTTGTTCATGATCTCCTGGATGTTTGCCGGCACAGCGTTAAGCGTCATTCTACCGGCCTCGATTTTTGCCAGATCCAGCGTTGTATTTACTAGTGATAGCAAATGCTCTCCCGATTCGTGAATGGTGCGGGCCGTTTCCCTGTCTTCTGGATTCTGTGCATGGTCTTTCAGGTACTCGGAAAAACCGAGAATGCCGGTAAGAGGAGTCCTCAACTCGTGCGATATGCGCGAGATGAACTCGGATTTCATCCGTGTGGCCTCCCGCGCCTCCCGCGCAGTCTTTTCCAGCGCGGTATTGACACGCTGCTGGGCTTTGAGCGTGCGCTGCAGCGCCCAGCTTGCGAGGAGCAGCAAAAAAGTTAACGCTGCGCCAAGACCCGACATCAACGTCGAATGCTCCTGGAACTCTTCAAGCACGGCACTCTTGCTGATGCCGACCACCACGATCAAGGGATATTCCTTCAAGCGTCTGTATGCGTAGATGCGGCTGGTGTTATCGAAGACGCCTGTCGCTTGGAATGTTCCCCTCGACGCAAGCGCCAATTTTTTAAAGAGTTCAGAATTGCTTATGTTTTGGCCGATTTCGCTGGAATTCCCGCTACGGCGCGCGCGAACAATGCCGTCGGTCCCGATCAATGCCGTGACAGAGCCGGGGCCAAGATCGACTGACCGGTAAAATTCAGTGAAGTAGCCTGGATCGAGACTAGATACGGCGATGCCGCCAAAGCGGCCGTCCGGTTTGTTGATGCGACGAGTGAATTGAAGCGACCACTTGCCGCTGGATCTGCCAAGCACAGGCTTGGAAATGAACAAATTTTCGCTGTCCCGGTCGGTATGAACCGTGAAATGCTCCCGATCCTTGATGTTCGAGGCCGGACGCGGAGGGATGATCTGCTGGGTTTGTCCGTTTTCATCGGCAGTGGCTATCAGGTTGAAAAAACTGTCGAGGAAAACGCCATCCCGCGAGTAGCGGGAGAGGTCGAAACCGGAGGGGTTACGTTCGATTTCGGCTTTTATGAAGACTGTTGTCTGGTCTAATACGCGTACCGTTCTGGTGGTATGTTCCTCGAGAAGTTTTGCATGGGTCTCAACCTGTTTTGCGGATGACGCCAGGGTGTCATCCTTTTCAAAATCCAGATAAACCAGGATGCCAGTCCAGACGGCAATCGAGAGGATAATCGTAATAGTCCAGATCAGCGCAAAATTGCGTCTGGCAACAAGGGCTGTGTTTTCAATCGGAGGCGCGCTCGGGGCCAT
>CAMAYE010000128.1 GCA_945862135.1 Bordetella parapertussis
GGTGGCGTCGATGTTTTCCATCGCAGACTTTTCACTGATTTCGAAAATCAGGCGGTTTCCCGGGACATCGGATGTGCGGATGATCTCGGCCAGTTCTAGTACCCAGGCGGGATCGGCAATCGAGGATGCCGATACGTTCACGGCGTAACGCAGGGGTGAATTCTTGCCTTGCTCGTGAATGTGGGTGAGTACGCGGGCAATGACCCGCAGATCCAGCGCCGGGGCGAAACCCAGTGATTCCGCCGTTCCCATGAACTGCTGCGGGTCTGCCCATGCGCCGTTCTCATCACGGATGCGCAGGAAGATTTCGTGATGTATGGGGGCGCCGGTGCGGATATCCACGGCTGATTGCATATAGAGCGCGATTTCATCCTGCTCGATGGCTTCGGTGATCAGTCGCGACCAGTGCGTGCGCCGGTGGTTGGCGCGCAATGCGTCTGATGCCGGATTGAACAGCGCAACCCGGTTTCGACCTTCATCCTTCGCCTGATGTGTTGCTGCGTCCGAGGCTGCCAGAAGTGCCGACCAGTCGTTGCCGTGGAACGGGTACATCGCAATACCGATGGAGGCGGTGATGTTGGACACCACCCGGTTGCGCGCCATTTCCAGACGGTAGTTATGCACCGCATCGAGCAATACCTCGGCAGTTGCCTGGGCGTCTTCACGCAGTGCTTCCGGCAAATGCAATACGAACTGGTCTTCACCGATACGGAACAGGTCACCTTTTCGGCTGCGGGCGACGCTGCGCAGAACGCCCGACAGGCCCAGCACCAGTTGTTCGCCCGCACCATGGCCGAACACCGCATTGACGCGTTTGAAGTGATCCATGTCGACCATGATGATGGCGCCGACCTGGTTGCCGAGGAGGGCGGTTTCAACTTGCCGTTGCAGCGCATAGCGGTTGGGCAGATCAGTCAGCGCATCGTGCATCGCGACGTGCTCCGCACGGCGGATGGCCAGGTGCTGCTCAGTAACATCGCGAGCCGTGCCGCGGATGCCCAGCATGGAGCCGGTTTCGTCGCGGGTGACCCGGGCATTGATACCGATCCAGCGGTCCTCGCCGCGCGCGGTGGTGAGATGCGTGACGTGATTCTGTACTTCGCCATTGCGCCGGAGCGTCGACAGGAAGCGGCGGTTCGGGACATGCGAACCGTTGGTTTCAAAACTGAAGAAGCAGCGTCCGATCAGGTCGGGGGGCGCCAGGCCGAAGATTTCGTGGGCAGCGGCGTTGAGATAGGTAAAACGGCCTTCTGCGTCGGTTTGCCAGATCAGGTCATGTGAAGTTTCGACGAGGTCGCGGTAACGTCCCTCACTCTCGATCAGCAACTGGATGATCCGCCGCTTTTCCGCCAGTGTGCGTTTGACGCTGGCCAGCTCTCGCGACGTTTTTTCAGCGAAACCGCCGCCGTTGGCGCGCACCAGACGGTCAACGACTTCCCTGGGATAGCGGCGGTGACCGCCTTCAGTGCGCAGCGCACTCAGGATCCCCTGTTCGTCCCAGCGACGCAGTTTCTGCGCCGAAATGCCCAGCAACTGGGACGTTTGCTCTATGGTGTATGAGTGTTCAAGTTCGGTCATGCGTCAGGCTTTCTTTGGCACTTGTAAAAGCGAGTCAGGCCGCTGCAAAGGCAGTCTATCAGAGCAGGGGAGGCCGCGTTTTATTGGCGATATTGCATTCAGTGGATGACCGCGGGTTCCTGCAGGCCGTTCTGGCGGGAAACCAGACGCTGCATCAGCTTCAGGTCGCGCGGGGTCAAACGCAGTGCAGCATCCACCCAGACGCTGACAATATCTTCCAGCTCTTCAAAAGTGATTTGATGTACCCGGCGCCGCACCGCAGCCAGAGCTGCCAGGCCGTTGCGGGAACGGGAGCGCTGCTTGATCAGGGCATTGACTCCCGCTTCGCCCTCGCCGTCTTCCGTCACGACGTCGATCACGCCGAGTTCACGCATTTCTTCGGCACTGTAGATCTTGCCGGATGAGATGATGTCCTCGGCTTTGCGTTGACCAACCTTGCGGTCGAGGAAGGAGTAGGCGCCCATGCCCGGGAACAGATTGAAGAGGATTTCGGGGAAGCCGAAGCGCGAGCTTTTTTCGGCGACGATGACGTCACTCGAGAGCGCCGCTTCAAAGCCGCCGCCCAGGCATTCACCCTGCACCAGCGATACCGTGGTGACCGGCAGATCATGGCCGCGGTAGTTGCTGTAAAGCACATCAATGCAGGCACGGCCATAAGCTGCCAGCGCAACGCGATCGCGGCGTTCGATCTTCTGGCGGAACAAATCAAGGTCGCCGCCCAGCTGGAAGACACCCGGCATCCCCGAAGCGAGAATCACGTATTCGATCGGTTCGGCGGTGTCGCCGCAGTCGATCTGCCCTTCGCTGCCGGCGACAAAGTTGTAATAGGCCCGGATATCTGCAAGAAGACCAGCGTTGAAGCAGGGGCGCGGCGCTGCAGTCCAGTGTGACCACAATGCCCGCGTTTTGCGGTCAAAATGGGCTTTTAATTGGGGTGAAAAGCGGAATTCGGTCCCGCTGCTGAGGTTTGGTTTGACTGCGGCGTGGTGTACGTCAATGACGGCGGCCGGAACTTGCATTTCCATGATGATTGTCCCCTGCGAAGGATTTACTGGTTGGTCGGTATTTTGTGGTGGCGTTTCCGGCAGCCATTAAAAGGTCGGGCTGTGGCGACAGGCAAATCTAACAAAATGGTAGGTTTTAAAAAACATACACAAAAACAAGGATTTAATCTGTGTAAATTGCTAGATTTAGTGGTGTTGGGAGGATTTTAGGGTAATTATTTGTTATTCAGGCGGGGAGTAGCGATTGTGACCACTTGAATGCACGCAATTGCCGGCCAACCCCGGATGTTTGACTCTGACCTACGTAGCCGTTAAAAACAGTCGCTGATTTCGTCGCTGATCAACAGCCCACGCTTATCGTCCAAAAAGAACCTTCAGTGTTGCGCGCCATACTCAAGTCATTGCTTGGTGTTCTGTTCCGTGTCCAGTTGACTGGACACGTGAGCCAGCTTGGCCGTGGTCGTCCGCTGGTGGTGGCCAATCATGACTCGATGCTTGATGCGCTCCTGGTTGCGCTGTTTATCCCGGGCAATCCATTGCTTGTATTGCCGCGTGCTCTGATCGGACACCGTCTGGTTCGATTACTGCGGCTTTGTGCGGACTGTGCAGAGCTTGGTGTCCAGGGCGATTACACGGTGAAGGGGTTGGTCAGGGTTGTGCGGTCGGGCCGTCCCGTTGTGGTTTTTCCGCAGGACCGGATGACCACCACGGGCAGCACCATGAAAATTTATGGCGCGGCGGCGCTGATTGCTGCGCGCGCCGACGCCGATATTGTGCCCCTTTACATCCAGGGAACCCTGTATAGCCGTTGGGCGGCGACCAGCCGCAAATGGCCGCGCCGAAATTTTCCAAGAGTGACCCTGGTGGTTCAACCGTCAACTCGTTTGCAGCCGCGAGCCGGTGCAGGTGGAGTGCGCCGCCGGCAGCTCTCTGACGATTTGCTGCGCATCCTCCAGAAATCAATGGCTGACGCCGCACCGCGTCGCGCGCTCTTCGATGCGCTGCTTGATGCGGTCGAACTCTATGGACGCAGGACCCGTATCATCGAAGACCTGCGGCGTCAGGTTAATACCTATGGCGATCTGCTCAAAGGCAGTCTTGCCCTGGGACGGCTTGCAGCCCGGTTCACTGAACCGGGCGAACGGGTCGGTGTGCTGCTGCCCAACCTTGGGGCGACGGTTTGCCTGGTCTTTGGACTGGCATCACGCGGTCGTATTTCGGCGATGCTGAATTACTCGAGTGGTGTCGAAGCTCTGCGCATTGCCTGCACGGCGGCCACATTGCGCACGGTCATCACATCGCGGGCTTTTATCCAGGCAGCGCACCTTGATAATCTGCTGGCAGCTCTTGATGGGTGCCGGATTGTGTATCTCGAAGATCTGCGCGAGACGCTCACTTTGGCCGACAAACTATGGATTGTCAGCGCGATGCTGCGGCCGCGCTCGGCGCTGCCGCGGCAGGATCCCTCATCCCCGGCCGTCGTGTTGTTCACCTCCGGCTCCGAGGCGCGTCCCAAGGGCGTAGTGCTGACTCACGACACCATGCTTGATGTGATGGCGCAACTGCGCGCCGTCATTGATTTCGGCCCCGACGACAAGTATCTCAATGCGTTGCCGATGTATCACACCTTTGGCCTGATTGCCTGCACATTGATGCCGTTGCTGACGGGCACGCGGCTGTTCCTCTATACCAACCCCCTGCATTACAAGGTGATACCGGAGTACGCCTATACCCGCGACTGCACTTATATTTTCGGCACCAGTACCTTTCTCGGCAACTATGCGCGTCAGGCGCATCCCTATGATTTTTACCGTACCCGCTTTGTGATTTCCGGTGGTGAAAAACTCAACCCTGAAGTATCCAGACTCTGGTTCAGCAAATTCGGCCTGCGTGTTTATGAAGGTTATGGCGCCACTGAATGCGGGCCGGCGATGTCCCTGAATACGCCGCTCGCTTTCCGTGCCGGTACAGTCGGGCGTTTTCTTTCCGGAATTGAATATCGCATTGTTCCGGTGCCCGGCATCGAAGAGGGGGGTGTGTTGCACGTGCGCGGCCCCAATCTGATGCAGGGTTATCTTTTTTCTGACGCACCGGGTGTTCTGCAGTCGCCACGTTCCGAACTCGGTGCCGGCTGGTACAACACCGGTGATGTGGTCAGTGTCGATGAAGACGGTTTTGTCACCATTCACGGCCGCGTCAAACGCTTTGCCAAGATTGCCGGTGAAATGGTCTCGCTGGAGCGTGTCGAGCATATTGCCTACCATGCCTCCCCCGAATTCAAGCATGCCGCACTGGTGGAAATGACGCGCACCGGTGAGAGCACGGTGCTGCTGACCACGGACCCGAAGCTGGACCGCATAACGCTGCTGCACGCCGCTCGCCAATTGAATACGCAGGAACTCGCTGTGGCGCGGCGTGTGGTGAAGGTTGATACGCTTCCGCTGCTCGGCTCCGGCAAGGTCGATTACGTCACGCTGAAACAAAACTCGGTGCCGGAATGACCCTGGTAAGGACAGACCAGCCGGTGGTGATTGCCCAGTTCTCCGATCTGCATGTCACTGCGCCGGGGCGGCGCAACAGTGACGGCATTGACACAACTGCGGGGCTGTCGCGCTGCATCGAGCATCTGGGGGCGCTGGACAGGATCCCGGATCTACTGGTGCTCAGTGGCGATCTGGTGGACGAGGGTACTGCTGCCGAGTATCAGCGCCTGCGCGACATGCTGAGCCTGGTGCGCATGCCCGTCTTCCTGATGCCCGGCAATCATGACCGGCGCACTCCCATGCGGGCGGTATTTGCTGATCATGAGTATCTGCATGCGGCAGATCGCATGTTTTACCACCAGGATGTGCGTGGCTTGCGCTTGATCATGCTGGACAGCCTGATCGAGGGCAGGGAAAGCGGTGATCTTGATGAGGCGCAACTGGATTGGCTTGACAGCCTGTTGCAGGCTGAACCCGCACAACCGGTACTGGTGTTGCTGCACCATCCGCCGGTGGTGACCGGCTTTTCGCGGATGGACAGGATTTCACTGGCTGCAGACAGCGTAGCGCGTTTGTGTGAATTGTTTTCCGGACGCCCGCAGGTTCGTGCGATATTCTGCGGGCATTTGCACCGCAATGTGCGGGCAATGTGCCGTGGGGTGCCGGTGTCAGTGTGTCCGAGCACGGCATTTCAGGCCCGGTTGCGTCTGGGGCGCGGGCGTTTCGAGGCGGCGCCGGATGAACCGCCGGCGTATCAATTGCATTACTGGGATGGTCAGAATCTGGTGACCCACACGGTCACAGTCTGAAATCGGGGAGATGACGCATGACTGAAACGCAGCAGGGCAAGGGCAATTCGAGCGTAACAACACTGGTCTGGGATATCCCGGTGCGATTTTTTCACTGGGCCCTGGTGTTGCTGATCGGATTTTCGTGGTTATCCGGTGAAATGGAATGGATGGAATGGCATTTGTATTCAGGGTATGCGGTCCTCGCGCTGGTGCTATTCCGGGTGCTCTGGGGATTCGTTGGCAGCACGCACGCACGTTTCAGCGATTTCATTTACGGCCCCGGCGCGCTGATTGCCTATATTCGCACCCTGCCTTCGCGGACGGCGGCGAAGTTTGCCGGCCACAATCCGCTGGGCGGCATCAGCGTAGTACTGATACTGCTCTGCGTGCTGGTACAGACCGGTACCGGCCTGTTTTCGAACGACGATATCCTGACCGAAGGGCCGCTCTACAAGCACATCACGAAGGAACTCAGCGACTGGTTGACCACCATCCACAAGTACAACTTCAACGTGTTGCTGGGACTGATCGGCGTACACATCGGCGCGGTTTTTTATTACCTGTTTTATAAATCCGAGAACCTGATCAAGCCGATGTTCACGGGGCGCAAGCAGTTGTCGGCGGATGCCAAGCCGGCGACGATGCGCGGCACGGGGCTCGCGCTGATTCTGCTTGCGGTTTGTGCGGCAGGCGTATGGGCCTTGATCAATAGCTGATTGATCTGTGCCATAAAAAGAAAAAGCCGCCCGAAGGCGGCTTTTTCATGCGTGACTGCCGGATTACTTGGTGCGGAAGTTATCGTGGCAGGCGCCGCAGGTCTTGCTGAGTGCGCTGAACTGGCCGCGGACTGCATCGACGTTCTGGGCGCCACGGGCAACTTCAACCAGTTTTGTGGATTCAGCCTGAAATGAATCCATGACTTTCTTGAATCCGGCGGCGTCGCTCCAGATTTCCGGCTTGGCACGGGTCTCTGCACCTTTGTCGGAACCGGCGGCAAAACCGCCGGGCAGCACGTGAGCGATCGAAGCGACCATCTCCGCATTGCGCAGGAATGTGGCCTGGTCAAAGGGCATCTGACCCTTCACCATCGCGCCCAGCGGACGCATATGCCATGCAGCAACGGTCAGGGCGCCTTTGCGGTATTTGATGACATCTTCCGGCTTGGCCTGGGCCGATGCGGTGCCGCTGGCGAGCAGCGTTGAGGTGCCGATGAGTGCGGCGATCAGTACGTGCTTCATTAATCAGTCTCCCGTGGGTTGGTCGTTGTTCAGTTGCGGGTTGCGGAACCGGTTGCTGTGGTTGCCTGCCGGCAAACGCTTGCAACGCGGGCTTTATTCCTTCCGGCCGCGCAGTTTAACAGCCGGATATTAAAAATCCAGAGCATCCTGCAACGGTAATAAATTCTTAACTAATTGTTTTTATTGATATATAAGCGATTTCGCGCATACGGATTTACGCTTGCTGGTTGCTTGTTCGTGGGCTGCGGGGTTTCAAGCCCCGGCGTTCAGTCCCAGCCGCTGCCGCTACGCTCGCGTTTGCGCGCGCCTTGCTGTCGCTTGTCATCGACCCGGCGTCGTTTTGCTGCACGCGAAGGACGGGTGGCGCGGCGTTGTTTGGGGGGTGTTGCCGCTTCGAGGATCAATGCGGCCAGTCGTCCGCGCGCATCTTCGCGGTTACGCGCCTGACTGCGGAAGCGCTGTGCGGCGACGACCAAAATCCCCGCAGCAGACAAGCGCTTGCCGGCAAGGATGATCAGGCGTTCACGCACGGCCTCGGGCAGGCTTTTGGATTGCAGCACATCAAAGCGCAGTTCGACCGCGGTGGCGACCTTGTTGACGTTCTGGCCGCCGGGCCCCGATGCCAGGATAAAACGCTCGGTCAACTCCGATTCATCAATGGTGATGCTGCGCGTGACTCTCATATTCGAATAAGTATAAAGTAACGCGCCCGCGTGATCCGCGCAGCGCAAGAGGAGCATTGACATGCCGAAGAACAAAACATTGTTTTTTCCTGCAGTACTGGTTGCCGCGCTGAGTTTCCCTGCCGTCGCGCATCATGGCTGGAGCGAATACGACAGCAGCAAGGAACTCAAGCTCACCGGCACCATCGCCGAATCCGGTTACGAACACCCGCACGGCCATATCAAACTGGTGACACCGGGCAAGACCTGGACCGCCGTGCTGGCGCCCACGTCGCGCATGACTGCGCGCGGTTTGCCGCCTGCGGAACTGAAAAAAGGCGGCACCGTCACCGTGGTCGGTTATGCCAACCGCAGCAAGCCTGAAGAGATGCGCGCCGAGCGGATCATCGTCGGCAACAAGACGGTCGAGCTGCGATAAACGCGGCAGGTAAAAGCAAGCCACAGAGGTCACAGAGTGCACAGAGAACAGCAAATGCCGATACCGGTGATTTCTGGTCGTGAACTTTCCGGTTTTTCTCTGTGTTCTCTGTGAACTCTGTGGCTAAAAGGATTTTTTTGTGATCTCCGATCCCGGCGCGCCGCTCGCCGCCATCGAGCGCCTGCCGCTGGCAATCGCCATGCGTCAGGAGCTCTGGCTGTATCCCGCGGTCGAGATTGTGCATATCCTGGGATTTGTAACGCTGGTAGGGTCGATCCTTGTATTGGATCTGCGCTTGCTTGGACTGACACGGGGTTTGCCGGTGCGCGCGCTGGCGCGCCATGTGTTGCCGTGGAGTTTTGGCGCTTTGTTGTTGATCGTGCCCACGGGATTGCTGATGTTCGTAGCTCATGCGGGGGATCTGATTGGCAACACGGCATTTATCCTGAAAATGGGGCTGCTGTTTTGTGCTGCAATCAATGCGGCGATCTTCCATGTCGGGGTTTTTCGCACGGCTGTCGCCTGGGACAGTGGTGTTGCAGTGCCGGTAGCTGCGAAAATGCATGCAGCCATTTCCCTGTTGATCTGGATCGGCGTCATTGCCTGCGGCCGTCTGCTGGCTTATGTGTAAAGTGTGGAGCTTATGAATATTCGTATCGGTTACATCCTCGGCGCCGCCGTCTGCGCGGCGCTGCTCGGCTTCGGTCTCTACCTGCAGCACGTCGAAGGCCTTGAACCCTGTCCTCTGTGCGTATTCCAGCGCGTCGCCTTCATTGCGCTGGGGCTGGTGTTTGTCATTGCCGCACTGCATGGACCGGGCAAAACCGGCGCCGTGGTTTATGCCGTGTTCGGTGCGTTGTTTGCGGCGGCGGGTACTGGCATCGCTGCGCGCCATGTCTGGCTGCAGAATCTGCCGGCGGATCAGGTGCCGGCCTGCGGCCCGGGGTTGTCGTACATGCTGGAGCGTTACCCTGTGACGCGATTGCTCGAGAAAGTATTATCCGGTTCGGGGGAGTGTGCTGAAGCGGGCTGGCGTTTCCTCGGGCTGACGATTCCCGGTTGGTCACTGCTGTGGTTTGTGCTGCTGGGGATGCTGCTGGTGTGGCTGGCGTGGCGCTGCCCGCGCGCCGCAAAATATTAGGCGGGGATGTCGGGTGTCAGTTGCCGCTCGAGCAGTGCAATCTGATCCTTGACCATCAGCTTTCGTTTTTTCAGTCGCTGCAATTGCAACTGATCGATGACGGGCGTCTGCGTGAGCCGGAAGATCACGTCGTCAAGATCGCGATGCTCGAGCTTGAGCTCGGTGATGCGCGCTTCGATGGCGTCGGTCTCGTTGGCGTCAGGCATGAATGGTGCGGACAGCAGTTGAGGGGAAGCGAAGTATAGGCCTGCAGGCCGTTAACGGCAAGGCGGGTTATTTATAACTAATTGTTTTTATTGATAAATTTATATGGCACTGACGATACAGGTAAACGGTAAACCGCGCGAAGTGCAGGCCGACGCGGAAACGCCGCTGCTCTACGCCCTGCGCAATGACCTCGGACTGATCGGATCCCGTTACGGCTGTGGTCTTGGTCAGTGCGGCGCATGCACGGTGATCATTGACGGCAAACCGGTGCAGTCCTGTGACGTGCCGGTGTCGTCAGTAGTGGGCAAACAGATCACTACGGTCGAAGCACTTGGCAGTGACGCAGAAATGCACCCGCTGCAGCAGGCCTTCATCGCCGAACAGGCCGCTCAGTGCGGTTACTGTTCCAGCGGCATCCTGATGGCCGCGAAAGCCTTGCTCGACGTCAACAACAATCCGTCGGATGCCGAGATACGCAAGGCGCTCGAAGGCAACCTCTGCCGTTGCGGCACGCACAGCCGCATCCTGCGTGCGATCAAACGTGCAGCCAAAGAAATCCGGGGAGAAAAATAATGGCGCAAGCAAACACCGCAGCC
>CAMAYE010000129.1 GCA_945862135.1 Bordetella parapertussis
GTTTTCTGGACGTCAAGTACCACACGCTGTTGCCCAGCGCAGCCGACGTTGGCGGTGCCGTCGACTACTACCAGTGGAGCGCGTTGTTGCGCTCTGTGAGCGCACTCAGTTCATTCCGCCGCATCTACCGCGACCAGATTACGCCGCGACGTGTCGCCGAACTGCTGATCCTGCGTGAAGATCTGCCGCGTTCACTGCATGCCTGCATGAACGAAATCTATGAAATTCTGCGCGGACTTTGTCGAAACGATTCGATGGAACCCGAGCGGCTTGCCGGTGAGTTGCACGCGCAGTTTCACTACGGTCGCGTCGAAAAGATCATGCAGGACGGCCTGCACGAGCATTTGATGGAATTTCTTGAAAAACTGCATCTGCTTCATATGGAGTTGAACAGCCACTTTCTGGTTCCTGCTGATTTCGACCCACGCGCTCGCGCGCCGGCACTCGCGGAGGCCGATTGATAATTTCGTCTACAAAAACGCGAAAAATGCAATCTTGTCAGTCAGTCGCGGGTAGCCTATGCTTCGCGACGACCTGACATCAGCAGAATCCCGCCATGACCTATTGTGTAGCAGTAACGCTGGACGCCGGCATGGTGTTCGCTTCGGACACCCGGACCAACGCCGGGGTCGACAACATCGCCAGCTTTCGCAAGATGTATTTATTCTCGCAGGACGGCGATCGCGTCATCGTCATGCTGACTGCCGGCAACCTGTCAATCACCCAGAGCGCCATCAAGCTGCTCGAAGAACATGTGCGCCGTCAAAGTCAGCCGCAGACCATCATGAACGTTGAGTCGATGTACGACGTGGCCGACCTGACCGGCCAGGCATTGCGTGACGTACGCAACCGCAATGCACCCTTCCTGCAGCAGAGTAACATCGACTCCAGTGCATCGTTCATCGTCGGCGGCCAGATCCGCGGCGAGCCACAGCGGCTGTTTCACGTCTATAGCGAAGGCAATTTCATCGAATCGACGCCGGAAACGCTTTATTTCCAGATCGGCGAAAGCAAATACGGTAAACCGGTGATTGACCGGGTCGTCAAGAACGACACCAGCCTCCTTGAGGCCACCAAATGCCTGCTCGTATCGTTCGACTCGACGATGCGCAGCAATATCTCGGTCGGCCTGCCGATCGACCTGCTGATTTATGAGCGTGACAGTTTCAAGGTCAGCTACCGGCACCATATCGAAGAAAGCGACCCTTACTTCAACATGATCCACAAACAGTGGGGTGCCGGCCTGCGCAAGGTGTTCAGCGAGCTCCCCAACCCGGACTGGAATGTCACCTCCCAGCCCTGATCACAGTACCGTTGCAGCGCGGGAGCCCGCGTGAGCATCCACGTCGGCCTCCATCACAAGACGCGTTATATCTATGATCGCCCGGTAGGGCTCTCCGCGCACGAGATACGCCTGCGCCCGGCACCGCATAGCCGCACGCCGATCCTTTCCTATTCGCTGAACGTCAGTCCAGCCGAACATTTCGTCAACTGGCAACAGGACGTTTTCGGCAATTACATCGCCCGTTTCGTCTTTCCCGAGAAGACCAGGGAACTGGAAATCACCGTCGACCTCGTTGCCGACATGACTGTGATCAATCCCTTCGATTTTTTCATCGAAAGCCGCGCAGAAAAATTCCCCTTTACCTACGAATCGGCACTGGCCCGCGACCTCACGCCCTATCTGGCCATCGATGAAAACGGGCCGTTGCTGATGCAATGGCTCGATACTTTCCGAAAATTACTGCCCTCGGACATCGCCACCATCGATTTCCTGGTTGAGGTCAACCGGCAGTTGCAGAACCACATCGGTTATCTGGTACGCATGGAACCCGGCGTGCAGACCTGCGAACAGACGCTGCATAACCGCAGCGGTTCGTGTCGCGACAGCGGCTGGCTGCTGGTGCAGATCCTGCGCCATTGCGGGCTCGCCGCGCGTTTTGTATCCGGATACCTGATCCAGCTCAAGGCCGACCAGAAAGCACTGGACGGTCCGTCAGGCACTGAACGTGACTTCACGGATCTGCACGCATGGGCCGAAGCCTATATTCCGGGCGCCGGCTGGATCGGTCTTGATCCGACGTCCGGCCTGCTTGCCGGCGAAGGCCACATTCCCCTGGCCTGCACCCCCTCACCAGCCAGCGCGGCCGCCGTCAGCGGCGGAGTCGATCCCTGCTCAACAACTTTTGATTTTGGCATGACGATCACCCGCATCCATGAAGATCCGCGGGTGACCAAACCGTACGACGATGCGCAATGGCTCGCCGTTGATACGCTGGGCCGCAAGATTGATGCTGAACTCAAGGCCGGTGACGTTCGTCTGACCCAGGGCGGAGAGCCGACTTTTGTGTCGATCGACGACATGGATGGCGCCGAATGGAACACCGCAGCGCTGTCAGACAAAAAATGGGAATTGGCCGAACAACTCGCCTGGCGTCTGAAGGAGCGTTTCGCCGAAGGCGGCCTGGTGTTCTATGGCCAAGGCAAATGGTATCCGGGCGAACCACTGCCGCGCTGGGCACTGGGCATCCAGTGGCGTAATGACGGCGAGAAGCTGTGGCGTGATCCGGAACTGATCGGCGCAGCGACCACCGCCGCCGATGCCAAACCAGCTGATGCAACCCGATTCGCCGAAGCCCTGACCGCCTCGCTCAAACTGCCGGCGAAAAATCTGCTTGCGGCCTGGGAAGATCCGCTGACCCACCTGTCGCCCGCAAAAGCCAAACGTGCCCCGGGCGGCACCGCTGCGGGGCATGTGCTTTCGCTGGGCGCCGACAAAAAGGACAACAGCTGGACCAGCTCGTTGTGGCCGCTGCCTGACAATCAGCTGATTCTGATCAACGGCGATTCAGCGCTGGGATATCGGCTGCCGCTGAATGTATTGCCGGAAAAAACAGCCGACGGCAAAAAACTGGTTCGCACTGCTTTGTGCGTCGAAGTCCGTGATGGTCGGCTCTATGTGTTCGTGCCGCCGTTCGAAACCGTCGAACCGTACTTTGCGCTGTTGACTCTGATCGAAAACACCGCTGCCGCACTGAAACTGCGGGTACGGCTCGAGGGCTACGGCCCGCCCCATGATGCACGCGTCACCGTGCTCGGCGTGACACCGGACCCCGGCGTCATCGAAGTCAACATTCATCCCGCAAAAACCTGGGATGAATTGCTCTCCAACACCACTGCGCTGTACGAAGAAGCGCGGCTGGCGCGGCTGGGCACCGAGAAATTCATGCTCGACGGCCGGCATACCGGCAGCGGTGGCGGCAACCACATTACGCTGGGCGGTCGCACCGCTGCGGACAGCCCGCTGCTGCGCCGCCCCGACCTGCTACGCAGCCTGATCACCTACTGGCAGAACCATCCGTCGCTGTCGTATTTGTTCTCCGGCATGTTTATCGGCCCGACCAGCCAGGCACCGCGCGTTGACGAAGCGCGTGATGACAATCTCTACGAGCTGGAAATCGCCTTCCAGCAAATGGCGCTACTGCAGAAAAAACACGGCCCCGCCATTCCGCCGGAAATGACTGATCGGCTGCTGCGCAATTTCCTCGTTGATCTGACCGGCAACACGCACCGCGCCGAGTTCTGCATCGATAAACTTCACACCATGGCCGGCGGCACCGGTCGTCTAGGCCTGCTTGAATTCCGCGGCTTTGAAATGCCGCCGCACCCGCAGATGAGCCTGGCGCAGATGCTGTTGCTGCGCGGACTGGTGGCCTGGTTCTGGAAAACGCCATACACCGCAAAACTGGTGCGCTGGGGTACGCAATTGCATGACCGCTTCATGCTGCCGCATTATGTCGCCGCCGACTTCCACGATGTACTCGAAGATCTGCGCCGCGCAGGCTATGCATTTGATGACGCATGGTTTGCGCCTTTCCACGAATTCCGTTTCCCGCGGTATGGCACCGTGGTCTACAACAGCATAGAACTTGAATTGCGCCAGGCTATTGAACCATGGCACGTGCTGGGCGAGGAAATCGGTCTCAACGCGACCGCGCGTTATGTCGACTCATCGGTCGAGCGTCTGCAGGTGCGCGCCCGCGGCCTGACCGAATCACGTCATATCGTCGCCTGCAATGGCAGAGCACTGCCGATGACACCCACCGGAACACCGGGAGAATTTGTCGCCGGCGTACGCTACTGCGCATGGAGCCCGCCGTCGGCGCTGCACCCGAACATTCCGGTGCACGCGCCCCTCGCCTTCGATGTGGTGGATACCTGGAGCAACCGTTCGATCGGCGGCTGCAAATACCATGTATCGCATCCCGGCGGCCGCAATTACGAAACGCTGCCGGTCAATGCCAATGAGGCGGAAGCGCGACGCATTGCGCGGTTCTGGGATCACGGCCACACGCCGGGCCCGATGACAGTTCCGCTTGAGATGCACAACCCGGCGTTTCCGCTGACCCTCGATTTGCGCTGGCAACCTGCGCTAACCGAGAAATCATAAATATCTGTTTTTATTAAGAATTTTAAACGGGCGCTGTATTGCACAGCGCCCGATGCCGGTCTAACCGACCCAGAGTCGGGCATTGCGGAACATGCGCAGCCACGGACCGTCATTGCGCCACTCCGCTGGATACCAGGAGTTCTGCACCGCGCGGAATACCCGCTCCGGATGCGGCATCAGAATGGTGAATCGGCCATCGGCCGTGGTAAGCCCGGTAATACCTTGTGGTGATCCATTGGGATTGAGCGGATAGGTTTCAGTCGCCGCACCGCGATTGTCGACATAACGCAGTGCCACCAGCGACTGCACTGCTGTAAGAGCCGACGCGTCGGCGAACTCGGCATAACCCTCCCCATGCGCGACTGCGACTGGGATGCGACTGCCCGCCATGCCGCCGAAAAACAGCGACGGCGACTCCTGCACTTCCAGCGTGACGAAACGCGCTTCGAATTGCTCCGAGCGGTTACGTACAAAATGCGGCCAGCGTTCCGCGCCGGGAATCAGTTCATGCAGATTGCTCATCATCTGGCAGCCATTGCAGACACCCAGCGCAAAGCTGTCCTTGCGTCCGAAAAACGCCGTGAACTGGTCGCGTGCCCGCGCATTGAACAGTATGGATTTGGCCCAGCCTTCGCCGGCGCCGAGCACATCACCGTAGGAGAACCCGCCGCATGCAACGAAGCCCTTGAAATCAGCCAGACTGATGCGACCGGCAATGATGTCGCTCATGTGGATATCCACCGCAGCGAATCCGGCCCGGTCAAACGCCGCGGCCATTTCGATCTGGCCGTTGACGCCCTGCTCGCGCAGGATAGCCATCCGAGGTTTCGCGCCGCAATTGATGAACGGCGCGGCGATGTCCTCATCCGGATTGAAGGTCAGCTTCGGCGTAATGCCGGGATCGTCGGCATCCAGCAGTCGGTCATATTCCTGCTGCGCACATTCCGGGTTGTCGCGAAGCTGCTGCATCCGGTACGTTGTTTCCGACCACGCACGATGCAGGTCGATGCGGGACTCATCGAAAACAACCTTTCCGGCCGCACGCATCACCAGACGGTTACCAGCCGTAACGCTGCCAATCACTGCACTGTGTTTCGCCAGCCCTGACGCATCCAGCACATCCAGGACGCGGGCACGGTCGGCGCGACGGATCTGCAATACGGCGCCGAGTTCTTCGTTAAACAGCCATGCCGCGACATTGTCACTGCTGGCAGTGATTTCAGTGCCGCAACGGCCGGCAAACAGCATTTCACACAGCGTCGTCACCAAGCCGCCATCCGAACGATCATGGTAGGCAAGCATCAGGCCATCGCGATTCAGTTGCTGAATGGCCGCGAAAAAGGCCTTCAGTTCTTTTGCCGCGACAACATCCGGCGTGGCGTCGCCTGTCGCGTCATACACCTGCGCCAGTGCTGAAGCACCAAGCCGGTTGCGTCCGCCACCCAGATCAATCAACAACAGGTCGGTATCACCGCAATCGGTACGCAGTTGCGGCGTCAGTGTACGCCGCGCATCGCTGACCGGAGCAAACGCCGAAACAATCAAGGACAGCGGCGCGACCACTTCCTTGCGCGTCGCACCATCATTCCATGTCGTCTTCATCGACAGGCTGTCCTTGCCTACCGGGATGCTGATTCCCAGCTGCGGGCACAGCTCCATCGCCACTGCAAGCACGGTATCAAACAACGCAGCATCTTCACCGGCATGCCCCGCTGCTGCCATCCAGTTCGCGGAAAGCTTGATGTCGCCAATCTTGTCTATCGCCGCTGCAGCAATGTTGGTCAGCGCCTCGCCTACTGCCATGCGTCCGGAAGCTTGCGGATTCAGCACGGCCAGCGGTGTGCGCTCGCCCATCGCCATCGCTTCGCCGCAGGTCGCCGTATAACCCATCAGCGTCACGGCAACATCGGCCACCGGCACCTGCCACGGCCCGACCATCTGGTCGCGCGCGGTCATGCCGCCCACCGTGCGGTCACCGATGCTGATCAGGAATGTCTTGTCGGCGACGGTCGGCAAGCGCAGCACGCGATACAGCGCCTCAACGATATCAAGGCCGCCCGCGTCAAACACCTGGCCCTCGCGGAACACGCGTTTGACGTCGCGCAGCATCTTCGGCGGTTTGCCCAGTAACACCGACATTTCCATATCGACCGGGTTGTTGTTGAACACCCGGTCATGCACCTGCAACTGCCCGTCCGCCGTCGCAGTACCGACCACCGCAAACGGACAGCGCTCACGTTCGCAAATGGCGCGGAAACGCTCGAGATCTTTCGGTGCAATCGCCAGCACATAACGCTCCTGCGCTTCATTGCACCAGATCTGCAACGGCGACATGCCCGGCTCTTCGCTCGGCACCTCGCGCAGTTCGAACCGCGCGCCGCGATGCGCCGTATGCGCCAGTTCCGGCAATGCATTCGACAAGCCACCAGCGCCGACATCATGGATCGACAGGATCGGATTGTTGGTCATCAAGGCCCAGCAGCGGTCGATGACCTCCTGCGCACGCCGCTCGATTTCAGGGTTGCCGCGCTGTACCGAATCAAAATCCAGATTTTCCTGGTTGGCGCCGGTATCCATGCTCGAGGCCGCCCCGCCACCCAGGCCGATCAGCATGCCGGGGCCACCCAACTGGATCATCAGTGCGCCTTCGGGCAGCGCATTCTTCGATGTGTGTTGAGCCGCAATGTTGCCGAGCCCACCAGCGATCATGATCGGCTTGTGATAGCCGCGCACTTCCTGGCCGACGCGCATTTCGTAGGTGCGGAAATAGCCTGCAAGATTCGGCCGGCCAAATTCGTTGTTAAACGACGCGCCGCCGATCGGACCGTCGAGCATGATCTGCAATGCCGACGCGATGCGCCCCGGCTTGCCGACCGGGTTCGCTTCCCACGGCTGTTCGCCGCCGGGTATGCGCAGATTCGAGACCGAAAATCCGCTCAAGCCCGCTTTCGGTTTTGCGCCGCGACCGGTGGCGCCTTCGTCACGGATTTCCCCGCCGGCGCCAGTCGACGCGCCGGGAAACGGCGAAATCGCCGTCGGGTGGTTGTGGGTCTCGACCTTCATCAGAATATGCGTCAATTCACGGCTGTAGACGTAACCGCCGCCATCAGTGGGGTAGAAACGCTCGATCTCCGCACCCTCGATGACGGACGAGTTATCGGAATACGCGACCACCGTGCCCTGCGGATGCTTCTCGTGAGTCGTGCGGATCATGCCGAACAGCGAACGGTCCTGCTTCTCGCCGTCGACGATCCAGTCGGCATTAAAAATCTTGTGCCGGCAGTGCTCGGAATTGGCTTGCGCGAACATCATCAGCTCGACATCGGTCGGGTTACGTCCGATGCGCTTGAAATTATCGTGCAGGTAATCGATTTCGTCAGGCGACAACGCCAGTCCCATTCCGGTATTGGCCTTGGCCAGCGCATCGCGCCCGCCGCACAGCACATCGACGCTGGCCAGCGGCTTCGGCTCAATACGACGGAACAGCGCTTCCGCGGCGTCGAATGAATCAAGCACTGATTCCGTCATCCGGTCGTGCAGATTCGGCAATAGTTTGGCGCGTTGGTCCGGCGTCAACGATTTGCCGTCGGCAGTACACCACCAGGCAATGCCGCGTTCAATGCGCGCAACGGCTGGCAATCCACAGTGTTTTGCGATGTCCGTGGCCTTGGAAGACCATGGCGAGATCGTGCCGAGCCGCGGCGTGACCAGAAGCAAGGTGCCGTTCTGCGCAACCGGCGCAGTCGCCGGCCCGTAAGTCAAAACGCGTTCCAGCTGCTGCTGTCCGGCCGCATCAAGCGGCTGTTGCAACTGGATGAAGTGCCAGAATTCGGCGTTGATCTGCAGGCCGGAAATGTCCGCAGCCACAGCCTGTAGCAGTTTTTTTCGACGGAATGCCGAGAGGGCGTCGCGTCCTCGGAGCCTGAGGAATTGCGGCATGATGAGCAGATGATTGGAAAGCGTGATTTTACCCGAAACCGGCACCGGGCCGCCGAGCGTCATGCGTTAAAATCTCCGGTATGATGAATCTGCCGCATGCCGCACCATTACTGCTGACTGCCGAATTGCGCAAAGTCGAACAAGCCGCATTAAAAAACAGCAAACCCGCGCCGCTGATGGCCCGTGCCGGACTGGCTGCCGCGGAACTGGCGCGCAAACTGGCCGGTGACAGCGGCAAACCGATCCTGATTGTCGCGGGTCCCGGCAACAACGGCGGCGACGCACTGGTGGTCGCGCGACATCTCAAGGCGTGGTGGTACAAAGTGGTCGTGGTCTGCCCTGCGGGCGCCGGCAAATTCAGCGGCGACGCCGCAGCCGCATTAAAAGACTGGCTGCATGCCGGCGGCACGCTGTCCGATGCGATTCCCGCAACGCAGGACTGGGCGCTGATCGTCGATGGTTTGTTCGGCATCGGCCTGCAGCGCGACCTCACCGGCGATTACGCAGTACTGGTCGAATACATCAACAACCTCGATGCGCCGGTGCTCGCGCTGGACATCCCCAGCGGCCTCGATGCCGATACCGGCCGCGTGCTGGGTTGCGCAATCGAAGCCGAGCACACCATCACCTTCATTACACTCAAGCCCGGCTTGTTGACGCTTGATGGTCCTGACCTCTGCGGCACATTGCATGTTACAGATCTGGAACTCGCCGATGCCGTAGCGGCAGCACCACACGGCGTGCTGATTGGTGATGCCGTATTGCATCACCTGCTCCCACCGCGACCGCGCAACTCGCACAAAGGCACTTACGGCAGCGCCGGCATCATCGGCGGCGCACCGGGCATGACGGGTGCGACATTGCTGGCCGGTCGCGCCGCACTGAAATGCGGCGCGGGACGGGTGTATGCAGGGTTGCTCGCAGCGGATGCAGCTTTGGTTGATCCGTTGCAACCGGAACTGATGCTGCGCCCCGCTGACGGCGTGCTGCGCCTAGATCACCTCACCGCACTCGCCATCGGTCCCGGTCTCGGCGACGCACCGGATGCCGCGGAATACCTGGACTGGGCGCTGGAGCAGGACACGCCACTGGTGCTGGATGCCGATGCGCTGAATCTGGTCGCCGCCTTCAGTGCGCTAAAAGACAAATTAAAACAACGGGTTACAACTACAATCCTGACGCCGCACCCGGCGGAAGCCGCGCGCCTGCTCGGCAGCGATACTGCCGCCGTACAACGCGACCGCATCGCCGCCGCACTGCAACTGGCGCGCGAGTGCAACGCCGGCGTAGTGCTCAAGGGTTGCGGCAGCATCTGCGCCTGGCCCGATGGTCACTGGGCCATCAATATCTCGGGCAATCCGGGGATGGCCAGCGCCGGCATGGGCGATGTGCTGACCGGTATCGTCGTTGCATTGCTGGCGCAAGGCGTTGATGAACGCCATGCACTGACTGCCGCCGTCTACCTGCATGGCGCTGCGGCTGATCAGCTCACTGAAAAGGGAATTGGCCCGATCGGGCTAACCGCGGGTGAAGTAATTGATGCTGCCCGAGGACTGCTGAACCGTAAGTGAATTACGCGGCCAGCACACGTACCGCAAAAATACCGAGCAGTGTCATCGCCAGCGAGCCGATGAGGTGGCTGCCGATCAGCGTCATCGCCCAGCCATATCGGGCCTGTTGCAACAGCATCACCGCTTCCAGCGAAAACGCCGAAAACGTCGTCAGGCTGCCGAGAAAACCCGTCACA
>CAMAYE010000130.1 GCA_945862135.1 Bordetella parapertussis
CGAGCTCGATCAGGTCAACAAAACGACCCGCATCGATTTCAGTGCAGGCGCCGCATTTGCCGCAAGGTGCATCAGTAACGCCCGTTTCGCAATTCAGCGATTTGGCGAGAATCCGTGCCAGCGTGGTTTTACCGACGCCGCGTGTACCGGTAAACAGATAGGCGTGATGCAGGCGTTGCTGGCGCAGCGCATTGGTCAACGCGCGCACGACGTGTTCCTGGCCAACCAGTTCGGTAAAACTGCGGGGGCGCCACTTGCGGGCAAGAACCTGGGTCACGGTTTCTCAGAGGTCAGTGGTGGCTGAAGGATGCTATTTTAGCCGCAAAGACGCCAGCTGCCCTGCAAACGGCCGGAACGGGTTACCGAAACCAGTAATGAAGGCGCAGTTGGTGTGCGTTGATGCCGTCATTGGGTTTTTTGATATCGGCATTGGACAGGTGCTGGTAGCGGTAACTGACGTCCATCGCACCACGCGCACCAAAACGATAGCCGAATCCGAGATGATCCCCGAACTGAAAAGCGGTGCTGAAACGTTTGTTCCCCAATTGGGTCGCTGACAGCAGATGAGCGCCGATGCCGCCCTCAAGATATAACCCGCGCAAATCATTGCCTTGCAGGCGGAAAACCGGGGTCAAACCAATCTCGGTGATCTGGGTGCGTTCACCAGCTACAGTCTGGTCGCGTTGCCATTGCGCAACCGATAGATCCCAATGACCACCAACATGCCAGCTTTGTCCTTGCAGCCAGCGATTCGACCATTGCCACTGTAGCGCCAAACGCGCCATTTCGGTTTCGCGATCCTGACCGACTTCGACCGCCACGCCATCCATCGCCCATGCCGGGACTGCCTGCATGACCAACATGGCGGAAACAATAAAGCCGCGCAAAATTGTTGTAATTATTATGGATTTCATCACAACAACGGCCACCTGGCCGTTACGCCCTGTTTCAGAATTGGGGTGGCGAGCCTAACCCCCGGCACTCGCAGAGAATAGCTGTGGCTGCTTCCTTCCGGACCTGACCAGGTTCACTACCATGCGATGCGGGGAGGCCCGCCGTAAGAAAGTCGTAAGTATGCACGTTAAAAAGGCTTTTTGCCATCATTCCGGTCCTCAGCAGTCTTTACAAGACACTACGTTAATGATTTTATTGCGCCTAATATCGCTGCAGACTGCTGCACAACCTGACTTGGTCAAGGAACAGCAATGACAGCGGACACCCATAACATGTTCAAAGACCCTGCGGAGGAGCAGCATGTCGACCACGACTTCCGGAACCATTGAATCCGTCCTGCAAGAGCACCGGGTTTTCCCGCCAAACCCGGCACTGGTCGCGCAGGCCAACATCTCCGGTATGGATGCCTATCGCGCCATGTGCGCGGAAGCGGAGAAAGACTACAGCGGTTTCTGGGCCAAACTGGCTCGCGAACATCTGTTGTGGAAAAAACCGTTCACTCAGGTGCTGGATGACAGCAAACCGCCTTTCTTCCGCTGGTTTGCCGACGGCACACTGAACGCGTCATATAACTGCCTCGATCGCCACCTGCACACGCAGCCGGACAAAACTGCGGTGATTTTTGAAGCGGATGACGGCAAGATCACCAAGGCCAGCTACCGCGACCTCTACACCCGCACCTGCAAGATGGCCAATGGCCTCAAATCTCTGGGCATCAAAAAGGGCGATCGCGTCATCATTTATCTGCCGATGTCGATCGAGGCCATCGTCGCCATGCAGGCCTGCGCCCGCATTGGCGCCATTCATTCAGTGGTGTTCGGCGGATTTTCTGCCAAAAGCATTCACGAGCGCATTATCGATGCCGGCGCGGTTGCGGTAATCACGGCTGATGAGCAGATGCGCGGCGGCAAAGCCATTCCGCTCAAGATCGCCGTGGACGATGCACTGGCACTGGGTGGTTGCGACAGCATCAAGTCCGTGATCACCTATAAACGCAGCGGCGCAGCGGTGAAGTGGAATCCGAAAATCGACGTCTGGCTGCACGATCTGCTCAAGGATCAGGCAGAACACTGCGAGCCAGAATGGGTCGATGCCGAGCATCCGCTGTTCATCCTCTCTACCTCGGGCTCCACGGGGCAGCCGAAAGGCATCCAGCATTCCACCGGCGGTTATCTGCTGTGGACCATTCTGACAATGAAATGGACCTTCGATCACAAGCCGACGGATGTGTTCTGGTGCACAGCCGACGTGGGCTGGGTCACCGGCCACTCCTACGTCTGCTACGGTCCGCTGGCCTGCGGCGGCACTGAAGTCGTCTTCGAAGGTGTGCCGACCTATCCAGACGCCGGTCGTTTCTGGAAAACCATCCAGGACCACAAGGTCACCGTTTTCTACACCGCACCGACGGCGATACGCTCGCTGATCAAGGCCGGCGGCGACTTGCCGAAGAAATATGACCTGTCGAGCCTGCGCATCCTAGGCACCGTCGGCGAGCCGATCAATCCGGAAGCGTGGATGTGGTACCACGAAACCGTCGGCGGCACGCGCTGCCCCATTGTCGATACCTGGTGGCAGACGGAGACCGGCGGTCACATGATCACCCCGCTGCCCGGCGCCACGCCCACCAAACCTGGCTCGGCCACATTGCCGCTGCCCGGCATCATCGCCGACATCGTTGATGAAACCGGACATTCTGTCGGCAAAGGCAAAGGCGGAATCCTGGTCATCAAAAAACCCTGGCCATCAATGCTGCGCACGATCTGGGGTGATCCGGAGCGTTTCAAGAAAACCTATTTCCCTGAAGATTTCCACGGCAAGTATTACCTCGCCGGTGACGGTGCAACTTACGATGAGGACGGCTATATCCGCATCATGGGCCGCATCGATGACGTGTTGAATGTCTCAGGACATCGCCTCGGCACTATGGAAATCGAGTCAGCGCTGGTCGCCAACAGTTCGCTGGTCGCTGAAGCGGCCGTCGTGGGCCGCCCAGATGACCTCACTGGCGAAGCCGTTGTCGCCTTTGTCGTTCTCAAACAGGCCCGTCCCGAAGGTGAAGCCGCCAAAAAAATGGTCAAGGAACTGCAGGACTGGGTCAGCAAGGAAATCGGACCGATAGCAAAACCCCGAGACATCCGCTTCGGTGACAACCTCCCGAAAACACGCTCCGGCAAAATCATGCGCCGGCTGCTTCGCTCAATCGCCAAGGACGAGGAAATCACCCAGGATGTATCGACCCTGGAGAACCCCGCCATCCTTGATCAGCTGAAACAGCCGCAGAAATAACACACGCCATGTCCGGCGGGCGGCAGCCGCCTCAATGATCCGACCGACCCTTAAAGGACAGCGCCTGGTGGCGCTGTTCCTGCTGGGCTGCCTGCTGTTCAATTACCCCCTGCTGTCGCTGTTTGCCGGTGATACGCGGATCTGGGGCATCCCGTTGATCTATGTCTACCTGTTCGCCGCCTGGAGCCTGCTGATCGGCGCCATGGCGCTGATCATCGAGATCCAGGACCACTGAACGATGATCACCGGCGCCCTGATTGTCGTTATTTCGTTCGCCTATGTCGGACTGCTATTCGCCATCGCCTATTACGGTGACAAGCGTGCCGATGCCGGTCGCAGCATCATCGCCAATCCCTACATCTACACACTGTCGCTCGCGGTTTACTGCACGTCATGGACCTTTTACGGCAGCGTCGGCCGCGCAGCGACCACCGGCATCGGTTTCCTGCCGATTTATCTGGGTCCGACGCTGATGGCCGCTTTATGGTGGTTTGTGCTGCTGAAGATGGTACGCATCAGCAAGGCGCATCGCATCACGTCGATTGCCGACTTCATCGCCTCCCGATACGGCAAAAGCCATGTATTGGGCGGACTGGTCACGATCATCGCCGTGTTGGGCATTGTTCCCTACATCGCATTGCAACTGAAAGCAATCTCAGCCAGTTTTTCCACCATCCTGCAATATCCGGACAATCTTGTGCCCGTTGCATCAGAGGCGCTGCCTTTCCTCCAGGACAATACCTTCTATGTCGCGATGCTTCTCGCGGCATTCACCATCCTGTTCGGAACACGGCATCTTGACGCGACCGAACGCCACGAAGGACTGGTTGCCGCCATCGCATTCGAATCCGTAGTCAAGCTGGTCGCCTTCATTGCCGTCGGCATTTTTGTCACCTTCGGCATGTTCGACGGTTTTGACGACCTGTTCAGCAAGGCCGCCGCAGTTCCGGAACTCAATGCCCTGCTCGTGCAGGGCGGCGCTGCCGGCAACTACACCACTTGGGCATCGCTGACCGTGCTGTCGATGCTGGCAATCATCCTGCTGCCGCGGCAGTTCCAGGTCGCCGTTGTCGAAAACGTCAATGAGCGCCATCTCAACAAGGCGATCTGGCTGTTTCCGCTGTATCTGCTGGCGATCAACATCTTCGTGCTGCCCATCGCCCTCGGCGGCATGATGCATTTCCCCGCGGGCACGGTGGATGCCGATACTTTCGTACTGACGCTGCCGTTGTCGGAACAGAAAACATGGCTTGCGCTGCTCGCCTTTGTCGGCGGCCTTTCAGCAGCAACAGGCATGGTGATTGTTGAGACCATCGCGTTGTCAACCATGGTCTGCAACGATCTCGTCATGCCCATCCTGCTGCGCTGGAAATTCCTGCGTCTGACGGAACGAGCCGACCTGTCAAACCTGCTGCTGGGCATCCGGCGCAGCGCCATCGTCCTCGTGCTGGCGCTGGGTTATGGCTACTTCTACCTCGCTGGCGAAGCCTATGCGCTGGTTTCCATCGGTTTGATTTCATTTTCCGCAGTGGCGCAGTTCGCACCAGCCATGATTGGCGGACTGTTCTGGAAAGGTGGAACCCGGCTCGGTGCGTTGTGCGGCCTCAGCACCGGCTTCCTGGTCTGGTTGTATTCCCTGCTGCTGCCCTCTTTCGCAAAATCCGGCTGGCTGCCGATTACTTTTCTGACCGACGGCATACTCGGCATCGACCTGCTCAAACCACAGCAGCTGTTCGGCCTGCAGGGCATGGATGAAATCAGCCATTGCCTGTTCTGGAGCATGCTCGCCAATATCGGGCTCTACGTCAGCGTTTCGCTGTGGCGCCGCCCGACCGCAACCGAACACAGCCAGGCCAACCTGTTTGTCGATGTGCTGCGCCATGTTGCCGCCGGCAGCGGCTCCCGTTTCTGGCGCGGCAGCGCAACAGTTGCCGACCTGCAAACGCTGCTCGGGCGCTTCATCGGACCGGAGCGCGCCAACGAATCTTTTGCTGCCTATGCGCGCAGCCAGGGCCTGAACAGCGTCGAGCAGCTACATGCGAACGCGGTGATGGTGCATTACGTTGAATCGCAGATCGCCGGCGCCATCGGCAGCGCCTCGGCACGCGACATGGTGGCTTCGGTTGTGGTCGAAGAACCGCTGGCGCTTGATGAAGTAATGTCAATCATTGATGAAGCCTCCCAGGCGCTGGCCTACAGCCGGCAGCTTGAACAAAAATCACGCGAGCTCGAAGCCGCCACCAACGAACTGCTCAGCGCCAACCAGCGCCTGCAGGAACTGGACCGGCTGAAAGACGATTTTATTTCCACGGTCACCCATGAATTGCGCACGCCGCTGACCTCCATCCGCGCTTTTTCCGAAATCCTCGGCGACAATCCCCAGCTTGAAACTGCGCAACGCGCCAAGTTCATCGGCATCATCACCCGCGAATCGGAGCGGCTGACGCGGCTGATCAATCAGGTACTCGACCTCGCCAAGATCGAATCCGGAGCGGCCGAATGGCATCCCAGCGCCTTGGACATGCGCGAAGTCATCGAAGATGCCACTACGGCACTCAGCCAGATCTACAAGGAACGCGGCATCGAACTGACGATGGATTGTCGCGACGGCCTGCCTGTGGTCTACGCAGACCGCGACCGCGTTTTTCAGGTAGTACTGAATCTGCTGTCAAACGCCGCCAATTTCTGCGACAAACCCGAAAGCAGGGTTCGAATCTCCGTAGTGGAGGAAGACACCGCGTTGCGCATCGAAATCGCCGATAACGGCATCGGCATCAGCGTGTCTGATCAACACGTCATTTTTGAAAAATTCCGCCAGGTCAGCGACGCAGTGGCCGGCAAACCCAAAGGCAGCGGCCTCGGATTGGCGATATCGCGGGAGATCGTCCAGCATTACAAGGGGCAGTTGTGGGTGGTGAGCACCCCCGGCGTCGGCTCCACCTTTGCGTTCACCCTGCCGCTGCCCCGCAGCAAGCTGGCCTTTCTGGCAGCCTGAACACCGTGCCCCGCCACGCCCTCATCGTTGAGGATGAAGAAAACATCCTGCTGTCCCTTGAATTTCTGCTGACAGAGGCAGGCTACGCGGTAACCACCGCCAGCGATGGCGCAGCCGCGCTGCAGGCCATCCGCAAACAGACACCCGATCTGGTTCTGCTGGATGTGATGCTGCCACTCATCGATGGCTTTGAAGTTTGCCGGCAGATGCGCGCCGACCCCGCGCTGCGCAATACCCGCATCATGATGGTAACGGCGCACGGACGCGAAACCGAAATCCAGCGCGGCATGGCGTTGGGGGCCGACGCTTATCTCACCAAGCCATTTTCGACGCGGGAATTGATGGACAAAATTCGCGCCCTGCTACCCGAACCGGCCCAAAAATAAACCGGCGGCCAGGTCCGGATTATTGCTGTCCCGTATAGTCGAGGGCGTACCCCCGGCCATACAGGGTTCGAACAATCAATCCGGTATCGCCGATTTTCTTGCGCAGCCGGTGCACATAGACTTCGATCGCGTTGTGACTGACTTCCTGGTCATAGGTATAGATCTGCTCGACCAGTTGCTCCTTGCTCACCGGCCGCCCGAAGCGCCTGATCAGCACTTCGAGCACACTCAGTTCATGCAAGGACAGCGGCAAAGCATGACCGCTGATTGATGCCGTACGCGTCGCCGGATCAAAACTCAATTCACGAAAGGTCAGAATCGGCGTCGCAACGCCATGACCGCGGCGCAACAAGGCTCTGACACGCGCCTGCAATTCATTCAGGCTGAACGGTTTGACCAGGTAATCATCAGCCCCCAGATCCAGACCAGCCACTTTTTCTTCGGGCTGTTCACGACCGGAGAGGATCAATACCGGCAACGTGGAATTGCGGCGCCGCAGCCGTCGCAGCACCTCAAGCCCGTCGATTTTCGGCAACCCGAGATCAAGAATCAGCAGACCGAACTCAGCGCCTTTAAGTGCCTCGTCTGCATCGACGCCATTGGAAACCCAGTCGACAGCGAACCCTGACTGCGTCAGCGCAAAACGCAGCGCTTCCGCCAGCGCAGCGTCGTCTTCGCTGATAAGTATGCGCACGGGCGCCCCCTCCAAATATCGATCATAACTATTTGTTTTAAAACAATATTTTTGTAAGACTTCACACTCAGTCAGCCTGCCTGCTTCGCATCGCATTGTAGGGCCAAGGTTCAGGATTTTGTAAGCATTTTTAACTAGGATGCCCATGGGGAAACAAAAACCAGCGGGGCACCATGTACCTGCGACCGCCCCACAGAATCTCAACCAAAGGAGGGTTGCATGGAATTATCCCAAAGACACCACGAGTACTGGCGCAAGAACCTGGTCATTACGGCCGTTCTGCTCGGGATCTGGTTTGTAGTGACTTTCGTTGAGGGCTGGTATGCACGAGAACTCAATGAAATTACCTTCCTCGGCTTCCCTCTTGGCTTTTACATGTCGGCGCAAGGCTCACTGGCCATTTATGTGGTCATCATCTGGGTCTACGCCAACTACATGGGCAAGCTCGACAAAGAATATAACGTTGACGAGGGAGATCTGGGATGAGCGCCTTCTCGCATGCAGCTTTCAACCAGCAGCTTAAAAAAACCTACTCTTGGTACACCGGTGGCTTCCTGCTGTTCCTGTTCGGACTTGCCATTGCCGAACAGATGGGACTGTCCAAAGCCTGGATCGGCTATGTATTCCTGTTCGCAACCGTAGGCTTGTATGCCGGCATCGGCATCATGAGCCGCACCGCTGAAGTGTCGGAATACTATGTTGCCGGTCGAAGGGTTCCTGCCTTGTTCAACGGCATGGCGACCGGCGCCGACTGGATGAGTGCAGCCTCCTTCATCGGCATGGCCGGCACGCTGTTCCTGTCGGGGTTCGACGGCCTCGCCTTTGTGATGGGCTGGACCGGCGGTTATTGCCTGGTCGCGCTGTTCCTCGCGCCCTACCTGCGCAAATTCGGCCAGTTCACGATTCCAGACTTCCTCGGCGCCCGTTATGGCGGCAACATCATCCGCACCATCGGCATCATCGCGGCGATCACCTGCTCTTTTGTTTACGTGGTGGCGCAGATCTACGGCGTCGGCCTGATCACGAGCCGTTTCACCGGCCTGGAGTTCGGCATCGGTGTGTTTGTCGGTCTCGGCGGCATTCTGGTGTGCTCGATGCTGGGCGGCATGAAAGCAGTGACCTGGACTCAGGTGGCGCAGTACATCATCCTGATCATCGCCTACATGACGCCTGTGGTCTGGCTCGGGATCAAACACACCGGCATCCCGGTGCCGCAGATCGCTTACGGTGTCACGCTGCAGAAAGTTGGCGAACTGGAAAAGAAAATCAACGCTGACCCCAAAGAACTGGAAGTCCGCAAGATTTTCAAGGACAAGGCTGATGCGGCCAATGCTGCATTGAAAGACCCAGCCAAGGCTTATGCAGACGGCAAAACCAAACTCGAGCAGAACCTGGCCAGCCTCAAGGCCGCCAACGCACCGGCTGATCAAATCGCCGCAGCAGAGAAAGCGCTCGCCGCCTATCCGAAAGACGAAGCCGCAGCCAAGGGGCAATGGAACAAGGACAAAGGACTGATTGCACGCGCAGCGCCGGTCAAACCCCATGCCGACCCTTACCCCGGCAAGGATGAGGACGCGCGTTACACAGCCAAGCTCAACTTCCTGGGTATCGTGTTCTGCATGATGTTTGGTACTGCAGCACTGCCGCACATCCTGATGCGTTACTACACGACGCCCAGCGTTCAGCAAGCCCGGGTCTCCGTGTTCTGGTCGCTGTTCTTCATCTTCCTGCTCTACTTCACAGCGCCCTGCCTTGCAGTATTGGCCAAGTACGACATGTTCACCAACCTGGTCGGCAGTAGTTTCGCATCACTGCCGGGATGGGCGGCAGCATGGGCCAAGGTTGATCCGTCATTGCTCAGCATCGCCGACATCAACAAGGACGGCATCGTCCAGTGGGCCGAAGTGGTAATCGGCGGCGACCTGATCGTACTGGCGACACCGGAAATCGCAGGCCTGCCCTATGTGGTATCGGGATTGGTCGCTGCCGGCGGTCTGGCTGCCGCGCTGTCCACCGCGGACGGGCTGCTGCTGACGATTGCCAACGCGCTGTCCCATGACCTGTATTACAAAATGATCGATCCCTCGGCCTCTACCGGGAAACGCGTGACGATCTCCAAGGTCCTGCTGATTGTCGTGGCCATCACCGCAGCCTGGGTGACCTCGCTGAAACCAGGTGACATCCTGTTCCTGGTCGGTGCGGCGTTCTCGCTTGCAGCATCGGCGTTTTTCCCGCCGCTGGTGCTTGGGGTATTCTGGAAACGGGCCAACAAGTGGGGAGCCATCATCGGCATGACGGCCGGCCTTTCGGTCTGCCTCTACTACATGATGCGCACCTACCCGTTCTTCACCAATATGGGTGTTCCGAAAATGGATCTGTGGTTCGGACTGAACCCGATCTCGGCCGGCGTTTTCGGTCTGCCGATCGGACTGCTGACGATTGTCATCGTCAGCATGCTGACCCCGGCCCCAGACAAGGAAACCCAGGAACTGGTGGAACACGTTCGCTACCCGAACCTGAAAGCCGCATAAACCGGTTCAGTTACACCACCAACAACAAGGCCCGCTTCGGCGGGCCTTGTTTTTTGGTCGGGCGATCAAGAACGCGGCTTTGCCATGATAGAATTTGCGCCCTCGGAGAGGTGGATGAGTGGTTTAAGTCGCACGCCTGGAAAGCGT
>CAMAYE010000131.1 GCA_945862135.1 Bordetella parapertussis
CATCTCGATCCGGTCCAGTCCTATGCCGAGAACGAATTTGCTTTTATTGCCAATATTTACCAGCCGCCGCTGCAATACCACTACCTGAAGCGTCCCTACGAACTGATCCCCTTTGGCGCCGAGGCCGTGCCGAAGCCGGTATATCGGGATGCCGCGGGCCGCAAGCTGCCGGACAACGTGCCGGCTGAACGCGTGGCTTTCAGCGAATACGTGATCCCGATCAAAAAGGGCGTCTTGTACCAGCCGCATCCTGCGCTGGCGGTCAATGAAGCCGGGAAGCCGCGTTATGCGGCGTTGACCGAAGCCGAGCTGCGCGGCATCGACACGCTGGGTGATTTCAAATACACCGGAACGCGGGAACTGGTTGCTGCCGACTATGTGCACCAGATCAAGCGGCTGGCACATCCGCGGCTGCATTCACCCATCCTGCAGTTGATGGGCGAATATGTGGTTGGCCTCAAGGATCTGGCCGACACATTGGCCAAATCCGCAGGGAAATTGCCCGAACACGCCTATGTCGATCTGACGCCGCATGAGATATCCGGTGTGCGCGTGATTGACCGCCATACCTATTCGGTGCGAGTGCGCGGTAAATACCCCCAATTTGCGTATTGGCTGGCGATGCCTTTTTTCGCGCCGGTGCCTCCTGAGGCCGACCGGTTTTACGGCTTGCCGGGTCTGGCACAGAAGAACATCACGCTCGACTGGTACCCGCTCGGATCGGGGCCGTACATGCTGACGGTGAACAATCCGAACCGGCAGATGGTGCTGGAGCGCAATCCGACTTACCGCGGCGAAATCTATCCGGCTGAAGGGGAGCCCGGTGACGCCGAACGCGGACTGCTCAAGGATGCCGGCAAAGCGCTGCCGTTCATTGACCGGGTGGTGTTCAGCCTGGAAAAAGAGCAGATCCCGTACTGGAACAAATTCCTGCAGGGTTATTACGACGCATCGGGAATTGCATCGGATACGTTTGATCAGGCTGTTCAATTTTCAGGACAGGGTGATGTCACGCTGTCGGAAGATATGATCAAGCGCGGCATCAGCCTTCAGACCTCGCTGGCCACCAGTGTCTTTTACCTCGGTTTCAATATGCTCGATCCGCTGGTGGGCGATCAGGGGGATGATCAGGCGCGCGAGAGGGCGCGTAAGCTGCGACTTGCAGTTTCGATTGCCGTTGATCAGGAGGAGTTTATCTCGATATTCCGCAACGGCCGCGGCGTGCCTTCGCATGGCCCGGTGCCGCCGGGCATCTTCGGTTACCGCGATGCGGATGCAGCAGGCATCAACCCGTATGTTTATGAGTGGCGCAATGGCGGGCCTCAGCGCAAGGGTATAGAGCAGGCGAAACGGCTGCTGGCCGAGGCAGGTTACCCCAATGGCCGTGACGCTAAAAGCGGCCAGCCACTGCTTCTGCACCTCGACACGACATCCAGCGGCGCGGACAGCAAGGCGCGGCTGGACTGGTACATCAACCAGTTTGCCAAACTGGGTATTCAACTGGTGATCCGCGCCACCGATTTCAACCGATTGCAGGACAAGCTGCGCCGAGGCACTGCGCAACTGTATTTTCTCGGCTGGAACGCCGACTATCCCGATCCGGAGAATTTCCTGTTTCTGTTTCACGGGCCGCAGTCACGGGCAAAGACGCAGGGCGAGAACGCTTCCAACTACAGCAATCCTGAATTCGACCGCCTGTTCGAGCGCATGAAACACATGCCCAACGGACCGGAGCGCATGGCGATCATCGACCGCATGATTGCGTTGTTGCGCCACGACGCGCCCTGGGTTTGGAGTTTTTTCCCGAAGGACTACACGCTGCATCACGGCTGGGTGCATAACCGCAAGCCGAACCAGATCGCCAACAACGGACTCAAGTATCAGCGGCTCGATGTTGCTTTGCGTGCACAGCAGCGCCGCCAGTGGAATCCGCCAGTGCTGTGGCCGCTGGCGCTGGTCGTTGTTGTGCTGGGGCTGGGCGCGTGGCCGGCGATTGCCGCGTATCGCCGTCGTGAACGGCGTACGGCTGTGGCGGGGGTCCGTCCATGAGCGGTTACATACTCCGTCGACTGATCTACGGCGTGTTTGTACTGATCGGCGTCAACGTGCTGACGTTTGCGCTGTTCTTTTTCGTGAACTCGCCCGACGACATGGCGCGTGCGCAGCTCGGTGCGAAACGTGTGACCCCCGCCGCCGTGGAAAAATGGAAGTTCGAACGGGGTTATCATAAGCCATTGTTTATAAACGAAAAAATGTCAGGTCTCGAACGCGTCACCGAGACCGTGTTTTTCGATAAATCGGTCAAGCTGTTTGCGTTCCAGTTTGGAGAATCCGACCAGGGACGCAACATCGGTTACGACATCAGCACGCGCATGTGGCCCAGCCTTGCGGTGCAGTTGCCGGCCTTCCTGATCGGACTTCTGGTGTACATCTCGCTTGCGCTGCTGATGGCTTTTTTTCGCGCCACAGCACTGGATTTCTGGGGTGTCGTGCTGTGCGTACTGATGATGTCGGTATCGACGCTGTTTTACATCATCGGCGGCCAGTTCCTGTTCGGCAAGTTGTGGAATCTGGTGCCGATCTCCGGTTACAACGGTGGTTTTGACGCGATCAAGTTTCTGGCGCTGCCGGTGCTGATCGGGGTGATCAGCGGCATTGGCGGCAATGCACGCTGGTATCGCACGATCTTCCTGGAGGAGATCAACAAGGATTATGTGCGCACCGCGCGCGCCAAGGGACTCAGTGAGGCGCGCGTGCTGTTCCGCCACGTGCTGCAGAACGCGATGATTCCGATTCTCACGGGCGTGGTTGTGGTGATTCCGCTGCTGTTCATGGGCGCGTTGATTACCGAATCCTTTTTCGGCATCCCGGGTCTGGGCAGTTACACCATCGACGCGATCAGTCAGCAGGATTTCGCCATCGTACGGGTGATGGTGTTTCTCGGATCGGTGCTGTATGTAATCGGCCTGATCATGACGGACGTGTCCTACACGCTGGTCGATCCGCGGGTGCGTTTCTCATGACGTCATTGCCCTTCCGTTTTGAGCTGCTGTGGACCGATGCGCTGGTCTGGTTGCTGGTAGCGTCCGTCATTGGTTATGCGACTTATGCCCGTGCCCGGCCGCACCTGCGCGCGCCATGGTCGCGCGTGAGCCGCAGTGCCAGCGGCATGGCTGCTGCGGTCATCCTCGCCGTCTTCGTGCTGGCCGGCCTGCTCGACTCGGTGCATTACCGGCCTGCGCTACCGCCGCAGGACGGCAAGGCCGCGTATGCCACTGAATTGCGCAGTCTTCTGGATCTCGTGTTGCAACCTCTGCGCGAGAAACGCGAAAAAACCTACTCAGCACCGCTGGCCACGCATCTGTATGCCAAGGAGACGCTGCAACTGCCCGACGGCCGTGAAGTGCGCGAATTTCCGAGACTGCGCCATGGGGGCGCGCATCTGAAAGATCCTGTTGCGGACCGCTTGGGCGACATCACGCTGCGCGGATTCCGCGGATTGGCGGTGGCGCTGCTGCTTTGGTTTACCGCCGCGATCGTATTGAGCGCGGCGGTGGCTCAGCGTGCAGGCATTGGCATTGAAACAGCCTGGGGCGATATCTGGCGTGGCCGGACGGCAACACCCTGGCGCGCTGTTTTGTGCGCGTTGGCGGCTTTGGCCGTGTTTGCCGGACCGGTTGTTGCGCTGGCGCCGCATTACCATGTGTTCGGCACGGACAAGGTCGGGCAGGATGTGCTTTACCAGGCGCTGAAGAGCATCCGCACCGGCATGGTGATCGGCACGCTGGCAACGCTGGTGATGCTGCCCTTTGCGCTGGTGCTGGGGGTTATGGCGGGATATCTTAAAGGCAGGGTGGACGACATGATCCAGTATTTGTATACGACGTTGTCCTCGATCCCCGGGGTGCTGCTGATCGCGGCTGCGGTACTGATGATGCAGGTCTATATCGAAAATCATCCCGCGTTGTTCCCGACGACTGAAATCCGCGCCGATGTGCGATTGATTGCATTGTGCGTGATTCTTGGTGTGACGAGCTGGACGGGATTGTGCCGCTTGCTGCGCGGCGAGGCTTTGAAGCTGCGTGAACTTGAATACATACAGGCCGCGCATGCATTCGGTGTCTCGCACTGGCGCATCATGATGCGGCATCTGATGCCGAATGTGATGCATATCGTGATGATTGCACTGGTCATGGATTTCAGCGGTCTGGTACTGGCTGAGGCCGTGCTGTCCTATGTCGGTGTGGGGGTTGATCCGTCGATGGTCAGCTTCGGCACGATGATCAACAGTGCACGCCTGGAGATGGCGCGCGAGCCCATGGTGTGGTGGTCATTGGCGGCGGCCTTTGTGTTCATGCTGGCGCTGGTGCTGGCGGCCAACATCTTTGCCGATGCGGTGCGCGACGCATTTGATCCGCGACTGGTGCGCGCGGGAGCTGCCACATGAGTACAAGACCGTTGTTGAGTGTGCGTGACCTGCGTACGCATATTCGCGGCGATGGGCCGCCGGTGCGTGCGGTCGATGGCGTGTCCTTCGACATTGCACCAGGCGAAACCTTTGCGCTGGTTGGCGAGTCAGGCTGCGGCAAATCGATGACCGCTTTGTCGCTGATGCGGCTGTTGCCGGATGCCGCGACGATTACCGGGGGTGTGGTCGAACTCGATGGCGAGAACCTGCTGGCGCTGCCGGAATCGCAGATGCGCGACGTGCGAGGCCGTCGCGTGGCGATGATTTTCCAGGAACCCGGGCTGTCGCTGAATCCGGTGATGACCATCGGCGCGCAGATCGCAGAATCGGTTCGCCGGCATACGGCGCTGACCGGTGCAGCGGTCGATGCGCGGGTGATCGAACTGCTCGACGCGGTGCGCATGCCGGATGCGGCACGGCGGGTCAACGAATATCCGTTCCAGTTGTCGGGCGGCATGAAGCAGCGAGTGATGATCGCGATGGCGCTGGCCTGTGATCCGGCGCTGCTGATCGCTGATGAACCGACCACGGCCCTGGATGTCACTGTGCAGGCCCAGGTGCTGGAGCTGTTGCGTGACCTGCAGCGCTCCCGCAGGATGGCGATGTTGCTGATTACCCATGATCTGGGTGTTGTGGCGCAGATGGCGCAGCACGTTGCCGTGATGTATGCGGGCGAGATCATCGAAACCGCGCCGGTAACGACCTTTTTCAGTGGTCCTGCGCATCCGTATTCGCGCAAGCTGTTTGAATCTCTGCCTGAACGTGCCGGCCGTAATCGCGCGCTGGCGGCGATCCCCGGGACGGTGCCGCCGCTGAGCAGGTTATTCGCAGGCTGTCGCTTCACCGAGCGATGCGAAAGGGCGTTGCCGCAGTGCGCGGAAACGGTGCCTGCATGGCATGGGGTCGGTGAACGTCACCAGGCCAAATGTCACCTTTATGACGGGGTCGCTGCGAGAGAGGCAGTGCGAACAGCAGGCGGGCATGGTGACGGCGCTGATATTTCGTCGCGACGCGCCGAAGATTCAGGCCGCAGTGCTTTGTTGCAGGTGAATGATCTGCAGGTCTATTTTCCGATTCGCAAGGGACTGTTCCAGCGGGTTGCCGGCCATGTCCGCGCGGTGGACGGCGTGTCGCTCGACATCTTTCCCGGGCGCACGCTCGGTCTGGTGGGGGAGTCCGGTTGCGGCAAGACTACGGTGGGCAAGGGCTTGCTGAGACTGGTGGAGCCGACCGGCGGGCAGGTGCTGCTCGGCGGCGCAGATTTTCTGGCGCTCGACCGCAAGGCCTTGCGTGCCCGGCGGCGTGATGTGCAGATCATTTTTCAGGATCCTTATGCATCGCTGAACCCCCGGGTGCGCATCGGTGATGCGCTGGAGGAGGGCATGCTGGCGCTGGCGATCGGCAGTGGCGCCAGTGATCGCCAGTCGCGGATAGATGCCTTGCTCCATGAAGTCGGCCTTTCGCCGGAGGTCAAGGGGCGCTATCCGCACGAGTTTTCAGGTGGCCAGCGTCAGCGTATTGCGATTGCCCGTGCCTTGTCGGTAGAACCGCAACTGATTGTCTGCGACGAGCCCACCAGCGCACTGGATGTGTCAGTGCAGGCGCAGATCCTGAATCTGCTGAAGCGTCTGCAGCGGGAAAAGGGCCTGGCCTATCTGTTCATCAGCCACAACATGTCCGTCATCGATTACATGGCGGACGATGTAGCGGTGATGTATCTGGGGCGCATTGTTGAGCAGGGTTCTGTCGATGAGGTCCTGCGCTCGCCGCAACATCCTTATACCCAGTCCTTGCTGGCGGCAGTGCCGGTGGCTGATCCCCAGGCCGCGCGGCCTGTTCTACGGCTGGCCGGTGACTTGCCTTCTCCGGTGAATCCGCCGGGAGGATGCCACTTTCATCCCCGTTGTGGTGTAGCTGTGCAGCAATGCACGACGGTTTACCCGGAGGTCAGCCGGCTCAGCGCAACCCGTACGGTGCGCTGTCATCTTTGCCAATAGGGATTAGCGCCGGTTTTGGGATGCAACTACCGCAGGCTTGGCAGGCGCTTTGGTTTTTGCGGGTTTGATCGGTGTTTTTGCGCGTTTGGCGGGCGAACGTTTTGCTGCAGTGGTTTTAGTGGCGTGTTTGACCGGTTGGGCGCCTTTGACATGGGACGAGCGCACGGCCTTGTAAGCTTTCGACAGCGATACCGGCGTTGCGGGCAAATCCGGGAGGTTGGGGGTCGCACCGTCTTTCACCGGAACCAGCAGCGGTAATCCGGTGCGGAACTTGTTTTTGGCGCTGATGTTATTGACCTGCTTCAGTTCGGTGACGCTGATGCCATAGCTGGCTGCGATTTTTTCCGGCTTTTCACCGGCCTTGACGGTGTGTGCCTGCCACGTCACCAGCGGTTTGTCGTGGTTTTCGAGGTTGGTCATGAACCTCGCCACCTGGCTGCGCGGCAGCACAATGGTTTCGGAGCCGTCAGATTTGATCACTGGTTTGTTGTGTGCCGGGTTGAGGAAGCGGAACTCATCCAGCGGCATGCCGGCAAACTTGGCGGCGAGTTTCACGTCGATATGCTGTTTGACGCTGATCACTTCAAAATAAGGTTCGTTGGGAATGCTGGCCAGCTTGACGCCGAAACGCGCGGGATCGGCAATGATGTTCTTCACGGCAATCAGTTTCGGCAGGTAATTCCGCGTCTCCGCCGGCATGGTCAGGCTGGCGTAGTCCGTCGGCAGGCCCTTCGCCTGGTTGCGCGCGATGGCGCGGCTGACTGCGCCTTCCCCCCAGTTGTAAGACGCCAGCGCAAGCTCCCAGTCGTTGAACATGGAATGCAGCTTTTCCAGATAGTCGAGGGCGGCATTGGTGGCCGCAATGACATCGCGGCGGCCGTCATACCACCAGTTCTGGCGCAGGCCGTAGAGTTTGCCGGTGGAGGGTATGAATTGCCACAGACCTGACGCATGTGCTTTGGAATAGGCTTGCGGGTTGTAGGCGGACTCGATCATCGGCAGCAATGCGACCTCGGCCGGCATTTTGCGGCGCTCGATCTCTTCGATGATGTGGAACAGGTAATGGCTGCTGCGATCAACCATGCGCGCGAAGTATTCGGGCTTGGCGGAGTAGAAGTTTTCCCATTGACGAACCAGGTCGGTGTCCATCGGTTTCATGGTGTAACCGTTGCGTACGCGCTCCCAGACATCTTTGGGTGGCATTTTGGCCTGTGGCGCTTCCGTGACGATCACTGTGGGCGGTGGGTTTTGTGCCGCCACCATCTCTGCGGGTGCTGCTGTCTGCTGCTGAGACTGTGGCGCTGATGCGCCTTCTGTTGCGGTCATTTCCGGCAGTTGCGCGCACGCGGCGGCCAGGGTGGTCAGGGTAATCAGGGCGCAGCGCGCAGCAATTTTTTTCATGCAGAAAATATCCTGTTACGGCCGCCCGGGCGGCCTGACAATGGCCGGATGTTAGCTGCGCAAGTGCGGGATTGTCAAACCGGATTATTCTTCAAAATCAAGGTTTTACTTTAAAGATCACAAGTTGAGTGTGAAATCAGGCGCGGATGCCTCAGAAATTGTTCTTCCAGTCGCGAATTTCGCCCAGAACACTGACTGGATCGGTCAGTGGTTTGCCGGCCCGGTTGCTGGCGCTTTGCATAACGCCTGCTGCGGTAACCCGCACAAAAGGGTTGGTGGCTTTTTCCTGGCCGATGCTGGAAGGCAGGGTTGGCTGGCCGGCATCGCGTAGCACCTGCATGCGCGCTTCAAGCGCAACGAGTTGCTGATTGTCGGCTTCCGCGGCTCTGGCGAATTTGATGTTTGACAAGGTGTATTCGTGACCGCAGTAGACACGGGTTTCATCAGGCAGGCGGGTCAGACGTGTCAGCGAATCGTACATCTGTCGCGGCGTACCTTCAAAAAGCCTGCCGCAGCCTGCTGCAAAAAGTGTATCGCCGCAGAACAGCATGCCCCCGCCTACAAAAGCGATATGTGAGCGGGTGTGGCCGGGAATTTCCAGTGTTTCCATATCAATATTGAAATGCGGCAACTGGAAGTGCTGGCCGTCAGCAAGCCTGACGCTGACTTCCGGGATGCGTTCGTCGTGCGGCCCGAAGACCGGCACCGGCGTGTGCGCCAGCAGTGCAGCATTGCCGCCGACATGGTCGGCGTGGTGGTGGGTGTTTAGAATGGCGACCAGCGTCAGTTTTTCGCGCTGCAGGTATTCAAGCACCGGTTGCGCATCGCCCGGATCCACCACGGCGGCATGGTGATCGTCGCGAATGGTCCAGATGTAATTGTCGGAGAACGCGCGCAGCGGCACGATTTCAAAAGCAGCCATTTGATGCTCCATTCCGGATGATCGGCCGATTATGATTTAAACTCGCATCATGTCAAATGATGACGGCATGACAGCGGCAGCACAGTGGCTGGCGACGCCGCCTGGCCAGTACGTGCTTGCCCGTGAACAGGCGTATTTCGACAATGCTGTGGCCGACATCTTCGGTTATCACGCATTGCAGCTCGGCTTGGAGGAGCTGGATTTACTGCGTGCCAGCCGAATCCCGTTACGGGTGCATGTCGGGCAGGGGAGAAATGCCGGTTTGCATGCCGACTTCCGTGATTTGCCGATTGAATCCAACAGCGTTGATCTGATGGTGCTGCCGCATACACTCGAGTTTTCGGATCATCCGCACCAGATCGTTCGTGAAGTGGCGCGCGCGCTGCGTCCCGAGGGACAGGTGGTCATCGCCGGTTTCAATCCCTTGAGCCTTTGGGGGGTGCGTCGAGGTTTCGGCCGACGCGACGAATTTCCCTGGCAGGGCCGTTTCATTCACCTGCCGCGGGTCAAGGACTGGTTCGCGCTGCTGGGACTCGAGATCGTCGCGGGTTCGATGGCCTGTTACGCGCCGCCCTGCAAGGACCAGAAATGGCTGGACCGCTTCGCCTTCATGGAAAAGGCTGGCGACCGCTGGTGGCCGATTGCCGGCGGCGTATTTTTTCTGCAGGCGATCAAGCGTGTGCGTGGCATCCGCCTGATCATGCCGAAGTGGAGCGATAACGTGGTTCCCAAAAAGAATCTGGCGCCAATGCCGGAGCGGGTGCGTGACAAGGAAGGGGAAGGCATGGCGGCCAAGGCGCGTGTGCAATGAGCGACGTCATTGATATTTATACGGACGGTGCCTGCAAAGGCAATCCCGGTGTTGGCGGCTGGGGCGCGCTGTTGCGCAGCGGCGGCCATGCGCGCGAGATTTTCGGCGGCGAACTGCAGACCACCAACAACCGGATGGAACTGACAGCGGTGATCCGCGCGCTGGAGGCGCTGAAGCGGCAGAGCCAGGTCCGGGTCCATACCGATTCCAAGTATGTGCAGCAGGGTATCTCGGAATGGATACATTCATGGAAAAAGCGCGGCTGGAAGACAGCGGACAAGAAGCCCGTGAAAAACGAGGATTTGTGGCGTCAACTGGATGAGCTTGCCGCGCAGCATCAGGTCGAATGGTTATGGGTGAAGGGTCACGCAGGGCATGACGGCA
>CAMAYE010000132.1 GCA_945862135.1 Bordetella parapertussis
AGTGCTGCCGCACGCCTTCTACCAGAGCGACAGCATCGAAGCGACAGCCGGCACGGTGCTTGCGGGAATTCTCGCTTTTTTCGTGCTTGAAAAACTTGTCCTGTGGCGGCATTGCCATGTCGAGGCATGCGAAGCGCACGATCCGCACACACCACCGCAACACGACCACGGCCGCAGCGGCATGATGATCATTGTTGGCGACACCTTCCATAATTTCGTCGATGGCGTACTGATTGCGGCGGCGTTCATGGCGGACATTCAGTTGGGCATCGTCACCTCCATCGCGATCATTGCCCATGAAATTCCGCAGGAAGTCGGCGACTTTTTGATCCTGCTGCACTCCGGCTACACCAAAACCAGAGCCATGCTGCTCAACATGCTGTCCAGCGCCGCGATGGTCATCGGCGGCGTGCTGGCCTATTTCACACTGCAGATTGCGCAGGCACTCGTCACACCGCTGCTCGCACTGGCTGCGGCCAGCATGCTCTACGTCGCCGTAGCGGATCTGATCCCCGGCCTGCATCGCCGTACGGAACTTGCAGCGACCGCACAGCAGGTGCTGCTGATCGGTCTGGGTATTGCCACCATCTGGGCGATCGGCGCCTGGGCGCACGGCCACTGATCCGCCACACCCCGGCGCGTAGCCCTGTGCTATCGTTGCCACGAACATTCACTGCCATCGGCCTGTCATATTCGTGCCGCAGGCTCTTGCGCAGACCATGACCGATACCACGCAAAAATCCGTTGCAGATGCCTACGCCCGACTGGGCCAGATGCTGCTCGGAGATGCGGCCGCCAAACTCGGTTCGCAGCAAGCGCTGCCCGATCCTGCGGAAATGATGAAACTGTTCACCGCCGGCATGGCAGCCGACAACGGTCGCTGGCTGGAACTCGGAAACCGCTATTACCGCGAACAACTGGAATTGTGGCAGGCCTACGCCGGCACCAAACCCGACGCAGCGAAACCGGCGCTGCCTTCAGATCGGCGTTTTACCGCCCCCGAATGGCAGGAACCGTATTTCAGCTACCTCGCCCACTCCTACCTGCTGTCGGCGCGCTGGCTTGAAGAAATCACCAACGATGCACCGCTGGAACCCCAGGCACGCAACAAACTGACGTTCTACACGCGACAAATGATCGACGCGCTGTCGCCAGCCAATTTCCCGTGGACCAATCCGGAAGCCATCAAGCTTGCAGCGGCTACCGAAGGCGACAGCATCAACCGAGGTCTGAAAAACCTCGCCGCTGACATCGACAAGGGACTCGTGTCGATGACCGACGAGTCGGCATTTGAAGTCGGACGCAATCTGGCCGTGACTCCGGGTGCCGTTGTTTACGAAAACGAATTCATTCAGTTGCTGCAGTACAGCCCCACCACGGATACCGTACATGAACGGCCGCTGGTCATCGTGCCGCCCTGCATCAACAAGTACTACATTCTGGATCTGCAACCGGACAACTCCTACGTGCGGCATGCACTGGATGCCGGGCATACGGTGTTCATGGTTTCGTGGCGCAACATGCCGCCGGACATGGGCAAAGCAACCTGGGACGAATACCTCGAACGCGGCGTCATGCGTGCAATCAGCGTTGCGCAGCAGGTCTGCGGCACTGAACAGGTCAATGCGCTTGGATTCTGCGTCGGCGGCACTTTACTGGCCTGTGCACTGTCGATACTGCGGGCACGCAGCGAAAACCCGGTGGCCAGCGTCACCTTCCTGACCACCATGCTCGACTTCAGCGATACCGGCGAGCTTTCCGTGTTTGTTGATGATGCCTACGTCGCCAGTCGCGAAGCGGAATTCGCACAGGGCGGCGTATTGCGCGGCCGCGAACTGGCGCTGACCTTTGCCAGCCTGCGCGCCAACGATCTGATCTGGCCCTATGTGGTCAACAACTACCTGAAGGGCAAGACCCCGGCGCCCTTCGACCTGCTCTACTGGAACAGCGACAGCACCAATCTGCCCGGCACCATGTATGCCTACTATGTGCGCAACACCTATCTCGAAAACAACCTGCGCACCCCCGGCAAGCTGACCATGTGCGGCGTGCCGGTGGATCTCGGCCGCATCGACATGCCGGCCTACGTGCTGGCGGCGCGCGAAGATCACATCGTACCCTGGCGCACGGCCTACGCGACCAACAATCTGCTCGGCGGCACGACCCGGTTCGTGCTTGCAGCCAGTGGTCATATTGCCGGCGTGATCAATCCGCCGGAACGCAAAAAGCGCAACTACTGGCTCAATGCCGACACCGGCACCGACGCCGAAAACTGGTTTTCCGGTGCAGCATCGCAAGCTGGCAGCTGGTGGCTGCACTGGTCAACCTGGCTGGCAGAACAGGCCGGCACGCGGATTCCTGCCCGGACTCAATTGGGCAGTACGGATTTTCCCGCTGGCGAGGCTGCACCCGGCCGCTACGTCAAAGACAAAAGCGCCTGAACACTCAGCCGGGCCCCGGCGTGCGCAATTGCTGTTAAATTATTGAAAATCGTCAACCGGAGGAGATTCTCAACATGTCACGCGTCGCAGTTGTTACTGGCGGGATGGGCGGGCTCGGTGAAGCCATCTGCATGAAACTGGGCAAGATGGGCTACAAGGTCGTCGCCACCTATTCACCAGGCAACACTAAACACAATGAATGGCTGGCGGAAATGAAAAAGCAGGGCTTTGATTTCCGCGCCGAACCGGTGGACGTCACCAATTACGAATCCTGCCAGCAGGCCGTCGCACAGATCACCAAGGATGTCGGTCCGGTCGATGTGCTGGTCAACAACGCCGGCATCACCCGTGACACCACCTTCCGGAAAATGGATCTGGATGCCTGGCATGCGGTCATCAACACCAACCTCGACAGCGTGTTCAACATGACCAAGCCGGTCATTGATGCAATGGCAGAGCGCGGCTGGGGACGCATCATCAACGTGTCTTCGGTCAACGGGCAGAAGGGTGCATTCGGCCAGACCAACTACTCCGCGGCCAAAGCCGGCATGCACGGCTTCACCAAGGCCGCAGCGCTCGAGTATGCAAAAAAAGGCGTCACCGTAAACACCATCTCGCCCGGCTACATCGGCACCAAGATGGTCATGGCGATCCCCAAGGAAGTGCTCGACTCCAAGATCATTCCGCAGATTCCGGTGGGCCGGCTCGGCAAACCTGAGGAAGTCGCGGGACTGGTCGCCTATCTCTGCTCGGAAGAAGCGGCCTTCGTCACTGGCGCCAACATCGCCATCAACGGCGGCCAGCACATGCAGTAAGCTGGCGGCAGCACCTGCCAAAAAAATGCCCGCCGGTGAATACCGGCGGGCATTTGCTTTGGAACGGCCGCGAACTCAGCCGCCGCCCTTGCCGCCTTTCGCCACGGTGTCGGCCGCGACCTTGATGGCCGATTCAGCAGACTTCGCAAACTGCTGCGCCGTCTTCGTCATCGTGTCAGCCAGGGCGTTGGCTGTTGCCAGCGTCTGCTTCATCGCAGCCACTGCGGGTTCTGATCCGGGTGGCGCGGTTTTGGCCATCTCATCCACCATCGCCTGAAATTGCGCGTTCATGGCACTGGCGCGGGACTCCACCAGATCACCGATTTCCTTCTGTGTTTTGCCGGCGAGATCCTGCACGCTTCGCGAGTAATCGGTCATGCGGGCCAACATGCCCTGCATGTTTTTCTGCTGCAAAGCACTCCATTGCTGGGGATCGCGCGCTTCCATCAGCGACTTTGCGCCTTTCATACCGTCATCAATCATCCCGCGCATGGCTTCAAGTTGCAGTTTCATCAGGCGCTCGCCTTGCTCCATCGACAGTTGCGTCAGCTTGAGCGCGGCTTCGGTCGCTTTCTGGTTGAGTTCGGTCAGTTTTTCGGGTGCTTTGGACATGATTACCTCCCTGCGTTGGGCTAAAAAGAATAGGGCCTACTGGATCAGTATCCCACTCCAGCGGACCTCCAAGCTTGATTCGCATCAAGGATGCTTGTGCTGCTAAATGCAGCATACACATCATTTGTATCCCATTGATTACATTAACTTTTTTATTCCATCTTGGTTGCATCGCAACATAGCCTGTGCCATAATCGAAAATCTTCTTCTTGAGGTTATTCCATGAGCGCACAGGTCCGCACCATCAAGAAATACCCCAATCGCCGCCTCTATGACACCGAGACCAGCAGCTACATCACACTGGCCGATGTCAAGAAACTGGTACTCGAGAACGTCGAGTTCAAGGTCGAAGATGCGAAAACAAAAGATGACCTGACGCGCAGCATTTTGCTGCAGATCATTCTCGAAGAAGAAAGCGCCGGCTCACCGATGTTCACCAGCGACTCGCTTTCGCAGATCATCCGTTTCTACGGCAATGCCATGCAGGGGATGATGGGCGGTTATCTGGAAAAAAATATCCAGACCTTCATGCAGATCCAGAACAAACTGCAAGATCAATCCCGCCAGATCTACGGCCAGAACCCGATGCTCAATTCGGAAACATGGAACGAATTCGTCAAGATGCAGGGCCCCGCCATGCAGGGACTGATGGGCCGCTACCTCGAACAGAGTGCGAGCACCTTCCTCGACATGCAAAACCAGTTGACGACGCAAACGCGCAATCTGTGGGGCAACTTCCCCTTCCCCGGTTTTCCGGGTGCAGGCGCAGGCAAAAAAGACGACGAAGATCCGAAGTCGTAACACCCGCCTCCTTACCCGCTCCATAATTCCGTCGTGGCCACTCCCCCGCGTAAAGTCGGTTTCGTTTCGCTCGGCTGTCCGAAAGCGCTCGTTGATTCCGAGCACATCCTGACGCAGCTGCGCGCTGAAGGTTATCTCGTCTCCGGCACTTATCAGGATGCCGACCTGGTGGTCGTCAACACCTGCGGCTTCATCGACGCCGCGGTTGAAGAATCACTCGACGCCATCGGCGAAGCGCTGCATGAAAACGGCCGCGTCATCGTCACCGGCTGCCTTGGCGCCAAGGGCGACATCGTGCGCGAAACACACCCGAAGGTGCTCGCGGTCACCGGACCGCATGCCACTGCCGCGGTGATGGAAGCCGTACACACGCATCTGCCGAAACCGCACGATCCGTACACTGACCTCGTGCCGCCGCAGGGCATCCGCCTGACGCCGCGGCATTACGCCTACCTGAAAATTTCCGAAGGCTGCAATCACCGCTGCACCTTCTGCATCATCCCGGCGATGCGCGGCGATCTGGTCAGCCGTCCGGTCGGCGACGTGATGCAGGAAGCGCAGAACCTGGTCAATGCCGGTGTGAAGGAACTGCTGGTCATCTCGCAAGACACCAGCGCCTACGGCGTCGATGTCAAATACCGCACCGGGTTCTGGAACGGCCGCCCGATCAAGACGCGCATGACCGAACTGGTGAAAGCGCTGTCCGGTCTTGGCGTCTGGGTGCGCCTGCATTACGTCTATCCCTACCCGCATGTGGACGAAGTCATTCCGCTGATGGCGGAAGGCAAGGTACTGCCCTATCTGGATGTACCGTTCCAGCATGCCAGCCCGCGCATTCTCAAACTGATGAAGCGTCCGGCCAATTCAGAGGGCACGCTGAAACGCATTCGCGACTGGCGCGCGATCTGCCCTGACCTCACCATCCGCAGCACCTTCGTCGTCGGTTTCCCCGGCGAGACCGAACGCGAATTCGAACAGCTGCTGGAATTCCTTGAAGAAGCACAACTCGACCGTGTCGGCTGCTTCGCCTACTCGCCGGTCGAAGGCGCAGCCGCCAATGCCCTGCCTGATCCGGTGCCGGAAGCGGAAAAACAGGACCGCCAGGCGCGTTTCATGGCGGTGCAGGAAAAAATCAGCGCCGCGCGGCTCAAACGCAAAATCGGGCAGACCATGACCGTGCTGGTCGATGAGGTCGGCAAAGACGGCGCCATTGCCCGTTCTTCTGCGGATGCCCCCGAAATCGACGGCCGCGTGATCATCCGCCAGGGTGCAAAACTCAAACCCGGCGAGTTTACCGAGGTGAAAGTCACCCGCGCCGATGCCCATGACCTGTGGGCGGCACCGACCCGATTGCGCCCCGCCTGATGTTTGCGCGCCTGAAACATCGGGCGCGCCTGATCAAGCGTGACATCCTCACGCTGTGGTTTGCCTACCGCCACCCGCAGATGCCGATCGCAGCAAAGATCGCTGCGGTCCTGATCGTCGCTTACGCATTCAGCCCGATCGACCTCATCCCCGATTTCATCCCCGTGCTGGGTTTTCTTGATGAAGTGATCCTTCTGCCCGCATTCATCTGGCTCACTCTGAAGCTGATTCCCGAGCCAGTCGTCGTAGAATCCCGCAATGCTGCGCAAGCGTGGATTGAGGCGCACCGCCCCAAACCCAGAAACTACATCGCCGCCGCGATTATCATCGCACTGTGGATAGGCTCAGCCTGGCTGCTGTGGCGCTGGCTGGCCGAATAAACCCGGAGATTTCCGCATGGCTCAACCCCCGACAATGCTGAAGCGTTTGATCAGGCTGCTGCGGCGGCGCAGTGATGGCATGGACACCGACAGTGTTTCCGTGCGCGAACTGGCGTTCGTTGTCGTCATTGCGGTTGTCGTGGTCGGCACTGCCTTCATGGTCGCCTACCGCTTCGTGCGGCCTGCGCCGCCGAATCATTTTGTCATTTCCACCGGCAATGAATCCGGTGCGTACCACCTGTTTGCGCAGCGCTACAGGGACCTGCTGGCACACGAAAAGATCACCGTCGAACTGCGTCCGTCTTCGGGCTCCGTGGAAAACCTCAACCGCCTTGTTGATCCTGAGGCTGGCTACGACGTCGCACTGATCCAAAGCGGCATCGCCACCATCAATGAGGATGAACCGCTGGCCCGTTCACTGGGCGCACTTTATTACGAACCGCTGTGGGTGTTCTACCGCTCGCCTCACGAACTCACCCGGCTGACACAGTTGGCCGGAAAACGGATTGCCGCAGGCCCCGAAGGCAGCGGCACCCGCGTACTGGCCGTCAACATGCTCAAGGCCAACGGCGCCGACAAGCCTGCGCTGAAGCTGCTGCCCTTGGGCGGCATGGCTGCAGTAGACGCGCTGATCGCCGGACAGATCGATACTGCGCTGTTCGTCGCCGCACCCGATGCCCCCATCGTGCAGCGCCTGCTCAAGGCCCCGGATGTGCGCCTGATGAACATGGCCCATGCCGATGCGCTGGCCCAGCGCTACAGCTACCTGTCCGCGGTCACCCTGCTGCGCGGCACAGTCGATCTTGCCGCGGACATCCCGCCCGCCAATGTCAAAATGGTCGCGGTCACCGCACACCTCGTCGCCCGTGATGATTTCCATCCGGCCCTGGTATCGGTGCTATTGCAGGCAGCCACCAAAGTGCACAGCGGCGGCGGCGTATTCCACAAGTCCGGAGAGTTTCCCGCAGCGCGTGCCGGTGACTTTCCGATCAGCGAAGACGCTGCCCGCTACTACAAGTCCGGCCCACCCTTTCTGCAGCGCTACATGCCGTTCTGGGTCGCCAACCTGATCGAACGTCTGCTGGTGCTGCTGGTGCCATTGATCGCCGTGCTGATTCCGATGATGCGCATCATGCCGGCGCTCTATGACTGGCGTATCAAGCGGCGCATCTTCCGCTGGTATCGCGAACTGAAGGCCTTCGAAGTCAGCGTCAACGACGCCCGCGACCCTGCGCCGCTACTGGCCCGGCTTGATGAAATCGAAAAAGGCGTGGCGCAGACCAAGGTGCCGCTGACCTACTGGGATTATGTCTACACGCTGCGTGGCCACATTGATCTGGTGCGTGCAAGGCTTGTTGGCGCGCAGGCCGCACCAGTCGCGCCGCTGCGGCCGCCGCCCGAGAGTTAGTTCGACAGCGTTTTTTTGGTGGCTCGTGGCGGGTGGCTGGTTACGGCAAAAACCATGACAGCTGCATCCAGCAAATAGCCACGCTTCATCAGCCACGCATTTCGGCTTAATCAGCCAAAAAACGCCGCAACATCAGCAATGTCCCGCGACCGCGTCATCGGCGGCAGGCTGCGCCAGATGCGCTTGCCGTAGGATTTCGAAATCAGCCGCGGGTCGCAGATCATCAAGACGCCGCGGTCAGTTTCATCGCGGATCAGCCGCCCCGCACCCTGCTTCAGTGAAATCACCGCCCGCGGCAACTGATATTCCATGAAGGCGTTGCGTCCTTCGGCGTTGATTTTTTCGATGCGCGCTGAAAGCACCGGATCATCCGGCGGCGCGAAGGGCAGCTTGTCGATCATCACCAGCGACAGTGCATCGCCGCGCACATCAATGCCTTCCCAGAACGACTGGCTGCCGATCAGCACGGCGTTGCCCAGTTCACGGAAACGCAACAGCAGCTCCGTGCGTGAACCCTCCCCTTGCACCAGCAAGGGATATTCCCAACCGCGGCGCTTGAATTCCTCCGTCAGCAGACCATGGGCCTCACGCATCGCGCGCAAACTCGTAAACAACAGGAAGGCGCGGCCACGGCTGGCCTCCACCGCGGGCAATGCCGCTTCAACCACGGCGCGGGTGTAATCCGGCGTATTCGGTTCCGGCAGCTGCTGCGGCACATACAGCAAACCCTGATTGGCGAAGTCGAACGGACTCGCCCAGCTCTCGGTTTGCGCAGACTCGATACCCAGCTCGTTGACGTAATGCGAAAAGTTGCCGTTAACCGACAAGGTGGCCGACGTAAAGATCCAGGCCTTCGCCTGCGCCTCGACCTGCTTGCGGAAAATTTCCGCAATCGACAGCGGCGTGGCATTGAACTGCACCGACTGATGGAACACCTCCACCCAGCGCACCAGACTCGCATCGCTGTCTTCACGCCAGCCCGCCAGCTGCGCGCGCAGGCCGTCGGCGCGCTCAAAACATTGCGTCAGCCCCTCGCTGCGCGCCGCCTGTGCATGCAGGGTTTCCGCGAGATGAGTCAGTTTTTCGGTAGCGGTCGCCAGCGCCTCGGTCACTGATTTGCGATTGCGCAATGCAAGCGCGGGCAACCGGGCCCCGCTGTCTTCGAAAGCCAGTCGCAGGTCGCGCGCTGCCTTCTCCAGCGCACTGGCCATCACCGGCAGCTCTGCCGCATCCTTGGCGCTGGTCGCGGCTTCGATGCGCGCATCCCGCGCCAGATCAACCAGCTGCGTCGTCGACACCGATTGCCCGAAAAACAGGCTCGCGGTTTCCGGCAACTGGTGTGCCTCGTCAAAAATCACCGTATTACAGGCCGGCAGAATTTCGGCAACGCCCTCGTCGCGCAGCATCACATCGGCAAAAAACAGATGATGGTTGACCACCACCACATCGGACTCCAGCGCCTGCTTGCGCGCCTTCATCACAAAACACTTGTCGTAATGCTCGCACTGCGAGCCGAGGCAGTTGTCGCGCGTCGACGTCACCAGCGGCCATACACCGGCGTTTTCCGGAACCTCGGCAAGGTCGGCGCGATCACCGGTATTGGAAATGCGCGCAAAACTTTCGATGCGCGCGAGATACAGCACATCATCCCGCGTCGGCAGCCGCCCGTCGTCCTTGGCGCGCTCCAGGTGATGGTGGCAGACGTAATTGGCGCGCCCCTTCAGCAGCGCCACCGTCACCGGTACCTTCAGCGCATCGCGCACCGTCGGAATGTCGCGCCCGAACAACTGGTCCTGCAATGTCTTGGTGCCGGTGGAGATGATCACCTTGCCGCCGGAGAGCAGCGCTGGCACCAGATAGGCAAAGGTCTTGCCCGTGCCCGTCCCCGCCTCGGCAACAATAACTGATTGATTTTTAATGACTTTTCCTATGGCCTCGGCCATTTCCAGCTGGAACGGCCGCGCCCGGAAGCCGGGAACCACCTGCGCGAGAGCGCCGGTTTCGGAGAAGACGGATGCGAGATCAGACACGCGCGGAGTTTATCGCGCGCAAGGATGAATGACTATCGCAAAACAAACCCTCACAACACATCCAGCGGGCTGCGCACGCCGCCGCCACCCACCTTCAGCACA
>CAMAYE010000133.1 GCA_945862135.1 Bordetella parapertussis
CCCAGAGTTCGTCCACTATCCTGAAGTGGTCCATCAAAGGTACCGGAGTCGATTCAAACCGGCGCTAACTCTGAAACGGCTTTCAACCGGCTGCCAATCGCACGCTCCGCGAGCTTAAGATCGTAGGTCGCCTGCAAGTTGAGCCAGTACTGCGGCGACTGCGCAAAGGCACGCCCGAAGAGCAGTGCCATCTCGGCGGTTACCGGTCTGCCGCCTTTGACAATGCGCGAGATTTGCGTTGGGGTAACGCCAAGCAGACGCGCGAATGCGGCTTGTGAGAGCTTGCGCTCTTCGAGAATCTCTCGGAGGAATTGACCGGGATGGAGGGCTGGCAGGCGATTCTTGAGCATATAAGTTTGAATGACTGCAATCCGCCGCTATTGTAAATTTATTAATAAAAACAATTGGTTATATCAACCATTAATCCAAGATTTTTGTTGCCCCTCACCCTAGCCCTCTCCCCGCAACAGCGGGGAGAGGGGATATTCATCTTATTCTGATCAATTGAAATATTGGCGCAACCGCTAATCAATGCCGCGCCGGCTCCCGCCCCAATCCCTCCAACATCCTCCCCGCCACAAAAACCGACCCACCCGCCAAGCGCTCCGGCAGCACCTGCTGCAGCACAGCCACCGAAGGCACGCGGCATTCGGCCAGCACGGTCTGAAACAGTTGTGAGACTTCAGCCGCATCATCCTGCGGCTGCAGCGGCCAGGCAAAACCTTCGAACAGTGAATCGTCAAACGGCGTGCTGAGGCTCAGCCGCAGTTCGCCTGCGCCGTTATCGAGTTTGTGTGCCGACAGCACGGCTTCGGGATCGCCAACAGCCATGCGGAATTTGCGCAGCGTGTTGCCAAGGAACAGGCTCAGCGCGGCTTCAAGCTGGGCGCGGCGGCCTGCGTGTGCTGCGGTGAGCAAGGGTTGCGGCGGACGCGGCATCGGCAGGATTTCGAGACCGGACTGGGCCAACTGACGCGCAAGTTCTTTGGTCATCGCCATGCCCCAGGTGCCGATATTGGATGCCGACTCCAGAAAAGACGGCAGGTGTTGCGGCGTGATGCCCGCACCCGTGATGAAACGCAGATGCACCTGCTCGCGGCTGCCTGCAACGTTGATCGGTTCCGGCTGCAGCGCATCCAGCGGCGCGCGCTGTGACGGATCACCGGCGGCGCGCCACAGCGCCGACGGCGACAACGCATCCAGCGCTTCGGCGCTGACCAGGGCATTGCCCAAACCGAAATTGCGGGTGACGCCCACCGCGCCGTGCTGTTCGAGCAATCCGCGCAATACATGCACTTCGGGCAGCGCGCCCTGCACCGTGCAGGGTTTGCGTGCACCGGCGACGATCACCAGCGGAATCGCAAAAAATCGCAGACCGATGCCTTCGCCCTGCGCATCGAGCGCTGCTGCGAGCAGACGCGCGACGCGCTGCGCGCGGACCGGCGGCTGCACCGCCAGTGCGGTGCGGATACCGGCATCGTCGCCCGCTTCCAGCGCCTGCTGCAGCGCCTTGCGCAACACCGCGTCGTCGGGCTGCGCCGCCGCATGGAGCAAGGGATTATTTGCAGTGGCGACAGTCTCGCGCGGGTCCGGCAGTGTTTCAGTGTTGCTCATTCGACTGTCGTTCAATCTACCTTTGCTCCGGAAGCCTTGACCGCCTTGCCCCACTTGTCGAGCTCGCTTCGGATGTAAGCCGCAAACTGCGCCGGCGTATCACCGACGAATTCAGCACCTTCCGCGATCATGCGGTTGCGCAGGTCCGACGCCTGCAGTGCCTTGGTGGATTCGGCGTGCAGCTTGTTGATGATCGCCTGCGGCGTGCCGGTGGGCACTGCCATGCCGAACCATGATCCGGTTTCAAAACCCTTGAGGCCCTGCTCGTCCAGCGTAGCGATATCCTTCGCCGCGTCGACGCGTTTGAGGCTGGTGACACCCAGCGCGCGCAGCCGGTTGGACCGCGCATGCGGCAGCGTCGACACCATCGCGCCGAAATAGACTTCGATATGTCCGGCAATGATGTCAGAGATCGCCGGTGTTGCGCCTTTGTACGGCACATGCACCATTTTCACACCCGCCATGGTCTTGAAGATTTCACCGGCGAGGTGATGCGGACTGCCAACGCCGGTGGAGCCATGGCGCAGCGCATTCGGATTGGCCTTGGCAATCGCGATCAGCTCTTTGGCATTTTTTGCCGGCAACGACGGATGCACAACGACGATGCCCGGTACCTTGGCAAAGTTGGTGACGTAGGCGAAGTCCTTCAGCATGTCGTAACCAAGTTTCGGATACAACGTCGGGTTGATCGCGTTGGCCACCGTCGGCATGAATAACGTATAGCCGTCGGCAGGCGCCTTGGCGCCGAGTTCGGTACCGATGTTGGTGCCGGCGCCAGGGCGGTTGTCGACGATGACCTGTTGGCCCCAGGCCGCGGCGAGTTTCTGACCCACCGCGCGCGCCAGCATGTCAGAGGTACCGCCGGGGGTGTAGCCGACGATATAACGAATGGTGCGATTGGGATAATTCGCTGCAGCGTCCTGCGCCAATGCAGCCGGCGTCGCAACGAGTAGCGCAACCGCCCCGGTGATGCACTTTAACTTATTGATTTTATTTAACAATTTTCCTCCAATGCGTTGCATTATTTTTACGAATTTTTGACGAATAAAAGCACCGCGATCAATCGACCCGCGCGCCGGATTGCTTCACGACCTGCCCCCACTTGGCGTAGTCGGCGCGAACGACGCGCTCGAAATCGGCAGCGCTGCCGCCCACCGCCTCCGCCCCCTGTGCCTGCAGGGTTTTGACCAGTTGCGGCGTGCGTAACGCTTCGTTGAGTGCCGCATTGATACGTTCAGTAGCCGCCTTCGGTGTGCCGGCCAGCGCGAATACGCCGAACCAGTTGATGACTTCATAACCCTTCACGGTTTCGGCAATCGCCGGTATCGCCGGAAAGGCCGGCGAACGTTTAGGTCCGGTCACCGCGAGGCCGCGCAGTTTGCCCGAACGCACCTGCGGCGCGAGCGGCACTGCGCTGGCTATGGTCAGCGCGATCTGGCCGCCGAGCATATCGGTGATTAGCGGGCCGGTGCCTTTGTAAGGGATGTGCGCCATATTGATACCGGCCATCGACTTGAACAGTTCAACGGCAAGATGGCTCGAGGAACCGCTGCCACCGGAACCGTAATTGAGTTTTCCGGGATTAGCCTTGGCATAGTCGATCAGTTCCTTCACCGTGGTTGCCTGCAGCGACGGGCCGGAGGCCATCATCAGCGGCACGGCAACAAACTGCACCACCGGGGCGAAATCTTTCAGCGCGTCATACGACACCTTCTTGTAGAGGTGCGGATTGATTACGTGCGGAATCGATGAAAACAGCAGCGTGTAGCCATCGGGATTGCCGCGGGCGGCGGTTTCAGTGGCGATCAGACCGCCGGCACCGCCGCGGTTATCGATGACGACCTGCTGACCGAGGCGTTCCGACAGTTGCTGCCCTGCGGCGCGTGCGAGGATGTCCGCGGCGCCTCCGGGCGGGAAGCCGACGATCATGCGCACCGGCCGGTCGGGATAGGTCGAAGCCGCAAAAACACCAGTGGAGCACAACCCCGCAACGGCAGTCGCTGCCGCAATAATGATTGAGTAACGTTTGATCATGTGTTTTCTCCAGTTCAGCCGGTTGATTCCGGAACCCGATTCCGGAGCAGCATTCATGCCATTCATTCTTTACCAGCCCAATACGTAAGCAGGCCGCCGTGGATCAGCACCGCCGTGCAGCACGCCCTGTTTAAAATCGTTCACGATGGTGCACACCGATCCGGCGAGCCAGGTCATATCATCCCACCAGTAGATCTTGTGCCCCATTGCCGCCAGCGCCTCGCCGGTCTTGGCGTCGATACGCGATTCCAGATACAGGCGACCGGGGAAATAGGCATGCGGCTCGAAGGAGCCGGGATAACTGTAGCTGGCAAAACGCGGCGCTTCGACCGCATCCTGCACCGCCATGCTGAACACGTTGATATTGAGGAAGACCTGGATCATCGCCTGGATCTGCACATCGCCGCCGGGCGTGCCGAAAGGCATATAGGCATGGCCGTTTTTCAGCGCCAGTGCCGGATTCGGCGTCAGACGCGGGCGTTTGCCCGGCGCCACCGATGACGGGTGCGAAGGATCGGCCCAGGACTGCGTGCCGCGGCCCGAGCACAGGATGCCCACGCCGGGAATGATCGGCGTCTTGTCGGAACCGTCCGACGGCGTTGCGGAAAACGCGTTGCCGTGACGGTCGATCACGCACAGATAGGACGTATCGCCGGGGCCCGGCGCTTCATCTTTCTGCGGCACCGGCATGCAGATGTTCTGCAACGCGGATAGCGTTTTCGGGTCACCCGCCGGCGGCATTTCCGGCCACGCCTTGTCGGGGCTGATCATTGAGCGGCGCCATGCCGAATATTTCTCCGACAGCAGACCTTTCAGCGGCACATCGACGAACTTGGGATCGCCGAAATGATGGTGGCGGTCTGCAAAGGCCAGATTGATGGCTTCGGTGACGACGTGAATGTATTGCGGCGTGTTGTGCCCCATCGCCTTCAGGTCGTAACCCTTGAGAATGTTCAGCGCCATCGGCAATGCCGGGCCCTGCGACCACGCTCCGCAGGCATGTACGTCGATGTTGCCGAACTTCGAGGTGACTGTCGGCTCGAAATTGACCTTGAATTTGGCAAAGTCGTCGTATTGCATCAGGCCGCCCTGCTGGCCGATCCATTTGGTGACATCACGCGCAATATCACCCTTGTAGAAGGCATCGCGCGCGGCCTGCAGGCCGGCCTTGCGGCCCTTGCGTTTGCCGCGCTTTTCTTCATCAACCATGTACTTCAGCGTGCGGCCGAGGTCTGCCTGCACAAACACCTTGCCCGGCACCGGCGCTTTGCCGCCCGGCAAATACACTTTTTTGCTCGACGGCCAGCGCGAATAGTTATCGACATTGGCACCGATGAACTCGGACATCAGCGGATACATCGGAAAACCTTCGCTGGCAAAACGGATCGCGGCACTGGCGACCTCGCCAAAACTCATGGTGCCGAAACGCGACAGTGCGGTGATCCATGCATCCGGCGCGGCCGGCACCACGCAACGCTCAATGCCCGGCGGAATCTTGCCGCCGTGCTTTTTCATGAAGTAATCCGGCGTGATCGACTGCGGCCAGACGCCGAGACCGTCGATCGAATGCACCTTGCGGTCCTTTGCGGTGTAAATGATCTGCGGCGCAACACCGCCGATATTGACCTTTTCGGTCTGCAATACGCCGATGGCCAGTCCCGCCGCAACGCCGGCATCAATGGCATTACCGCCAGCCTCAAGAATTTCGAATGCCGCGTGGGCGGCCAGATAGTGCCCTGCCGCTACAACGTGACGGGTACCCATGATGGTCATGCGTTTCGATGCCATGCTTGCCTCCGGAAATTGCCGCGAACGTGCGGGATTAGCCTGCGGATTCTACCCTGCCCCATACACTGCTCTCGGGAAATTGCCACGAATTGGACCCCTTGAATCGCACTGTGCAGCCGGCTCAGGCTTGGTAAACTGTGGGCAGATCACTAACCGACTGCGGCCGATATATATCCGGTACGCAGCGACCAACCGAGGAGAAGACTGATGAAATCAAACCGATTCCGGATTGCCGCAGCCGTGGGCCTGCTGGCCGCATCCTGCGCGGTATCCGCACAAAACTACCCGAACAAAACGATCCGTATGGTGATTCCGTTCGCTGCAGGCGGCAATACCGACATCATCGGACGAATTTTTGCGCCGAAAATGGCGGAACTCATCGGCCAGCAGATCATCATCGACAATCGCGGCGGCGCCGGCGGCATGATCGGCACCGAAGCCGTCATGCGCGCAGCGCCCGATGGCTACACGCTGCTGATGGCTTCTGCAGGTCACACCATCAATCCGGCGATGGTCAAGAAACTGCCCTACGACTCGGTCAAGGATTTCACGCCGATCGGCATTGTCGCCGACGTGCCCACCGCCTTCGTGATCCACCCCTCGCTGCCGCCGAAAAACCTCAAAGAATTCATCGCGCTCGCAAAAGCACGCCCAAATGACATTTTCTACTCGACCGCGGGCGTCGGTACTGTGGGGCATCTTTCTGCGGAACTGCTGATCTCCTCCGCCAACATCAAAATCACTGCGGTCCATTACAAGGGCAGCGGACCTTCGATGATCGACCTGGTCGGCGGCCATGTACAAATGCAGTTCCCGAGCATGCCGGCTGCAGTGCCCCACGTCGCCAACGGCAAGCTGCGGATGATTGCCCAGACCGGGGCAAAACGTTCACCCGCAGCGCCGACCGTACCCACCATGCAGGAGCAGGGACTGAAGGACTTCATCGTATCGAGCGGCTTCTCGATGTTCGGCCCGGCCAATCTGCCCAAACCGATCGTCGATAAAGTCAATGCCGCACTGGTCCAGTCCCTGAAAGATCCCAAGGTCAGCAAGACGCTGCTCGACCAGGGCGCTGAGCCGAACGGCAGTTCACCCGACGCACACGACCAGTTCAACCGCGCCGAAATCCAGAAGTGGATCAAGGTCGCACGTGCGGCCGGCATCCAGCCCAACTGAGATTGCAACTCACAACTGCGTCATGCGCAGTGCGTTAAAATACGGGGCTTGCTGCGCCCCGTATTTTTTTAGCTTAATCCGAGACCCCGATGACCCCCTTAGATTTCCAGTTCCCCTACACTTCGCAGCGCATGCCGGTACTTGCGCGCAATGCCGTCGCCACATCACAACCGCTCGCCGCACAGGCCGGTCTGCGCATGCTGCTCAAAGGCGGCAATGCGGTTGATGCCATTCTCGCCACGGCCATTTCGCTGACCGTGCTGGAACCGACCAGCAACGGCATCGGCAGCGATGCCTTCTGCATCCTCTGGGACGGAAAAAAACTGCATGGCCTGAATGCATCGGGACGCTCACCGGCCGGCTGGACGCCGGACCGCTTCAAGGGCGCGCAGGCGATGCCGCAACGCGGCTGGGATTCCGTAACGGTGCCGGGCTGCGTTTCAGCCTGGGCTGAAATGTCACAGAAGTTCGGCAAACTGCCGTTCGCTGACCTGTTCGAACCAGCGATCAAATACGCCAGTGATGGCTTTATGGTCACACCGACCATCGCACGCCTGTGGGCCAATCAGGTGCCGGAACTGAAAAACCAGCCCGGCTTTGCCGAAGCCTTCATGCCGCGTGGCCGCGCGCCCTTACCCGGAGAGAAGTTTTCATTCCCGGCGCAGGCAAAAACCCTAGCACGCATCGCCGAAACCAAGGGCGAAGCGTATTACAAAGGTGATCTGGCTGAAAAAATTGTCGCCTGGTCGAAGCAGCACGGCGGCGCGATGACCATGGATGACCTGGCTGCGCATACGCTGGACTGGGTCGAACCGATCGGCATCGATTATCGCGGCTACACCCTGCACGAGATTCCCCCGAATGGTCAGGGCATTGCGGCGCTGATCGCGCTGGGCATCCTCGAGAACTTCGACGTTGCAAAACTGCCGGTTGATTCACCAGACAGCATGCACCTGCAGATTGAAGCGATGAAACTCGCCTTCGCCGACATCAACGAATATGTGTCCGATCCTTCAACGATGCGCATCAAGCCGGCCGAGATGCTCGACAAGGCTTATCTGAAAAAACGCGCACAGCTGATCGACATGAAAAAAGCCCTGGCACCGACCTTCGGCAATCCGGCCAAGGGCGGCACGGTCTACCTGACTGCTGCCGACGAGTCCGGCATGATGGTGTCGTACATCCAGTCGAACTTTGCCGGCTTCGGTTCCGGCGTTGTGGTTCCAGGTACCGGCATCAGCCTGCAGAATCGCGGCTACGGCTTCAGCCTGAAACCGGAACACGCCAACGTGGTTGCACCGCGCAAACGCCCTTTCCACACCATCATCCCCGGCTTCCTGACTAAAAACGGCAAACCTCTGATGAGCTTCGGCGTGATGGGCGGTTCAATGCAAGCACAAGGCCACATGCAGGTCGTTTCACGCATGGTCGATTACGCGCAAAATCCGCAGGCCGCAGCGGACGCACCGCGCTGGCGCATCGACACCGGCCTCAAGGTCGGCATTGAACACGGCGTCGCTGCTGAAACCATTGCCGAACTGCGTGCCCGCGGCCACGACATGCCGCAGGCCGACCGCTGGTCCACCGATTTCGGCCGCGCCCAGTTGATCTACAAGATGGAAGACGGTTATTTCGCTGCATCCGAGCGCCGCACCGACGGCCAGGCTGTCGGCTTCTGATCCGGGGATCTGCAATGAAATTCAGCCTCGGTGAACGCAAGGTGGTATGCAAGGGCGATCACTGGATCGCCCCCAACGCCGTGGTCATCGGCAGCGTGACGCTGGAAAACAATGCCAGCATCTGGTGGAACTGCGTACTGCGCAGCGACAACGAAAACATCACCATTGGTGAAAACTCGCAGGTGCAGGACGGCTCGGTTCTGCATGCCGATCCCGGCTTTCCGCTGACGCTGGAGAAAAACGTCAGCGTCGGCCATATGGCGATGCTGCATGGCTGCACCATCGGCGAAGGCAGCCTCGTCGGCATCGGCGCGGTGATCCTCAATGGCGCAAAGATCGGCAAGAATTGCCTGATCGGAGCGCGCGCTTTCATCGGCGAGGGCAAGGAAATCCCCGACGGCTCAATGGTGTTGGGCATGCCCGGCAAGGTCGTGCGCCAGCTATCCCCCGAGGAAATCACGCGCATCAACCGCATCGCCGATCACTACGTGCAGAATTTCAAACGGTTCCGTAATGAATTGAAAGCGGATCCCTCCTGAACAAACCGCGGGAGCCACGATGTCCGAAATGGCGAAATACGGATTCAGGATCAAAACACGCGGCGGCATGACCGTCGAAAACCTGGTCGTGCAGGCGCGATCACGGGAAGATGCGGAAGCGCGGATACGCCAGATTTACCAGCATTGCGAAATTCTGGAATGCAGTGAAATTGCAGCAGCTAACCGCGGCGAAGGCGTCGATCTTGAAGGAATGATTTCACTGATCAGCAAACAGAACGATCCGCGCTGATCGCACCACCGATCGACTTCAACTGCGGCGGGTATGCACCAGTTGCAGTCCTGCAACTACAGGCCGCCTTGCCGCTGCCTCCTGCCCGGCCGACAACGCCGTGCGTGCGCCGGGCGGCACGGTTCTCATCGCAGTACGCGCCTTGTCGACACCAGCATGCACGAATCCGACTGAAACCAGTTCGTCCAGCAGTTCGGAATAATTGCGGGCGCCCCGGCTTGCCGGTGCGTGTTCGAACACATCCTGGTTGCTGGCGGGACTTTCCGCAAGGCTTACGTTTTCTGCTATCCGCGTGGCGCATACCTCGTCGCCATAGCGTTCGCGCAACTGCCCCTCAATATCCACCGCCATGCGTCTTCGCGCATCGTAACGGGTGATCAGATAACGGCGCGGCACCCGCCGCTTCAGTACCTGCTCAAGCGCCTTCAGGGTACGCTCCATCTGCAATGCACCCTTCATCGCCAGATAATCCGCAGAAATCGGGATCAACACGCCGTCTGCGGCAAAAACGCTGCTCAACGACAACACACCGAGCATCGGACAGGAATCCATCAGCACCGGACGTCCAGCCGGCTCACGCCCCAGTGCCTGTGCCAGCCGGTTCAGTGCCGCAGGCCCCTTGCCGAACTGCGTATCGACTTTGGACAGTTCGATGTGCGAAGGCACCAGCTGCCAGCCATTGCGAGTCGCACAGGTCAGCGCCGACACCGGCGCACCATGCGCATACAAACCGTAAAGACTGGCATCGGCGCGCGGCACTGCCACGCCGCAAACGGCGGTGAGGTGGGCTTGTGGGTCAAGGTCAATGACGAGCGGATCATCACCACGGCGC
>CAMAYE010000134.1 GCA_945862135.1 Bordetella parapertussis
ATGCCTTCGGCATTGAGGCTTTCGTGATCGTTCACGTTATGCGGGCTTTCCGCAGCGATGACCGTGACTGCGCTCGATTCGCGCGGGAAACCCAGCTCTACATGCAGCGGATCCCAAGGGCTTTGTTCTTCATTTTCGGCAACGCAGAAGGTGAACTTTGCCGGCGTGCCGGTGGTTGCCATGTCGCCGGTGCCGGGAATCGCCGCGCCGATATTGACCAGCGCCAGCCGCACCGCGCGGCCGATCACGGCGTTGGCGCGAAAGTAGTTGCCCATCGCGTTCTGGCCGGCATTAAGTCCGGCTTCTTTTGCAGCAGGCCCGTTGAAAATCAGCATCGGCGTGCAGGGATGCGTCGTAGCCTGGGTGCCGTAGAGGTTGTACTGCTCGTCAGCCAGCGCTTCCAACGCCAGCAACACCAGGGGGAAATGTTCGGGTTTGCAGCCGGCCATCACCGCGTTGGCGGCAATGCGTACCGGCGTCGCCGCCCCGAAACGCGGCGGGATGTTCAGCACCGGCTTGTCGAGGTCGCGATCGCAGTAAGCGAGCATGCGTTCGACACGTTCGGCAGTGGGCGGAATGACAGGCAGTCCGTCGCTCCAGCCCTTGCTGCACATCAGGTCAAAGACGGCCTCGGGGTCATCATCGCAGGCGACCAGCGCGCCGGGTTTCTGTTTCAGTGTGTCGAGAAGGCTCATGCCTGCTTTTCCTTGATCGCCTTGATGGCGCGGATCAGCTGCGGCAGCGCCACGTCGGCGCGTTCGCGTACTTTTTCCATGCTCAGTCCGCCCAGCGGATGCTTGATTTCCAGCAGCGGCAGATCGGGCACGCCGAACACCTTGGCCTGCGCGCTGCCCAGTTTCATGAATGTATCGGAACAGATCACGGCGGCGATCAGCCCACGTTTTCTCAGTTGCGCCATGTCGTGGACACTCCACGACGTGCACGACCCTCAATCGGCCATGGCACTGACAACGAGGTCGGCTTCCTTCGCAAGTTTGTCGAGGATGTCTTCGGCGGCAGGGCGGCTGGAAGCGGCCTTGCGCGTCATCACCACCGAATCCACCTTGAATTCCTTTTTCACGCCTTCGATGATCATGTTCAGCAGATGATCGGCGTTGCCCTTGGTGTTATCGAGAATGCCGAGGCGGATGCCGGACTCGCCGAGCGTGCGATTGGCATTGAGTTGTTCCGCTTTTTCGATCGGCGCATCGGGTACTACGAGAAAAATCTGGCCCATTGCGGTCTCCTGTGAATCTGTTTGCTTGCGCAGCGGCGCTGTGCCGCAATCCGCATTAATTGACTTTGATGCCGGCTGCCTTGAATACCGGCGGCCATTTCTGAAGTTCTTTTTTGACGAATTCGGTGAATTGATCCGGACCCAGTGCAACCGGATCAAAACCGCTGGCTTCCATTTGCGTGTTGACGTCCGGCAGTTTGCTGATGCGCGCCAATTCACCGTGCAGTTTCTCGACGATGGGGCGGGGTGTTTTACCCGGCGCCAACACGCCGTAGAAACCTTCCACGGCATAACCGGGTAATCCGGCTTCGGCCACGGTCGGTATTTCGGGCAACGCCCTGACCCGGTTCGCGGAGCCGACGGCAATGCCGCGCAATCTTCCGGCCTTTAGAAAAGGAATCGCGGCGCCCGGCGCGGTCATCAGCATATGCACTTGGCCACTGACCACGGCTGCGGTTGAATCGCCCGCGCCCTTGTATGGCACATGCACCATCTGGATGCCGGCCATGTGTTTGAGCAGTTCAATCGACAGATGGCCGCCGGTGCCGGCACCTGATGAGGCGTAATTCAGATCGCCGGGACGCGACTTGGCCAGCGCGATCAACTGCTTCACGGTTTTGACGGGCAGCGAGGGATGCACGACCAGCACGTTGGGCGAATAGGCCAGCAGCGTGATGCGCGCGAAATCGTTCAGCGTGTCGTAAGGCAGCGTCGAATACAGGCTCGGGTTCAGTGCGTAACCAGTGGCAACGATCAGGATCGTGTGGCCGTCGGGCGGCGCCTTGGCGACTATTTCCGAACCGACGATGCCGGCCGCACCCGGACGCAGATCGACGATGACCTGTTGTCCCCAGCTTTGTGTCAGTTGCGCGCCGAACAAACGCGCCAACCGGTCATTGCCGCCGCCTGCAGATGAGGGCACTACCCAGCGGATCGGTTTGACCGGAAAGGTTTGTGCAAACGACGCCGAAGCGGCAAAAGCCAGCGCCGTGGCGATGGTTAACAGGAGCTTCAATGGGTGTTCCTTAATGTGGACGTTTGATGCAGTGGAATACCCGATGCTAACGCCTGAGTGCAGGGGCGGCAACTGCGAAGAAGCCATGAATAACCGGAACAGGCGACTGTCCACAATACGTTACTAAGGCGGGATCAGCGGTACAGCCAGTCGGCGACCGCGCGGGTGTAAAGCGGCATGATCACGTAAACCATCAGCCAGACGATGATGCCCGCCACCAGAAAACGACTGATGAGCAGATTACCGAGAACCGGCATGGACTAAATCGCGGGTGAAAGCCCGGCCGACACCAGAAGTGTCAGCGGGTAGATCGCCGAAAAGGTGATCAGGAACTGCTTGAAACGGTTGGGTGCGCGCACACCCGGCCGCGTGAACCAGAAATCAAGTCCTGATTTGATTTCGATGCGGTCGCCGCCTTCGAGGATGGGTTCGACCTTGCGCACATAGTTGCGGCGTACATCCGATTGCACCCAGGCCTGCAGGTGATCGTATTGATCAAAGCGGATGATGATGGTGACGATGTCGTCCGGATTGACGGCCATGTCCTCGCGAGTGCCGGGTGTTTATTTCTTCGGCACGTAGAGGTCGGTAATCGAGCCTTCGGCCATTTCAGCCGCAAAGAACAAAGTCTCCGACAGCGTCGGATGCGGGTGAATGGTGAGGCCAATATCGTGCGAATCGGCACCCATTTCCAGCGCCAGCACGGCTTCAGCAATCAATTCGCCGGCATTGACGCCGGTCATCGCCGCGCCGATCAGGCGGCGCGTTTTTTTGTCGAACAGCGCCTTGGTCATGCCCTCGTCACGGCCGGTGGCCAGTGCGCGGCCGCTCGCGGCCCACGGGAACACCGCCTTGTCGTATTCGATGCCCTGGGCCTGGGCCTGGGTTTCGGTGAGACCCATCCAGGCGATTTCCGGATCGGTATAGGCGACCGACGGAATCGTGCGGGCGTCGAAGAAGGCCTTGTGACCGGCGATGACTTCAGCGGCGATCTTGGCTTCGTAAGTGGCCTTGTGCGCAAGCATCGGTTCGCCGCAGACGTCGCCGATGGCGTAGATATGCGGCACGTTGGTGCGTTGTTGCTTGTCTACGGGAATATAGCCGCGCTCGTTGACAGTGACGCCTGCAGCATCGGCCTTGATGTCACGGCCATTGGGCCGGCGACCCACTGCCATCAGTGCGGCATCAAAGATATCCGTGGTGGTTTTTCCATCGGTGCTTTCGAAGGTGACCTTGAGGCCATCCTTCTGCGCTTCGATTATCGCCACTTTGGTTTTGAGCAGGATTTTTTCGTAGCGTTTCTCGATGCGCTTCGCCAGCGGGCGCACCACATCTTTGTCGGCGCCGGGGATCAGGCCGTCCATCAGCTCGACTACGGTGATTTTCGAACCCAGTGCGTCATACACGGTGGCCATTTCCAGGCCGATGATGCCGCCGCCGATGATCAGCATGCGTTTCGGCACGGTCGCCAGTTTCAGAGCGCCCGTCGAATCAATGATGCGCGGATCGTCGTAGGGGAAGCCCGGGATTTTTGCGACCGAGGAACCGGCGGCGATGATGCAGTTGTCGAAAGAAACGGTCTTTACCCCGTCAGCGGTTTCCACGCGGATGGTATTGGACGAAGCGAATTCGCCGCGGCCGGTGATGACCTGCACCTTGCGCTGCTTGGCGAGGCCCGACAGGCCTTTGGTCAGCTTGCCCAGCACGCCGTCTTTCCACGCGCGCAGCTTGTCGATTTCGATTTTCGGTTTGCCGAAGGTGATGCCGGCATGTGCGGCTTCATCGGCTTCGGTGATGACCTTGGCCATGTGCAGCAGCGCTTTTGACGGAATGCAGCCGACATTCAGGCAGACGCCGCCGAGCGTCGGATAACGTTCGATGAGCACGACCTTCTTGCCGAGGTCGGCGGCTCGGAAGGCGGCGGTGTAGCCACCGGGGCCGGCACCGAGTACGACCAATTCGGCGTGGATGTCGGACTTCGCAGCTGCTGCGGGCGCGGTTGCGGCCGGTGCAGGTGTCGCGGGCTTTGCCGCTGCAGGTGCAGGAGCCGTTGCTTGTTGGGCAGGAGCGGCGGCGCCGGTGGATTCGAGCGTCAGGATCAGCGAACCCATCGACACCTTGTCGCCAGGTTTGAGGCTGATGGTTTTGACGATGCCGGCGCTCGGCGCAGGGATGTCCATCGTCGCCTTGTCGGACTCCAGCGTGACCAGCGGATCTTCCTTGTTCACGGTGTCGCCGGGTTTCACCAGCACTTCGATGACCGGGATGCTCTTGAAATCACCGATATCCGGGACTTTGACTTCGACCGTTTGGCTCATGGCTAAAACTCTTTTAAAAACAAATAGTTATGAATAACCCCGGAGGGTGCTGTCGAATCAGCCGCGGATCTGGCCGTCCCCGAACACGACGTATTTCAGCGAAGTCAGGCCTTCAAGGCCCACCGGCCCGCGTGCATGCAGTTTGTCGGTGGAAATGCCGATCTCCGCGCCCAGGCCGAACTCGTAACCGTCGGCAAAACGCGTCGAGGCATTGACCATCACCGAACTCGAATCGACTTCGCGCAGGAAGCGTCGCGCGCGGGTGATGTCTTCGGTGACGATGGCGTCGGTGTGCTGCGAACCGTAGCGCGCGATGTGATCAATCGCCGCATCCAGTCCGTCGACGATGCGCACCGACAGGATCGCGTCGAGGTACTCGGTATGCCAGTCTTCTTCGGTCGCGGCTTTCATGCCGGACACGAGGGCACGCGCAGCCTCATCGCCGCGCAGTTCGATTTTTTTGTCGGCGTAGATCTTGCACAGCGGCGGCAGGATTTTTGCCGCGATGTCGCGCGCGACCAGCAGCGTTTCCATGGTGTTGCAGGTGCCGAGGCGCTGGGTCTTCGCGTTGTCAGCGATGCGCATCGCCTTGTCGAAGTCCGCCTTGTCGTCGATATAGACATGGCAGACGCCGTGCAGGTGCTTGATCATCGGAATGCGCGATTCGCGCATCAGCCGTTCGATCAGGCCCTTGCCGCCGCGCGGCACGATGACATCGACGTAGTCCTGCATCGTGATCATTTCGCCGACCGCCGCGCGATCCGCCGTCGAGATAACCTGCACCGCGGTTTCCGGCAGACCGGCTGCTTTCAGCCCGGCCTGCACGCAGGCGGCAATGGCCTGATTTGAATGCAGCGCTTCGGAGCCGCCGCGCAAAATCGCGGCGTTGCCGGATTTCAGGCACAGCCCCGCCGCATCCGCCGTCACATTTGGACGCGATTCGTAAATGATGCCGATGACGCCCAGCGGCACGCGCATCTGTCCGACCTGGATGCCGGAAGGGCGGTATTTCAATCCGCTGATCTCGCCGATCGGGTCCGGCAGCGCGGCGATCTGGCGCAGGCCGTCGGCCATCGAGGCAATGGTTTTGGATGTCAGCGTCAGCCGGTCGACCGATGCCGCATCGAGGCCCTTGGTTTTGGCGGCATCAACATCGCGGGCGTTTTCGCGCAGCAGCGTCGCGGCCGACTGCTCGATCGCATCAGCCATGGCTTGCAGCGCGCGGTTTTTCGCACCGGTATCGGCGACGGCCATTGCGCGTGATGCAGCGCGTGCGGCCTTGCCGACGGTGATCATGTAGGTCTGGACATCCATAGGGGGGATTCTAGCAGGCGGCGGGACGCAGCCGCTCCGCAGGTATCCGGGAATGCGGCGGAAACCCTACAATCCACCGGTGCAGGGACTGCGCCATGGCGACGCTTACAAGGCCAAGGGCGCGGAGCCCGGTCAGCAGTGCGGAGCAGGTGGATTGATTGGTATTGGAATTGTTGTGAAGGGGGATGGTGATGGGTAAAAAATCGACTCCGGTACTTTTAATAATATTGCTGCGTCGCGCGCTCGCCGGACTTGCTGTGTGCGCTCTACTGCCCGCATGCCCGGCTACGCCATCGAGCAACGCCAAGCCCGATGAAGATTACGTAAAAGCAGCTTGGGCTTACTTCAAACACAAGTGCGACACCGAGGCGGGGGAGAAGATCTACAAGACTTTCACGGGTGTCAAAAGCGTGTTAGTGGTGAAGCCGCTGCCGCCGGCTACGGAGAAGGATTTGTATGACCAGTTTTGGATGGGGGATCCTTATAGCAATGCGACGCCATACGATAAACGAGGAGATGACGCGGCTCGACGTCTTGCAAATGATAGTCGGAGTTTAGATGGCACTATTCAACGCGCGCTTGAATTCGTAGAAATCAAGGCCGAGGTCGGTAATGGGTATGTGCGAATTCATAAAGCCAAATCAAATGTTGAAAACTCGGTCCGTGAACAAGTTAATTTTCCGGTAAGTAAATTCGGTGTCATTTGGGAAGACATTTCTCGACCAGAGGACCGAAAGTATTGGGTTGCTGCTAGTCGGTTGCGAGTAATAAATCTTGTAGACAACCTGACAATTGCCGAGCGCACCGGTTTCTTCATCGAGGCTGGGTTTGGCAGCACTTCCGGACAAAGGCGACCGTGGCTAACATCGCGCGGCCCAGGTACTACATGTCCTGTAGTAGCAGGGGATTACACCGATCAGCGTTTTATTTCGAGAGTATTCGAACTAAACAAGGGATACTGAGATGGCAAATGGACAAATAAACAAAAGAATAACCAAAGGCACTGGAGTCGAATTCTTCCCCCCGGCCGATTGATAATAATAAAAACAATCACTTACATAGCACCTTTGTTTTAACCCTCGCCAATCATTGCTTGATGGCCGAATGTCCCGAACCCCGCCATGCCGCACCGTCCACGCATCCGCCTGGCCAATCATCCGCTGCCCATCGTGCATCGCGGCTACAAACTGTGTGGGCTGCTTTTTTGCCGCAGCACGCGACCTGGTTCAAAGTGGAGCCGCGCGTACGGATGTACGCGGGCGAAGATTTTTAAATCTAGGACAACAAGTAACTAGAACAGCGCCGGATGGGCCGCAAATGCCGCATTGCTGGTGCGCCGCGGCGCCTGCGCTTTGACCGTTCCCGGATTATTCCGCGCAAATCGTAGTGCCAGTTGCAGCAGTTCATCCCAAACGTCGCCGCGTACAAGACCTTTGGCCATGCGATCAATGACCGCGGCGTGGCGCAGCGCTTCGGTGACCTGGCCCAGTGTGAAACGGCGCAGGTTGTTCTGCATCGCCTTCTGGTGCGAGGGGCCCCAGATGCGTGCTTCGCGCATCATCATTGATGCCGGCTTGCCGCCGTTGACGCCGGTGATGATCTTGCCGATGGCGCGGATTTCTTCCGAGAGCGACCACAGCACCAGCGGTGCCGCAGTGCCTTCGCCCTGCAGGCCGTCGAGCACGCGCGCGACGCGCAGAGGATCGCCTTCGAGCATGATTTCGCCGAGGTTGAACACGTCGTAACGCGCGACATCGAGCACCGCTTCCCGTACTTGATCAAAAGTGATCGTGCCTTGCGGGAACAGCAAGGCGAGTTTCTGCACTTCCTGATAGGCGGCGAGCAGGTTGCCTTCGACACGGTCGGCAATGAAATCCAGTGTTTCGGTATCGGCTTCCTGCTGCTGCAGGCCGAGCCGGCCGGCGATCCATTGGGGCAGCGCGCGGCGCAGCACGGGTTTGGCTTCGACGGCCACCCCCGCGCGTTCAAGTGCTTCGAACCAAGCGGCCTTCTGGCCTCGCCAGTCGAGGTCGGGCACGTAGATCAGCGTGACGGTATCGGGCGGTAGTGACTTGCAATAGCTCTGCAGGGCCTCGCCGCCTTCCTTGCCGGGTTTGCCGGTAGGGATACGCAGTTCCAGCAGCTTGCGCGAGGCGAACAGGGATTGTGAACTGCCGGCCAGTGCGAGCTGATTCCATTTGAAGCCGGAATCCGCGGTGAGCACTTCGCGTTCGGTGTAACCCTCGGCGCGCGCCTTGGCGCGGATGCGGTCGCTGGCTTCAAGCGCGAGCAGGGGTTCAGTGCCGAACACCGTATACAGCGGTTGCAGTTCCCGCTTGAGGTGACCAGCCAGTTGTTCGGAGGACAGGCGCATTGTTGGAGCCAATGCTACCGCAGAATGCGCCGACTGACGACTCTGGGATTATGTGACAGGTGGCAGGCGGATGACCTGCATCCGGCGCAGCAGTTGCTGAACGGCATCACTCTGCATGTCGCGAAACAAAAGTGCCTCCTCTGCTTCCTTGGACAAGGCTTCGCTGTCATTGAAGGAGAAGTCCCGAACCAGTGCGATTTCTGTAACCGGAATGACCTCGACCCCATTGCGATCAAGCAAGCGGTACGTCATGCGGTATCTCAACTGGTATTCGCGCACGCGTCCGCCGCCGGACAGCGACAGGATGTTCTTTTCGCGCAGTTCATTGACCAGCACCAGCGTGGCGTCAGCGCCTTTGGCGACCTCGACAATGCGTGTGCTGCTACCCGCGGTGACCAGTCGCCGCAACTGCGTACCGAACTGCGAACTGACCGGAGCTTGTACATACAACGTTTCGAACGGGAGCGAGGCTGAACCGCGAAGCTGAAAACCGCAGCCGGCAAGGAGCAGCGTCAATAGCAGGGCGGCAAAAGTTTTCATTGGGAATCAGACGACAACGTTGACCAGGCGTCCCGGCACGATAACAACTTTTTTGGCGGGCTGCCCGGCCATGAATTTCTGCACTTCCGCGTGAGCGAGCACGGCGGTTTCGATGGTTGCCTTGTCGGCGTCCCTGGCGATGCGAATATCACCACGCTTTTTGCCGTTGACCTGGACCACAAGCTCTATTTCCGACTCCACCAGCGCCTGCGCGTCGGGCTCGGGCCAAGGGGCGGCAAGGATGTCATCGCCGTAACCCAGGTCGCGCCACAGCTGGTGCGTGATGTGCGGCGTGATCGGCGACAGCACCCGCAGCAGAATGGACAGGCCTTCGCGCAGAACGGCATTGGCGGCTTCGTCGTTGCCGCCTTTCAGCACGCCTTCCAGCGCGTTGAGCATTTTCATCGTCGCCGAGGCGACGGTATTGAACTGATGACGGCCGAGGTCGTAGTTGCCTTGTTTCAGTACGGCATGCATTTCGCGCCGTGCGCCAGCCAGCGGCGCGGGCAGCGTTGCAGGAATTGCGTTGACTGCGGAGCGCTGGCCGATCTCATAGCCCAGAGTCCACACGCGGCGCAAAAAGCGCGATGCACCTTCGACGCTGGCATCCGACCACTCCAGCGTCTGCTCGGGTGGTGCGGTGAACATCATGTAAAAGCGCGCAATGTCGGCGCCGTAGCTTTCAATCAGCGCCTGCGGATCAACGCCGTTGTTCTTCGATTTCGACATCGTACCGATGCCGCCGGATTCGACGGGCTGGCCATCGCTGCGCAACGTTGCGCCGCTGCGGTTGCCCTTGTCGTCGATGATCAGATCAACATCGGCAGGGTTGTAGTAGGTGATGCGTCCGGCAGCCGGTTTACGGAAAAAGATTTCGTTGAGCACCATGCCCTGGGTCAGCAGGTTCTTGAACGGTTCGTCCAGCTTCACGAGGCCGAGGTCGCGCATCGCTTTGCTCCAGAAGCGCGAATACAGCAGGTGCAGAATGGCGTGTTCAATGCCGCCGATGTACTGGTCGGCCGGCAGCCAGTAGTTGACGCGTTCATCGACCATCGCGGCGCTGCTGTCGGCGCAGGCGTAACGCAGGTAGTACCAGGACGAATCGACAAA
>CAMAYE010000135.1 GCA_945862135.1 Bordetella parapertussis
ATGGCGCATATTCCACCCGCGCGGCCGGGCATGATGCTGGCCGAGGTCGATACGCCAGCGCTGATTCTTGACCTCGATGCCTTCGAAGGCAATCTGAAGCGCCTGCAGGCGTCGATTGCCGACCGCAAGATCATGCTGCGGCCGCATGCCAAAAGCCATAAATGCCCCCAGATCGCCCTGCGCCAGATTGCGCTGGGTGCGGTCGGTGTGTGTTGCCAGAAGGTCAGCGAAGCAGAAGCGATGGTCGAAGGCGGCGTGCACGATGTACTGGTCGCCAACGAAGTGGTCGGCATGACCAAGCTCCGGCGGCTGGCAGCACTGGCCACGCAAGCGAAGGTCACGGTCTGTGCGGATGACGCAGGGAATGTCAAAGACATTGATGCCGCCGCATGCGAATTCGGTGTTGTCATTGATGTGCTGGTTGAGGTCAATGTCGGCGCCAACCGTTGTGGCGTCGAGCCCGGTGAACCTGCACTGAAAATCGCCCAGGCCATCGCCGCCTGCAAAAACCTGCGTTACGCCGGTCTGCAGGCGTATCAGGGCGGTGCGCAGCACATGCGCAAGGTTGAGGAGCGCCGATCTGCGATTGCCGCGGCCGTGGATGGCGTGCAACGTACGCTGGCGTTGATTGAAAAAGCTGGCCTGCCGCGTGGCAAGGTTACCGGCGCCGGCACCGGCACTTATCTGTTTGAGGCGGCCAGTTCCGTATACGACGAACTGCAGGTTGGCTCCTATATTTCCATGGACGCCGATTACGCAAAAAACGACTGGACCGAAAGCGGCATCCCGCGTTTCGAACACAGCTTGTTCGTGTGGACCACGGTGATGAGCCGCACGCAGCCTGATACCGCCATCGTTGACGCGGGTCTGAAGGCGTCGAGTATTGATTCGGGCATGCCGCGGGTTGCTGATTTTCCGCAGGCGGAATTTCTCAAGGCATCTGACGAACATGGCGTGATCAAGATGAACGGTTCTGCAGGGTTTGCGCTCGGCGATAAACTCAGGTTGATCCCCGGCCACTGCGATCCGACCGTCAATCTGTATGACCACTACGTCTGCGTGCGCGGCGGCAGGGTTGAAGCTCTGTGGCCGATCACCGCACGCGGGGCTGTGTGGTAATGCTTTAAAACCTTTAGCCACAGAGGACACAGGGCGCACCGAGAACTTCAAAACCAAATCCCGTTCGGAAATGTTTCGGTTTGGCTTTTCTCTGTGCTCTCTGTGTCCTCTGTGGCTGCTTTTGACTTTGAGGTTCTTATGAGCTCCATCAAAAAAATCGGTTTTATCGGTGTCGGCAATATGGGCAATCCGATGGCGGCGAATCTGCTCAAGCGCGGATTTGACGTCACGGTGTTTGATGCGCGCCCTGAAACGGCAGAGGCGTTTGTCGCGCAGCATGGCGGCAAGGCTGCGTCTTCGCTGGCGGATCTTGCGCGCGGTGCTGATGCCATCGTCACAATGCTTCCTGACGACAAGATCGTGCGCAAGGTCATGCTGGAAGGCGGTGCTGCCGCCACGATGGCCAGGGATGCGGTGCTCATCGACATGGGTACTTGTGATCCGACAGGTACGCGTACCACGGCCGAGGCGCTCGAAAAACTCGGACTGCACATGGTCGATGCGCCGGTGATGGGCGGCGTTGTGTTTGCCAAGGATGCTTCACTGGACATCATGGCCGGCGGCAGCGATGAACTGGTTGAGCGCTGCACCCCGGTGCTGAAGGCAATGGGCCGCGGCGTGACCCATTGCGGCCCGGTCGGTTCGGCGCATGCGATGAAGGCGCTGGCCAATTACGTCAATGCCTGTGCGCTGATCAATGCCATCGAGGCGCTGACCATCGGCAAGAAATTCGGACTCGATCCGAAGATGATGGCGGATGCGCTGGTGCCAATGTGCGCCGGTCGCAATCACCCGATCGAGAAAAAAGTCATCCCGCAGATACTCACGCACAAATATGCCACGGGAATGGCACTCAGCTTCATCGCCAAGGACGTGAAAATCGCAGTCGATATGGCACATGCCATTGACGCGGCAGTTCCGCTGGGTGAAAAGGTGTCGGAACTGTGGAGTGACGCGGTGGCGAAGGTTGGCGCAAAAGTTGACCAGACCGAGATCGTGCGTTACTGGGAAGAGGCCACAGGCGTCAAACTCTGACGTTGTTGAAGCATGCGCAGTACGCAATACACTGCCAGCGCGGCAAGCAGATGCTTGGCGCTGTGGCCGCTGATCACCCCGGCGGTTGCCACAAACATTTCAAAGTCTTTCAGTTCCGCAATTTTGGCCAGTGCGTAGAGGCCGACCCCGTAAAGCAGGTAGTGACGCAGGCTGAAACGACGCGGAAATGCCGCCACCACATAAGGTATGGCCAGTAGCGGCGCCCCTTGGACCCAGGCATAGATGCGCAGGTCGCCGCTCAGCCGCCACCACAATACGCTGAACAGGCCGACCGCCAGCGCGCCTGCGAGCATGGGCATTTCCAGTCGCGTTTCGAGGTGTTCGCTGATCAGCGCAGTGAACAGTCCCATGAACGCAACTGTCATGGGCAACCGATCCCACACCAGGGTGTGGTCATTGGGATTGCTGTGGTAATAAGCAGAGCCGAAAAATACCAGCGTCACGCCGGCGAAGAACACCAGCCATGAGCGCCATGCGCCGCATCGGTCGCGCCAGCACCATGCGAGTCCGGCCAGACCCGTCAGCAGGAACAGCAGGTTCGAGACAATATTGCCGAAATTGGCGATGCCGAGGCAGCTGCGGCTGTCGGCGAATATGTGATAGCCGCGATCCTGCAGGATCGGTTCGCCGTGCCCGAACATCAGCCACGCGAGCGGTCCCAGCACGAGCAGCAGCAGCGTGGCGACGCGTGCGGGATGCGGGAGAGCAGGCAGCGGCATGGCAGTATCGTACAACAGCTTTTTCCTGGTTGACCGGCAGTCACGGTTAGCGATTACACTCCGGCTTTCGATCCTTGGAGGAGGTTGGGGAATGACAACGCAAAAAACAAAAGTCGTGCTCGGCACCGCAACCCCCGGCGGCGGATTCCCGGCCTATGGCTGGCCTTATGCCGAGGTTCTCAATGCCACCGATCCGACGCTGGATATCGAGCCAATCAATACCAAGGGCAGCGGCGAAAACGTCGGTCGCATCGAAGACGGCTCGCTCGACATTGCGCTGGCCACCGGCGAGGTGACCTACGAGGCGATCAACGGCATCGGCCGTGCGCCGTGCAAAAACATCCGCATCATCAACGCCACTTATTCACAGGCCGGCATGTTCATGGTGCGCGCCGACAGCCCGTACCAGAGCATCAGCGACCTCGTCGGCAAGACCGTGGTGTGGGGTGCATCCAGTTCTGGTTTTGTAGTGCTGGCGCGTTATGTGTTCGATGGTCTCGGACTCGACATCAAAAAGGATTTTGATGCGCGTCTTCTGGAAAAGGCCGGAGACGGCCCGCCTTTGGTGATTAACGGCGACGCCGCAGCAATGTGGGGCGGCGGCGTCGGCTGGCCGCCGTTCATGAACATTGCTAAAAATCCCAAAGGCATGCGTTTCATTTCGCCGAGTGCCGATGAAATCAAACGCATCCAGGGCAAACATGTATTTCTCAAGCAGACCACGATGCCGGCGGGCAGTTATCCCGGGCAGACCGGGCCGGTCAATTCGGTGGGGTCGTGGCCCTTCGTGCTGGCGCGCGCCTCGTTACCGGATGATGTGGCCTACCGGCTGGCGAAAGCACTGCATCAGGGACAGGCGGCACTGACGGCGAAACTTGACCAGGCAGCGGAATCAACCTTGGCCAATACATTGGCTGGGGCGCCGACTCGGGATCTGATTCACCCCGGGGTGCTGCAGTACATGAAAGAGATAGGGCTGTAATGCGCGGGCTTTGAAGCGAGGACTGTTTTAGAACCCGTATAGCCGGGCGGGATTGCTGACCAACACCCGCTCGCGCTGCGCCGCATCCGGCACCCACTGCAACAGCAGGTCGCAGAGGTCGCCGTCATTGGGCATCGCGCCTTTCATCATGACGTGGGGCCAGTCCGTGCCCCAGATCACGCGTTCGGCATTGGCTTTCAACAGCGCGTGCGCAAACGGCACGGTGTCGTCATGTGGCATTGGCTGCCCGGAAATCCGGTAGGGACCAGTGAGTTTGACCCAGGCCTTGCCCGCCTGCATCAGGCGCAGCAGGGCCTGAAAACCGGGCGCATCAATACCCAGCGACGTTTTCATATAGCCGAGATGGCCGAGCACGATGGGCACCGGAAAATCGGCGAAGCTGCGATCGAGATCCGGGAATTCATCGGCATGCATCAGGAATTCCATATGCCAGCCCATCGGCGCGATGCGCGCCGCCAGCGGACGCAGCATGTCCATCGGCAGTGAACCGGGCTTGCGGTCCTTCACATCGACGATGTTGATGCGCACGCCGCGTACGCCGAGCGCATGCATGGCTTTTAATTCCGCATCGCTGATTGCAGGATCAACCACGGCAACACCGCGCAACCGCTGCGGATCGGCTTTCATCGCGTCGAGCATTGCGCTGTTGTCGGTGCCGTAGACGCTGGGCTGGATCAGCACGGCGCGGGTGACGCCCAGCGTGTCGAGCATATGCCGGTAGTCTTTGGCCACGGAGTCGGGCGGTGTGTAAACCCGCGCCGATGAATAGTCGTATTGCGCGGCGGGCCCCAGCACATGCGCGTGTGTGTCGCAGGCCAGCGCCGGCATTTTAATTTTCGGCGCATGCGGCTTGAAGTCCGGCGCCGCACACAGTGGTGCAGCATCGGTCGGCGTATTCACGGACATATTATAAGTTATTGATTTTATTAAACTATTTATGCAGCCTTGAGCCCGGGCATCTGGAAGCCGATGGCTTTCAGTTCAGCGGCCAGCGAGGCGCGTTGTTCCTTGTTCAGTTCCACCAGCGGCGGACGCACGGTGCACCACTGATCGTCACCGCTGTATTGCGCGATACCGGCCTTGAGCGCCGCGATCATCAGGTACTTGCTGTTGCCGAAGGTGCCGCGTACGACATCGAGTGCTTTTTGCTGCGCTTCGGCGTCGGCGTTTTTCCATTCACGGAACAGTTTGTCGATCGGGCCCGGATTGACGTTGGCGGTGGCCGAGATGCAGCCGGCGCCGCCGTTCTGCATGTTCGCGAGCAGGAAGGATTCGCTGCCGGCAAACACATCGAAGCCGCCCTTGGCGAAGGCATCAAGGAAAGTCTTGGTGTTTTTCCAGTCGCCCGAGCTGTCTTTCATGCCGGCGATGGCGGTCGGGTATTTTTTCAGCAGGCGTTCAACGAGGTTCGGTGTGATGCCGACCACGGCGACGGGCGGGATGTGATACAGGTAAATGCGCAGACGGTTGTCGCCGACACGTTCGATGATTTCGGAGTAGTTGCGATACAGGCCCTCATCGCTGACGCCCTTGTAGTAAAACGGCGGCAGCATCAGTACTCCAGCGCAACCGGCCTTGACCGCATGTTCGGTCAGCCGTACCGAATCGGAAATCGAGCAGCAGCCGGTACCCGGCATCATGCGCGTGGGGTCGATGCCGGCGGCAAGAATGGCATCCAGCAGCGCCATGCGTTCATTGACCGACAGCGAGTTCGCTTCGCTGTTGGTGCCGAAGGCGGCGAGGCCGCAGCCTTGCGAGATCAGCCATTTGCAATGGGTGATGAAGCGCGCGGTGTCGGGGTTCAGGTCCTTGTCGAAAGGCGTGACGACGGGGGACAGCACGCCCTTGATGCGTTGTTGGGTTTTGCTCATGGATGGATTCCTCGAAGGCTTTATCGCAAACAGCGGCGCGGCGCGCCGACAGGGCCCATAGAATAGCATCGCCTCCGGCCTCGCCCAAACACAGTACAACCCGCATTGTCAGCACCGGGGGGTGTTGTTAAGCTGGCTGCCCGGTCGCGCAGCAGACGCGTCCGCCACAGGAGGAGACCGTCATGAAGCGTTCAACATTTGCAGTATTTGCCGCTGCCCTGCTCGCAGTTACAGCTGCAGCCCAGGCTGCAGAGTATCCGACCAAGACGATCCGCATGGTGATTGCCTTCTCGCCGGGCGGGCCGAGCGACATCCTGTCACGGTTGATCGGCGGCAAATTGGCCGAGCGCATGGGGCAGCCCTTCGTGTTCGACAACCGGCCCGGTGCGGGCGGCAATGTTGCCGGGGAGATCGTCGCCACGAGCCCGGCTGATGGTTACACGCTGATGATTGCCAACAACAGCATCCTTGCCGCCAATGCGTCGCTTTACAAAAAAATGACTTATAACCCGGCGCAAGACCTTGTGCCGGTGACCTGGGTGGCCTCGCAACCGAATATTCTTGTCGTGCATCCGTCGATTCCTGCGCAATCAGTAAAAGAGCTGATTGATTACCTGAAATCACAGCCCGGCAAGCTCAATTACGCGTCTTCAGGCAGCGGCGCGGCCGCGCATCTGGCCGGTGAACTGTTCAAGAGCATGACCAAAACCGACATGGTGCATATTCCGTTCAAGGGCGCAGGTCCGGCGATCACCGATGTGCTGGCCGGGCGCAGCCAGATGATTTTCGCAACCGCGCTGTCAGTGAAAGCCTATATCGACGCCAACCGGCTGCGACCGCTGGGCGTGACCACATTGAAACGCATGGATACCATGCCGAACATCCCGACCATTGCCGAGTCCGGCGTACCGGGGTTCGAAGCGTCGACCTGGCACGGCATGATCGCCGTCAACGGTACGCCGCGGGCGGTGCAGCAGAAACTCAACGTCGAAGTGAATGCCGTACTCAAGGATCCTCAGGTGGCGAAGTTTCTCGTCAGCCAGGGCGCGATCATCGAGGGCGGCAGCGCCGAGAAATTTGCTGCGCACATCAAGGCCGAAATTCCGAAATGGGCAAAGGTGATCAAGGATTCCGGCGCCAGAGCTGATTAGATTGGATGCGGCCGATTGATCGCAGGACTACAGGGAGCAGGGCATGGCGCAATTGAAAGTTTTGGGAGCAGGACCGGTCAAACGGGGGATTACGCAGCTCGCAGCGCAGTTTGAAAAATCTTCCGGCCATCAGGTTGCTGTCGAATTCGCCGGCGCACCCTCGGTGCGCGACCGCGTTCTCGCGGGCGAAGCGGTTGATGTCGCCGTGGTGCCGCAGTCGGCGATGGCGGATTTTGTTGCGCAGGGCAAAGTGGCCAATGCGACGCGCATGACCGTGGGCCGCTCGCGTATGGGGCTGGCAGTACGCAAGGACGCCGCCAGGCCGGCGCTCGGTTCGGTGGATGCATTCAAGGCGGCTGTAGCTGCAGCCGACGGCGTGGTGGTCAATGTAGCCTCCAGCGGCAATTACATCGTCAAACTGCTGGAAAAGCTCGGTCTGGCCACGCCCGGCAAGACCGTGACGCAAGGCGATACCGTCAAGGTCATGGACCATGTGGCGGCTTCGACGCAAAACCTGCTCGGCGCCGGTCAGCTGCCGGAAATCCGCGAGCTGGTGGACAAGGGTGTTGCCATCGCGCTGGCGGGCCCGCTGCCGGACGAGCTGCAGAGCATCACCGGTTATGACGCTGCGGTGACGACTGCGAGCGGCAATGCCGAAGCTGCAGCTGCATTTACGGCATTTCTGTCGACTGGCGAAGCGCGCGCGGTGATGGCTGCGACCGGCATTGACTGAAAATCACCAGGAATAGGCATGACCATTCTGAAAGTAATCAGTGCCGGCGCCGTCAAACGGGGGGTCGCCCGAGTTGTTGCGGCTTTCGAAAAGGACACCGGGCACAAGGTGGAGATCGAGTTCACACCGGTGCCCGAAGTGCGCCGCCGCATGGCTGCCGGAGAGGTGGCCGATTTGGTGGTTGCTTCGCCCTCGGTGCTTGATGAACTCGCGGCGCTGGGGCGTATCGATGCCGCAAGCCGCGGTTTTCTCGGCCGCTCCCGCGTCGGCGTGGTGATTCATGCCGATGCGCCACAGCCATCACTTCCGGATGCGGCTGCGGTCAAGGCGCTGTTGCTCGGTGCCAGCCACGTGGTGCGCAACGAGGGATCCAGCGGCGTATACGCCGAAAAACTTTTCGAAAAAATGGGTCTTGCCGCCGCCGGTGCCAATATCGTGGTGGTCAAGACCGGTTCGGACATTATGCGCTGCGTCGCCGACCATCCGCCGCGGGCCGTCGGCCTTGCGCAGATTTCGGAGTTGATGGTGATGATCGACAAGGGTTGTGCGGTCAGGCTCGCCGCGCCGCTGCCCGATGAAATCCAGAACATGACTCACTACGATGCCGCAGCCATCGCCGGTGCGCCGGCGGCTGCAGCGGAACTTGCGCGACGGCTGGCGTCACCGGAAGCGAAAAAGATTTTTGCCGAAACCGGCATTTCCTGAGTTTGGCGACCGGGGCGGTAAACCATGTACAGCGACGAAGACCTTGATGCGGCGGTGGCGGCCGGTATCCTCAGTGCCAGGGATGCGGCTGCGTTTCGCATGCATATTGAACAGGCACGCTCTACACAGGTAGTGGATGAGGAACATTTTCGACTGGTCAACAGTTTCAACGATATTTTTGTGGCGATCGCAGGCACGCTGGTGCTGGTGGCCGTGGGCTGGATTGCGGAAACCATTGGTTATCGCCTGATCGGTGCATCGGTCGCGGTAACGGCGTGGGGGCTTGCCGAATTTTTTACCCGCAAACGGCACATGGCCCTGCCATCGATATTGTTTCTGCTGGCTTTTGCCGGCGGTGTCTTTGCGACACTGTTGCCCACCAGCAATATCCTCGTTGGCGACGGATCGGGCGAGTTCGGGATAAAGGTTGCGATCGCGGCGGCCGTGACTGCAGCTTGTACGTGGCTGCACTGGCGGCGTTTCCACGTGCCGATCACTGTGGCTGCGGGCGCTATGGCACTGATCGGGGTGGCGGTCGGATTGTTGATCGCGGTCATGCCGGACCTGTTCAAATGGATGAACGGAATTCTGTTTGCTGCCGGGGTCTCGGTATTCGTTTATGCGATGCGTTGGGACATCGCTGACCCGCTGCGGCAAACCCGCCGCGCCGATGTTGCATTCTGGCTGCACCTGCTTGCAGCACCGCTGATCGTACATCCCGTGTTCACCTTGTTTGGTTTGCTCGACAAGGAGGTCGAAATCGGCGGTGCCATGGTGGTGATGCTGCTCTACGTTGCGATGGCCATAATCGCACTTATCATCGACCGACGCGCGTTGATGGTTTCCGCGCTGGTGTACGTACTCGCGGCGATCAGTTCCGTACTCGAGAAATTTGGTGCGGTCGGCATCAACGTCGCATTGACTGCTTTGCTGATCGGCTCGCTGCTGCTGATGCTGTCCGCGTTCTGGCATGCCAGTCGCGCGTTTGTCATCAGGCGCCTGACCCTGCCGTGGCAGGAAAAGCTCCCGCCACTGCGTTAATCCGGACCAGGCGCGAGACTGACCGCCCCGCTTGTATGCGGTCATCTTCAGATTTGCAGTTGTTGTCCGGGAAAGCCGAATGATTTTATGGAGAACATGATGAAAAACGGAGTCGGAGTTCTGGCAGGCCTTTGTTTGGCAGCAGGTATGGCGGCGCACGCTGCTGAAATCACCGTGATCAGCGGCGGCGCGATCGAACCGGGTTTGAGGGCCGCTGCTGCCGCTTTCGAGAAGCAGGCAGGGCACAAGGTCAATATCACGTTCAACACCACGCCGCAGATGCGCAAACGGGTTGCGGCAGGGGATACCTTCGATGTGATCATCGCCCCGCCGGGGGCAGTGAAGGATTTCACGGCAGCGGGCAAGGTTGAGGCGGGCGGCGTGGATGTCGGCCGGGTCGGTTCCGGCGTCGCCGTGCGTCCGGGGGCCCCAGTGCCGGCGATTGCCACAGCCGATGACATCAGGAAAACGGTGCTGGAGGCCGAGTCGAT
>CAMAYE010000136.1 GCA_945862135.1 Bordetella parapertussis
GCCGCTAAAAGGACTGGAAACCGTGCGGCGTTGGGGAACGCCCGCCCTGCTTTTGTCATGGGTACCATTGCTGGGGGATCCTTTGTGTGTCGCGGCAGGCTGGTTGCGTCTTAATCCGTGGTGGTCAACGCTGTTCATCGCACTCGGCAAATTTGGACGGTATTGGGTCATCGCCACCCTGGCGACATGAAGGCGGAGCAGCATTACGCTAATATGCTGTTTTAGTGTGCATTCCATTCATCGTGCGCAGCAGCTTGCCGCCGCACATCCAACGTTCCAAGTTCCCGATCCTCCGCATCGCATCATCACAATGACCGCCCGCCTCAGAGAAATTCCCTATAACTACACTTCGTTCTCGGACCGCGAGATCGTAATCCGGCTGCTCGGCATCGCTCGCTGGGACCTGCTCAATGAACTTCGCGCGCAACGGCGCACCGGGCGTTCGGCAAAAATGCTCTACGAAGTACTCGGCGACATGTGGGTCGTCAAGCGCAATCCGTACATCGAAGACGATCTGCTGGGCAATCGCAAACGCCGCGCGGCGCTGATCGAGGGCATGCGCAATCGGCTGAACAGCATAGAAGGACGGCGTGACAACGATGACCGGCGTGTCGCCGAGCTTCTGGCAGCGGCTAGCGTCGCAGTAAACGACTTCGAAGCCGAGTTTGAGGAAACGCTTGCGCTGCGCCGGCGCACGCTGGCGCGGTTGACCCGTGTCACCCGGCGGGACAACGTGCAGTTTGATGGACTGGCCCGCGTATCTCATGTCACCGATGCCACCGACTGGCGCGTCGAATACCCTTTCGTTGTCATTAACCCGGACAGCGAGGAGGAAGTCCTCGAAGTCGTTCGCGCCTGCATTGATCTCGGACTGACCATCATTCCGCGCGGCGGCGGCACCGGTTACACCGGCGGCGCCATTCCGCTGACGCGCCAATCTGCGGTGATCAATACCGAAAAGCTTGATGCACTCACTGCGATTGACCGCATTGCGCTGCCTGGCGTCACAACCCGTGTTCCGGTTCTGCGCTGCGGCGCGGGCGTGGTCACGCGGCGTGCAATGGAAGCTGCGGAAACCGCGGGGCTTGTGTTTGCCTGCGACCCCACTTCGGCCGACGCGTCGTGCATCGGCGGCAATGTCGCAATGAACGCCGGCGGCAAAAAGGCCGTGCTGTGGGGAACCGCGCTGGACAACCTCGCGTCGTGGAAGATGGTCACGCCGGATGCGCAATGGATGCTGGTCGAGCGCCTCGACCACAACCTCGGCAAGATTCATGATCTCGCCATGGCACGCTTCCGCGTCACGCGTTACGCGCGCGACGGCAAAACACCTGATGGCGCACCTGAAATTCTTGAAATCCCCGGATCGACTTTCCGCAAGCGGGGTCTCGGCAAGGATGTCACGGACAAGGTGCTGGGCGGCCTGCCCGGCATCCAGAAGGAAGGCTGCGACGGCATCATCACCCAGGCGACCTTTGTCCTGCATCGCATGCCTCCCGCGATCCGTACCGTCTGCCTGGAATTCTTCGGCCAGGTCAGTGAGGCCGTTCCTTCGATTGTCGAGATCAAGCGTTATCTCGATGGTAACCCCGACGCCATCCTCGCCGGCCTGGAGCATCTTGACGCACGTTATGTGAAAGCCGTCGGTTACGCCACCAAGTCACGTCGCGCCGGCCGGCCGGTCATGGTCCTGGTCGGCGACATCGTCGGGGAAAATGAAGACGCCGTGGCTGCCGCTGCATCCCAGGTGGTGCGGATCGCCAACGCGCGTGGCGCCGAGGGATTCATCGCCGTGTCGGCCGAGTCCCGCAAGACATTCTGGCTCGACCGTGCGCGAACAGCGGCAATCGCCCGTCACACCAATGCCTTCAAGATCAATGAAGACGTGGTCATCCCGCTGGAACGGCTGGGCGATTATTCCGATGGCATTGAGCGCATCAACATCGAGCTGTCGATTCGCAACAAGCTGCGTATCCTCGACGCTGTCGCTGCCGTCATTGCCGGCGAACTGCCGGTGCTGCAAACCGAACCCGGCATTTCTGCGGCGGATGTCCTCGGCGATCGTGTGGAGCGCGCACAGACTGTGATCGCTGAAGCTCGCGGGCGCTGGACCTGGCTGATGGCGCATATGGGGGAGCCTGTGACTGCGTTTCAGCCGGCACCGTACCGGATGCCCGATGCGGTACTGCAACGCCCGGCTGGACAGACGCTGTTCCATGTTCTGCAGGATCACACCCTGCGGGTTTCCTGGAAAGAAGAGGTGCGCTCGCACCTTGCCGACATTTTCAGCGGCCGGCCTTTCGCCAAAGTGCTGGAAACCATCGATGCCGCTCACCATCAGGCACTGCGCGGCCGCGTTTTCGTCGCGCTGCACATGCACGCTGGCGACGGCAATGTCCACACCAACATTCCCGTCAACTCCGACAACTACGAGATGCTGCAGGAAGCCGCCGAAGCCGTGGCGCGCATCATGCGTTTGGCGGAGTCCCTGGATGGCGTGATCTCCGGCGAACACGGCATCGGCATCACCAAGCTGGAATTTCTGCCGCCGGAACGCATCGCCGCATTCCAGGCCTACAAGCAGCAGGTGGATCCGGAAGGACGCTTTAACAAGGGCAAACTGCTGCCGGGCGCAGATCTCAGCAACGCCTATACGCCGAGCTTCTCGCTGCTCGGGGCGGAGAGCTTGATCCTCGAGCACTCCGACGTCGGCTCGATCGCGAACTCGGTCAAGGACTGTCTGCGCTGCGGCAAGTGCAAACCGGTATGCGCTACGCATGTGCCTCGCGCTAACCTGCTTTACAGCCCGCGCAACAAGATCCTCGCCACGAGTCTGTTGATCGAAGCCTTTCTCTACGAAGAACAGACCCGCCGCGGCATTTCGCTGGAGCATTTCGACGAATTCGGCGACGTCGCCGATCACTGCACCGTCTGCCACAAATGCGCTAACCCCTGTCCGGTGGATATCGACTTCGGCGACGTTTCGATGGCGATGCGCAATTTCCTGCGGCAGCACGGCAAGCGCCGTTTCAACGCCGGGGCCAAGGCCTCAATGTTTTTCTTGAACGCCACCGACCCGCGCACCATCAATGTCGCGCGCAAGCTGATGATCGACTGGGGCTACCGCGCGCAGAGAATCGCCGCCAAAACCGCGAAAACCCTTGGCTTGACCGGCGAACAGACCCGGCAGCCCCCGGCCACCACCGGCAAACCGGCAATCCGCGCACAGGTGATCCATTTCATCAATAAACCGATGCCCGGCGGGTTGCCGAAAAAGGCATCCCGCGCATTGCTCGACATCGAAGACGCGCGCATGGTGCCGGTGATCCGCGATCCGGCCAAAGTCACCGAGGATTCGGATGCGGTGTTTTATTTCCCGGGATGCGGCTCCGAGCGCCTATTCAGCCAAGTCGGACTGGCGACGCAGGCGATGCTGTTTGAACTCGGCGTACAGACCGTGCTGCCGCCGGGTTATCTGTGTTGCGGTTACCCGCAGACTGCCGCCGGTGAAGAAGACAAGGGCCAGGCAATCACAACCGCCAACCGCGTACTGTTTCACCGCGTTGCGCATACGCTTAATTACCTCGACATCAAAACGGTGATCGTGTCCTGCGGCACCTGCATGGACCAATTGCAGAAATACGAGTTCGGAAAAATTTTCCCGGGCTGCCGTCTGCTCGACATTCACGAATATCTGATGGAACGTGGCGTGAAGCTTGAGGGAATCACGGGTACTCGCTACATGTATCACGACCCCTGCCATTCGCCGATGAAAACGCATGCGCCGCTGAAGGTGGTCAACACACTGATGACCGCACCAGTTGCGCTGAACGAACGCTGCTGCGGTGAATCGGGAACGCTTTCAGTAACGCGACCCGACATCTCGACGCAGGTGCGTTTCCGCAAGGAAGAAGAAATGCGACGGGGCGCAGCAAAACTGCGCGAAGGGGGCGAAGGTCCGCTGAAAATCCTGACGTCCTGTCCGTCATGTCTCCAGGGACTGGCGCGTTTTTCACCGGATACCGACGTTGAAGCCGATTACATCGTGGTTGAAATGGCCCGGCATCTGCTGGGCAAAAACTGGATGGAAGACTACGTCGGGCGCGCAAATAACGGGGGCATCGAGCGTGTTTTGCTGTAATTGGTGACTTTTGCCACACTTTGCGACAACACGACTGTCGTAGAACGGCAACATGTGACATATTTGCTTGGTAGATTCCTCCTATGACTGGATTATGCGTACCTGCTCAACATTGGGGTACGAGATGGCTACTGTCTTGAGTGCTAAACAAGGTCTTCTGAAAATCGCCGACGTTTCCGCGGCACGCGCGTTCATCGCGCAACTCGCCATGGCCACGCCAGCGCAACGTCAGGCTCAACTGCTCACCCAGTTACAGTTGCTCAACGAAACAGGCGTTGCCGGCACGATTCGTCTGCAGGTTCTTGAAGCGCTGCGTGACACCATGCTCGAAGCCCAGCATGTACGCAGCAAGGAATACTGGGGACGGCCCGTACCTTTCGATGATGAAACGCGCGATATCTTCACTCGCAGCATTGCGTTATGGCGCGCGCTCGCCGATGCCTACGAATCACTGATTACCGACATGGCCGAAGCGGCGCCCGATCTTGCCAATCATGCCGCTCTCGTGTGCTACCGCGCACTGCGCTGCACCAGCTTTGCCATGACGGCCCACAACCGCGCCTATCACGCGGTTCCTGGTCCATTGTGGGAGCAACTGCATCGGCTCTATGCGTTCGCTGAAAGCGCTGGAGTAACAGATTCGCCAGTCGCGGAAAGCACCGATGCCCGAAGCACCGTCAATCTGACCTACCTGCAAACAGTGCTCGCGCAACGCGCAAACCCCGAATCCCTATCGTTGCTGCAAATGAACACGGTTGATCGCGCCCTTGCGCAGTGGGTCGCCTTGGGGCGGCTTTCCACAACACCGGTTTCAACCGATCCCAATACAGCTCTCGGCATCGACCTTGGTTCCGCGGAAGGTGCGCGTCGCCTGAAAAATCTCAAAGACGGCAATCTGCGCTACCTTGATCTTGAAAAAATCGGCGACAAGTTGCGTCAGACTGCTGTCGCCCTGAAATCCCAAAGCCCGGACAAACTGGGCATGGGACCGATTCCACGAGAAGCCTGTGAGAAATTGATGCTTGGCTTGCATCTCCACTGGTTGGCGCCGGGAACCGGACGTGTCGATGACCGCAAGGAAGTTTCATTCAACGTGCTGATCTCGGGCACTCTTGCGGCGATGCATTACAACATCAGCGGCAAACCATTTTCACCACCGGATGCCGGCCTGCATTCACGGGCGCGTTTCGAGATGGCCGGCTTCGAACGTGTTGATGGGCCATCCATCGGCGAAGCTTCGGTGCGCAGTCGGACGCTGGAAACATGGAAAGTAGCGAACCAGAGTGCTTCCGGCATCCTTGGCATGTGCCGCAAGCCGACGGATACCACGCGCCTGACGCACAACCAGTTACTAGGTCTGGTCGCGCCCAACGGCAATACCTATCTGGGGTTCGTCCAACGCCTTTCCGTTGACAACGAAGGCATGACGTGGCTCGGATTCCGGCTTCTGCGATCGAAAGCACAGGCCATTGCGGCCCGGATCGCCGACAACCAGATTCCCTATGATCGTGCACTTCTGCTCGCGGGAGTACCCGGCAGCGAACCGCAAACCATTCTGGTCACCCCGGGAACTTATGGACCGGGGAGGGTCATGGATATCCACGACGGCAAGCCACGACAGATCCGGTTGACGGCATTGATCGACAGCGGCTCCAATTTCGAACGCGCAAGTTACAACGCCGCCTGAGTCCCCGGCACACCATTCAGCGCGACCGCCGGCACTTCTCCTGCCGCCGGCCAAATGGCTCGCCAGGGTAGTCGCACTCCACGATAATCTGGTTTATCGTTCCACAGATTGGCGTTGAGGAGACAGGCTGCATGACATGCGAGTTATGTGCGACCCAGGGCGGTATCGTGCTGTGGCAAGACAAGCGCTGCCGTGTAGTCTTGGTTGAAGAACCGGGTTACCCGGGATTTTGCAGGGTAATCTGGAATTCTCACGTGCGCGAAATGACGGATCTGAATGACGCAGACCGGTCGCATTGCATGAATGTCGTTTTCGCGGTTGAACGTGCGTTGCGCAACACACTGGATCCGCTGAAGATCAACCTGGCCACGCTCGGCAACATGGTTGCACATGTTCATTGGCACGTCATTCCGCGCTTTGCCGACGATCCGCATTTTCCGCAACCGGTCTGGGGTATGCGCCAGCGCGACCTTGCACCGGTCCGCATGGGCGTGAATTTGCTCAAGCAAGCCATTCAGGCGGAATTGCAAGAGCACTGATCCGCCTTGAGGTGTCTTGTTTCCGCTTTCTGGCGGTGTTCGTGTGGCTTTACAGCTCCGGCATCACGGCAATCCCCGATCGCCGGGTCAGCAGCCGTCGACAAAAAGACTCCTGAGAATAACAGTGATCAGGCACTGCGCTTGCTGCTGTCTGCCACAACAGAATCCCGCACAACTACCCGGTTATCCGGAAACACCACACTGAAACAACTGCCGCGGCCGGCTTCACTGCTGACCTCAAGCTTTGCCCCATGGCGGTTGACCACATGCTTCACAATCGCAAGGCCCAGACCGGTGCCGCCGGTTTCGCGTGAGCGGCCGCGGTCGACTCGATAAAAGCGTTCGGTAAGACGCGGCAGATGCTGCGGCTCGATGCCAATCCCCGTATCGCGTACGGAAAAAACCGCGCCATTGTCTGCGCCCGCCTTCCATAACAGCCGTACTTCCCCGCCGGCCGGCGTATACCGGATTGCATTGCTGACCAGATTGCCGAAAGCGCTGCGCAACTCGTCTTCTGCGCCATTCACCCATACCGGGCTTTCCAAAAGCAGAATGACCTTGTGACGCCCCGCCGACAATGCAAGCGCATCATGGTACAGGCCACGCATGATATCCGGCACATTGACCGGTTCTTCACGCGCCGGATTACCCTCGGATTCAAGCCGCGACAGCGTCAACAGATCTTCGACCAGCGTCTGCATGCGTTTAGCCTGATCGCTCATCAGCGGCACCGAACGGCGGATCAGTTCCGGATTCGGTGTCTCCATATCAGCGATGGTTTCCAGAAAACCGCCGATGACTGTCAACGGTGTGCGCAGCTCGTGTGAAACATTCGCAACAAAATCGCGGCGCATGGTTTCGACTCGCTCACGGTCCGTGACATCACGGCTGATAATGAGTTTCCTGTTTTCCTCGTAGGGCACAATCAGCACTGACAAAACGAGATCTGCGCCACGGGAGCTCCGTAGTGTCAGTGGTTCGGCATAACCGGCCACCAGTGCCTCCGCAAACTGCGGTTGCCGCACCAGATAAGTCACCAGTTGGCCAAAATCGCGCCGTGCATCAAGACCGAAATGTTGCTCCGATTTGGGATTGCACCACTCGATCCGGTTGGAGCCGTCAAGAATCACCAGGCCGTCAGGCATGGCCATCCCCGCGCGCCGGAAATCATGCAATGTTGCGGTCAACCGGGATTCGCTGCGCCGCTGACGCCGCAGCAGATGATAAAACGCGGCAAACACATCCTCCCAGATGCCGGAACCATCCGGCAAAGCCTCTGGACGAGGATCGGCCAACCATTTCGACAATCGCGCAAGATGCCGGACATGCTGAAGCAGCATGAGCAATAGAAAGCCCGCAACCAGCACCAGCGCAGAAACGGCACCATCGACCAGCCACGCCGCCGTACCTGCAATCGCAATGATCACCAAGCGGACAAGCAATGGCAACCAGACCGCACTCATTGCAACTGCCCGCGATTCAATAGCGGCATCATTACTGAATGTATCTCAAGCGGCGGAAAACCGGTACCCGGAACTGCGAACCGTCTGAATAAGCGCATCGTGGCCGGTCGGCTCAAGCGCCTTTCGCAGACGACGGATATGAACGTCCACGGTGCGCTCCTCGACGAATACATGGTCTCCCCAAACCTGATCAAGCAGCTGAACCCGGGTGTAAACACGTTCAGCATGAGTCATGAAAAAATGCAGCAGACGGAATTCAGTTGGACCAAGCTGCAACGGCTCTCCGTTACCGATAACCCGGTGACTGTTCGGATCCAGGTGCAATCCAGCGACTTCGACCACGTCATCGGTCGCCTGCGGGGAACGCCGGCGCAGCACCGCTTTGACTCGTGCGTTGAGTTCGCGCGGAGAAAACGGTTTGGTGATGTAGTCGTCAGCCCCGGTTTCGAGCCCGGCCAGCTTGTCATGTTCATCCGCACGTGCTGTCAGCATGATCAGCGGCACCATCTGCGTGCGTTTGTCACTACGCAAGCGTCGCGCGAATTCAACGCCATTGATCCCGGGCAGCATCCAGTCAAGCACGATCAGGTCGGGTAGTTGTTCACGAACCATTTGCATCGCCTGCTCGGCGGACTCGGCGCGCAATGTCTGGTGTCCGGCAAGTTCCAGGTTGCAGACCACCAGCTCCTGAATTGCCGGCTCATCTTCCACAACCAATATTGTTGCTGCCATACATGCTCCGAAGGGTTTTTTACCCTCCTTATATTATGAACCTCATGTTACAGCGATATGACATATCCGTAGCCTCGCGCGCAACCCATTGGTATAAAAGCAGAATTTTTAACAGCCCTGTCTGTCGGTTATGATGGCAGACTCTGTTTACGAACCGCACACGGAACAATCATGGCCGGACTCAACAAGGGCGTACCATTGCCCACCGAAATCACGCTGCATCAGGCCTCGCGCGCGCTGGAAATCTCGTTTGCCGATGGCAAGACTTTCCGTCTGCCCTGCGAGTTCCTTCGTGTCCATTCGCCTTCCGCCGAGGTGCGCGGTCATGGTCCGGGCCAGGAGACCCTGCAAACCGGCAAGAAAAACGTCACCATCAGCGCAATCGAGCCGGTAGGCCAGTACGCCATCCAGCTGCGTTTCTCCGACGGGCATGACACCGGCATCTATTCCTGGGACCTGCTCTATGAATACGGCATCCAGCAGGAATCGATGTGGCAGCAATATCTGCAGCGCCTGCAAGATGCTGGCGCCAGCCGCGATGCATAAAAGGCCATGAGCAAAACCACCGATTTCGGATTCCAGAAAGTCGGCGAAGACGAAAAGGCGCGCAAAGTCGCCGAAGTCTTCGATTCAGTCGCCTCACGTTACGATTTGATGAACGATCTGATGTCTGCGGGCCTGCACCGGCTGTGGAAACGCTTCGCGGTTGAACAGAGCCTGGTGCGATCGGGGCAGCGTGTGCTTGATGTTGCTGGCGGCACCGGCGATCTGACAACCCTTTTTGCGGAGCGCGTCGGCCCAACCGGCTCGGTAATCATCACCGACATCAACGGTCCGATGCTGCGCCGCGGTCGAGATCGCCTGATTGATCATGGGAAACTGATCCCCGCAGTGCAGTGCGATGGTGAAAAACTGCCATTCCCCGACGAGTACTTCGACTGCGTCTGTGTTGCCTTCGGCCTGCGCAACATGACGCACAAGGATGCCGCGCTGGCTGAAATGCGCCGCGTACTGCGCGCGGGCGGGCGCTTGCTGGTACTGGAATTTTCGCGCGTGTGGCAGCCGCTGGCGCCGTTATACGATACCTATTCGTTCCAGATACTGCCGCGCCTCGGCAAGATGATCACCAACGATGCCGACAGCTACCGCTATCTGGCGGAATCGATCCGTATGCATCCCGACCAGGAAAC
>CAMAYE010000137.1 GCA_945862135.1 Bordetella parapertussis
ATGACAGTAGAATACCGCAGTCCGTGATGAAAATTTCATTGGCAAGTGTCGTTAATGAAGCAGATCAGCCGGATTAATCCGTATCGTGAACTTCATTGCGGTGCTGAGCTGCGCTTACAATGTCGGTGATTTGCGCCAGTAGGCACAATGCCGCCAGCCCAAATTGGCCGGCCGATCTGGAGAGGCCTGACTCCGTGTAAATCAGGCAAGCAACATCAGGAGACCACCATGAAGCAACTCAAGTTACCCGCCGTATTCATGCGCGGCGGAACCAGCAATGCCATCGTATTCAATCAAAAAGATCTGCCGCAGGATCGTGCACTGTGGGACGAGATTTTTCTGGCTGGGATCGGCAGTCCGGACCCCAATGGCCGTCAACTCGACGGCATGGGCGGCGGCGTGTCATCGCTGTCGAAGGTTTGCGTGATTGGTCCGCCCACCCGCCCCGACGCGGATATCGATTACACCTTTGCCCAGGTGCAGGTGAAGGAGGCCAAGGTCGACTACACCGCGAACTGCGGCAATATGTCATCCGCCATGGGACCATTTGCTGTTGATGAAGGGATCGTCAAGGTTTCGGGTCGTGAGGCTCTGGTTCGTATCCACAATACCAATACCAAAAAAATCATCCATGCATTGTTCAGCATCGATGACGGTCTGGCTGCGGTCGACGGCGATCTCGCGATTCCCGGTGTTTCAGGCACCGGATCGCCGGTGAAACTCGAGTTCCGTGATCCCGGTGGTGCGACCACCGGCAAGCTGCTGCCGACTGGCAATGTGGTGGATACCCTGGACGTCCCGGGTCTCGGAAAAATCCGCGCTTCACTGGTCGATGCGGCCAACGCAACGGTATGGATCCACGCAAAGGACATCGGTCTGACCGGCACCGAACTGCCCGAGCAGCTGGATGCCGATGCTGCGATCATGCAGAAACTGTCAGCGATCCGCATTGCGGGTTCGGTGGCAATGGGTATCGCTGCGAACGCCGAAGAAGCCGCGAAAAAGAAATCGATCCCCTTCATTGGCTTCGTGTCGCCGGTTCAGGATGCGAAGCTGCTGTCCGGGGAAGCCATTTCGGCGAATGACGTCGATCTCACCGGCCGAGTGATTTCCAACGGGCAGACACATCGTGCGCTGCCGCTGACGGTGTCGCTGTGCATGGCAGTGGCTTCACGGCTTGAAGGTTCGGTAGTCAGCGAGGTGTTGCGCAAGGGACCAAATGCAGAAGCACCGATCCGCATCGGTATGCCATCGGGCATTCTGACTGTTGCGGCTACGGTCAGCTGCAAGGATGGTGCCTGGCACGCGGAGCAGGGCGCGTTTTATCGCACCCAGCGCCGCATGTTTGAAGGTCAGGTGCTGGTGCGTGCCTCGAGGGTGCCTGGACTGATTGCGGCTGGCACCCGCAAGGTTGCTTGAATATTAAATTAAATCAAATGGTTATAATCATATTAGCGGGGTGATTTAACTCCGCTGCACCAGATTCAGCAGGCGCCCCGCATCCAGCGTGCGCGCCTGCGCCTGCATCTGCGGCAGGTAACGCGCCTGCAGATTTTTCGCTTCTCCGAGCATGTCGTTGAATGCATCGCGCAACATCTGTGCATTCAGCGTGCGGCCGCCAGCGTAGTAGTGGCGCGCGACATGGCCCAGCGCATAGGTGCTTGCGAAACTCAAGCCCGAACTCACGGCCTGTTTGCCGAGGCCGCCGAGCATTCCGCCACCGATGCCGCGCAGCAGTCCTCCGAGCAGTTTGCGTCCGGCTTGTTCTAGGTATTGCGAAGTCAGCCCGACGCCGGCAGTCGCGATGAAATCCTTGATATGGCCGCGGTCGAGTTCGTAGCCGTACGACTTGCCGATCCGGTACACCAGCTTCATCTGCAGTGGAATGATCGCCATTGTCGCCAGCGATTCAGGCAGCAGTTCGATGGCCCCGTTGAGGATCGCGGCATCGAGGATGGCCTTGTCCATTTCTTCGCGGCTCATCGTCGAAGCGGCTGCGACCGGCGTCATCGGTGCCACCGGCACTTCAGCCATTTTTTCGGCCTCCGCTGCGAAGGTTTCTGCTGCGGCGACGTCTGCACCCAGCGCAGCACGTAGCGCGGCGAGGAATTCCCGTTCGGCCGGTGACTGCGCACCGTCGGCATCGCAGACGCAGACCGCCATTTCATAGGCGAGCTGGCGCGATTGCGGGGTGGTCAATGCAGCGGCCAGCGCCGGCAGTGACGCGCGTTTGAGCAGTACGTCCTGGACGAGTGCACTGAGGTTGATTGAAGCCTCTCCCGCCAGTGCCTCTGCGATGTTTTTGATCTCCGTGCGTTCGCGCTCGTGTTTGCTGCCGTCTGCGAATGCGGCCATCAGGCACGCGGTCAGCACGGCTTTCTGTTCCTGCTCAATCATGGCGGTCTCCTGTGTATACCGCCATTGGGCAATGCGAGCGGCGGCAAGTTCCGCGCCGCTCGCAGCGGGCGGTCAGCCCGGCCGTGCTGCGGTAAGCCCGCCGTCAACGACCAGATGCGTCGCTGTGATGTAACGCGCTTCATCGGACGCGAGGAATAGCACCGCATGCGCGGTATCCCAGGCATCGCCCATGCGCCCGATCGGCACCGCTGCATGGCGTTTGGCAACCAGATTGGCGCCGGCTTCAGGACCGAGCTGTTTGACCAGTCGTTCTTCAACCAAAGGCGTGTGCATGGTGCCGACGATCACCAGATTGCAGCGGATGCCTTTTTTGATATACGCCATCGCCGTTGAGCGCGTGAATCCGACGAGGCCGGATTTCGCCGTGCTGTAGGCCACATGCACGCGTCCATCGACTTGGTGGGCGAAACCCGCAACCGAGGAAATATTGACGATGGCGCCGCTGCCTTGTTTCTCCATTACCGGCAGCACATATTTGCAGCCGAGGAAGGCAGTCTTCAGGTTGTGGTCGAGTTGCCGGTCCCAGACTTCTTCGCTCATGCTTACCGGGTCTCCGGGGGCGGAGCCGCCGACATTGTTGATCAGGATGTCGATGCGACCGAAGCGCTCTAGACAGGCATCAACAGACCTCTTGACCGAGTCCGAGTCAGTCATGTCGCAGGTCGTGGTGAAACAGACGCCGCCTTCATTGGCGATGATGGCACGGGTTTCTTCAACAGCTGCGGGGTTGATGTCCGTGCCGAAAACTTTGGCGCCCTGACGTGCCAGCAGCACCGCAGTCGCCTTGCCATTTCCCCAGCCTGCGCCGATGGAACCGGCGCCGGTGATGAATGCAACCTTGCCTTTGAGATCCAGCATGCATTTTCCTTTTCAATTGTCGCGTGCAGGCCGGATTATCTCCTGCATTGGCATGACCAAGGAACCGGTTGCAGCCGGTCTGCTAATGCAGGGTCTGGATCAGGATGGTCTGCGCCAGGGTTTCCCAGCCCAGCGTGCCGTCGATCAATGCCGATATCAGTCCGGCGAGGGTGATGCCGCTGATAATCAGCGGGAAGTTGCTGCTGCGTGATCGGTGTCTGGCCATGGTGCGACTCAATGGCAGGGGGCGACCGGTGTTTGCGGGACTGCGGCATGAGCGGGCAGTGCGGCAACGGCCCGGTTCAGGGTGTCGCGCAGATCATGCAAGGCGGAAGGTTGCAGACGAAGCGTCAGTGCGCCGATATTCAGGTGGACCAGGCCGCAGCCTTCGCAGTGCTCGATGTCAGCGATGAGGCCGTTGGACAGCGTACGGTGATTGCGAGGTGTATGCATGATCGCGGCTCAGTGACGGATCGTTGCAGCGTTGCCGCTGGCAATGGCCTGCCAGCGCGGCAGCAGCGAGGCTGCAAGGGTTTGTATCAGCCGGGAAGTTCCTTCAGCACATTGCTGCGACAGAATGCCGAGTTGATCGGCGATGGCATGTGCCACGAGCGGGCAGGGCCTTTGCGCGTAATGGGACATCAGGTAGAGCGCGGCTGCGGTGCAGCGTGTGCTGTCCTGGGTTGCGGTCACATCCAGAGTGGCTGCGGTTTGTGCTGTCAGGGGGCTGTTGCGCATCAATGTTCTCCGGTCTTTGAGTTATGGAAGTGGCTGGCGACCGGGAGGCTTAATGCGCCCCTTGAGCTGGCAGTTGAGTGATTTATTTGGTGAGGATCATTCCGCCTTTGCTGGTGGTACGCAGGGTATAGATCGCACCTTTGTGATCAATCTGCAATGCACCTTGCGTTCCAAGCAGTTCACCACTGCGAACAATGGGGATTGGGGTGTTCAAAAGAGTTTGTTGTGCTGTCTGCGTGGTCGGTGATTCGGGTGTCGGCATGGCTGGATTGCATATTATTAATGAGAATGATTCTCAATATATAGCAAGGTATGCCGATGGTCAACACTGATTAGAAAAATCACTGAATTGGTGAAGCTAAAAAAACAATTAATAATCAATGTCTTAACTGTTTTTTCAGGCGTGACACTTAAATCGCGCCTAGAGTGCATAAGCCAATTTGGCATTTTTGGTCAGATCCAATTTGCAGCTCTTGCGGCAACAATTTGGTAGGCGCAGATCAGTGATGCGTGGTGTGTCCGCACAGCCGCTGAATCGGGGATATTCAGATTTTTATGGGTTCGGCACTGACTGCTGGTCGTAACACCGCGCACAGCGGCAATGTCAGGAAAATTGCAATGCCCATCAGCGTAATTGCGTTGTCAACGCCAAGGTGATCGCCGACGAGTCCGTAGCCCAGCGGCGCGGCAATACCGCAGAGCGAGCCCAGCGTATAAAACAGTCCGAACGCACGTGGCAGTCGCTCACGTTCAACCAGATCGCCAATGGTGGCGTAGAGCACTGATGATGTGCCCTGCAGAGCAACCCCGATCAGCGGGAGCAGCAGTGCAGCGGCAACGCCGGGCAGTGCAACCGCAGCGAAGATGCCGACCCCGGTCACGATCTCTGTAATGATGATGGTTCGGATGATGCCGACCCGCTCGGCGAGAACGCCGCAGGCCAGTTTGCCGGCCATGCCGCCGACGAGACTCAAGGGCACCGCCAGAGTCGCCCAGCCGGTAGACAGTCCCTTGTCAATCAGCAGGAAGGCGATCAGTGTCAGGAAACCAACGCGTGTGCTGCTGTCGATGATCTCGATCATGCAAAGCGCAAAAAAACCGCGACGATTGCGAATGCCCCAGCCTTTGGTCGATGTTTCTATTTGCTCGGCGGGTTTTTTAGCCGTTGCTGCCTGGAAACCGGCAAGCCAGAAAAAAGCCAGTCCTGCAACAGCCAGTCCGATCAATCCATAAGCCACCACAGGCCCCTGCCAGGGCAGTCCGGTCATCAGCAGCAGGCTCAATAGTCCGCCGAACGCGAACTTGCCGACATCGCCGAACAGGTTGTAGGTGCCCAAGGCCGTACGCCTGCCGGCTTCCGGATAGGCATTGGAAATGATGGTCGAACACAGCGGATGCTGTACGGCTGATCCGACGCCGGCAAAAAAAAGCGCGGTCAGTATCATCCAGAAACCCTGCGCGTAGCCGAGGCCGACAAACGCTGCGCCGGCCATGGCCGTTCCGATGACCAGCAGATTGCGTTCGCCAAAACGTTCAGCCACCAGCCCTGCGGGAATCTGGAATGCCGCCATTGCTGTGCGGTGTGCTGCGCGGATCATGCCGACCTGTGCGAGGCTCAGGCCGAAGGTCTGCGCCAATAGCGGCAACAGCACATAAGTCAGATCCGACAGTCCGTCGTGCAAGGTATGCGCGGCGCAGCAGGTGGTTAATGCCTGTTTCGGGTTGCCGGGTTTCAAGGCGAGCCTCGGTCGGGAGATAATGCATTATAGAGTGGTCTATTCAACCGGAAACGGCATCGTGTCAGCCGTTAATCAGAGGATTGCAGGGCCTGAAATGGAAATCCTGATTTACGTTTTTTCTGCGGTTTACATAGTGCTTGCCGCGGCGCTGCTGTTTACCTGGTGGCGCGAGCGTCATATTGGATCATTGTTGTTGGCGATGACTTATCTGATTGCGGCGGGCCTGTCGCTCTTTCTGCTGGAATGGTATCCATTGGTCATCGGATTACTTTCGGCATGGTCCTTGCGATTGATGGGGTTTGATCCGGGCGCATCAGCTGCTGCGGTGAAGCAAAGGGAGCGTTGAGTGGATACGGGAAATCAAAATACATGTCACGCATAGCGATTGTTGGCGCAGGCATTGCCGGCCTTGCCTGCGCGCGCGTGATGCGTGATGCCGGTCATGTGGTCCGGGTTTTCGAAAAAAGTCGTGGTGTCGGCGGGCGCATGGCGACCCGTCGTACTGACCATGGCACATTTGATCATGGTGCCCAGTACTTCACCGCGCGCGATCCATTGTTCCGGCAAATGGTCGATGGGTGGTTGACCGCGGGCATCGTTGCGCCATATGCGGGGCGTATTGTCAGCTTGCGGTCGACCGTAGCAACACCGCTATTGCACAAGGAGTTGCGTTACGTTGCAACGCCGGGCATGACAGCGCCTTGCAGGGCTCTGGCTGAAGGTGTTGACGTATTGTTCGAGTGCACGGTGACCGCTGTCACGCCTGGTGACGAAGGCTGGCGCGTGTCATGGAACGAGGGCGGTGAATCGGGATTCGATGCCATTGTGCTGGCTGTGCCTGCAGTTCAGGCTTTGCCGCTGTGCAGCGCGATACCGGCATTGGGTGCCCGGGTGAGCCAAGGCCATCATGCGCCGTGTTGGGCGGTGATGGTGCGTTACGAACAACCGCTGCCGCTCCAGTTTGACGCGGCTTTTGTTTCGGATGCTGTCGTGGGCTGGGCCATGCGTGATGCTTCACGGCCGGGGCGGGTTGCGGGTGAGCGCTGGGTCTTGCATGGAACTGCTGACTGGTCCAGGACTCACCTCGAAGCTGAAGCGGCCACGGTTGCACCAGAGGTTGTCGAAGCTTTTCATGCTGCAGCCGGAATCAGCGCCAAAGTCGTGGAGATGAGTGCGCATCGCTGGCGCTATGCACTGTCGCCGGGACTGAAGGCCGGTTGCCTGTGGAATGCGACGCAGCGTATCGGCGCTTGCGGTGACTGGTGTGCCGACGGCCGCATTGAGGGGGCTTATCTCAGCGGCCTCGCCCTGGCTGCCGAACTCAAAGCGGCGTTTTGATGGTCGCGCTGGTGGGCGCGTGACGATGGTTTTATTCGGGCTTTAAGTTGGCTTTGCGTGCAACTGCTGTCCATTTGGCAATTTCTGCCGTGAGAAAACGGGAAAATGCCGCAGAGGAAGTGGTTTCCGGCTGCAGGCCCTGGACGAGCAACGCTTCGCGTACCTGCGGCACGGCGATGGCGGTTGCGAATTCTCGGTTCAGGCGTTCGACGATGGGCTTCGGTGTTTTTGCCGGCGCAAAAACGGCGAGCCATAACGTCACTTCGAAATTCTTGATTCCCGATTCCTGCACAGTCGGCACTTCAGGCAATGTCGGCGCGCGGGAGCTGCTGGTGACTGCCAGCGGGCGCAGCTTTCCGGAGCGGATATGCGGCAGCACGGGCGCCATGGTGCCGAATTGCAGTTCAATGCGTCCCGCCACCGTATCGACCACGGATTGTGCCGAACTCTTGTAGGCAATCGGCGTGAGTTGGGCGCCGGTCAGGTTGGACAGCAGTTCGCCGCCCAGTCGCGCCATGCTGGCGTTGCCGACAGTGGTGTAGCGGATCTGTCCCGGTTTTGCTTTGGCGATGGCAATCAGTTCCTGCAGGTTTGCTGCAGCAACTGATGGATGCACGGCCAGGATATACGGCAGATGGCCGATCATGGTGATCGGCACGAAGTCTTTCTCCGGGTCGTAGCTGAGGTGCGGGTTCAGCGCTTTGGACAGTGCATGCGTGCTGGTGGTGCCGCCGGCAATAGTATAGCCGTCGGGCGCCGCACGGGCGCCGAGCTCTGCACCGATGGCACCACTTGCGCCCGCACGATTGTCGATGACGATTGATTGTCCCAGGGCTTCGGTGACGCGCGGCGTGATGACCCGTGCTGCTGCGTCAACAGAACTGCCGGCCGGAAATGGCGCGATCAGCCGGATCGGGCGCGAAGGCCAGGAGTCGGCGGCATGAAGCACGCTCGTTGAAAGAAGGGCGACGGCGCAAAGTGTGATGCAGGATCCATGGAACTTCATTTCAGGTGCTCCTCAAGTCCGGTCAGCAGGTCGGCGATATCATCGAGTGCATTGAAGCGCGGCTGTGCTGCAATGTGCGGCGTCAGCAGAACGTTCGTGAAAGTCAGCAGTTCATCGTCATCGCGTCCCGGGGCTTCTTCCAGCGGGTCAAGCGCATATGCACCGAGTCTTCCGGAACGTAAAGCGCCGATCACTGCGCTGCGTTCGACGATCTCGGCGCGAGAGATGTTGATCAGCCGTGCGCCCGGTTTCATTCGGGCAAAACGCATGGCGTTGAACAAATGCCGGGTGTTTGCATTCCCGGGCAGGCAGATGACAACCCAGTCGCTGCTTTCCAGCAATGTATCAAGATCGGCGTAGTGCGCGTGATGTGTCGATTCAAGCGCCGCCGGCAGTTGTGTTCGCTGATGGTAAAGCGCATTCATGCCAAATGCTGCGGCGCGTACGGCGACTTCGCGGCCGATTTCCCCCATCCCGACGATGCCGATCGTTGTGTTGTGAAGAAGGCTGATGCCCGGAACGCGTGCCCAGTTCGAATTGGCCGTATGCCGACGGTCGTAGGTGCGTGGCGCAAAGCCCGCTGCCTGCAGCGATTTGACGCTGATGCGGTTGGTGACGCGGTGCATCTGACGCGACAGGCCCAGCATCAGCGCAAAGGCATGTTCGGCGCAGGCGATATTGGCGCGGCGGCGCAGGGTCAGGACCGGGACATTGCGGGATTTGCAGGCTGCGGCATCGATATTGGCGGCGATGCCGCCGTATTTCTGCACGGCGCGCAGCCTGGGTGCTGCAGCGAGTTCGGTTTCACCGAATGACAGCGACTCAAGCACCGCAAGGTCTGCCGCAGGCAGATGGGCGTGCATGGATGCGACGTCATCAACCAGATGTACAACTGACGGGTAAAGGCGTTTCAGCCGTCCGCGCAGATGCTGCAGCCATCCATTGAAATCAGGCAGGTCGTGCGCAAAAAAATCGGCGAATGCGGCGATGCGTTCGGGTGATGTTTGAGGATCCAGGATGACGCCGAGCAGGCGCAGGAAGGGATCGTTTTCGACCACCAGCACGGGACGGGCGGTGGTCATGATTTCTGCTCGGGTTCGATGCGCAGTGCGCGAGCGACCCGGGTGTGCATATTGTAGGCGCCGGCGAGCACGGTAATTTCAACAACGGCCTGATCATTGAAATGCTGTTTCAGGTCATCGTGCAGGGCGTCCGGAACGTCGATCTGGCGGGTCATTGCATCGGTCCATGCCAGTGCTGCACGTTGTGCCGGTGAGAACAGGTTGCTGTCCTGCCATTGGCTGAGTGCGGCAATCTGATCGGTAGTGAGGCCGGCGTGCAGGGCATGGGAAGCGCCGTGGATTTTTGCTTGATACTCCGCGCCGTTGATCAGCGATACGCGCAGGATGATCATCTCGCGCAGCGCGGCATCAAGAGAGGTCTTGTAACGCACCACCGTATTGAAATCGAGCCAGCCGGCAGCAACTGCCGGACTGTTCATCAGCACGCGGTAGAGGTTGATCAGTTTGCCGCGCTCAGTTTTGAC
>CAMAYE010000138.1 GCA_945862135.1 Bordetella parapertussis
TGCCGGGCCATTCAGTCTGCGGCGCTATGGCTGTGAGAAAACCGCTGGCGAGTGCTTCGTCACTGCCGAAAGTGCGCGATGTGCTCAATATATCGCGGGCGCGGTCGCAACCGACGCGGTAGGTCAGTCTGCGGGTGCCGAGCACAACGCCGAAGCACAGGCCGGGCATGCGGAAGGTGGTGTCCGGCGCTGCGATGCGCTGGCTGCAGCTCGCGACGATATCCGCGCCCGCGCCGAATGCCCGGCCGTGGGCCAGCGCCAGGGTTTCGAAGGGCGCGTGGTAAAGCGCCTGCAGCAGGGTTTCGATGCGGATGAAGCGCAGCACGAGATCGCCTTCGCTTTGCGTCTGCACATCGGTGAAGTCAAAACCGGCGCAGAAATGAGAGCCGGCGCCTTCAAGAATCAGCAAACGCGTGCCGTCGGTCGCTGCATATTCGACGGCATCTAGCAGGGCTTCGACCAGCGAAGCTGACAATGCGTTGGCTTTCTGTGCGCGGTTCAGCGTCAGTCGGGTGACGTGCGTGTCGTGCTGGCGCAGCAGTTCGTCGCTCATCGGCTCAGGCGGCAGGGGTGATGGTCGCGCGCACTTCCGCCGAGCGATCCCAGAAGTTCGGCATCTGAGCGCTGGAGTAGCCCGATACGAAGGGCTTGTCTATGCCGGTCGCCGGGTCAAATACGTGGCGTTTGACCGCGCCGATGTTGGCGCCGTAAACATGAATGCTGATCGACGGTTTGTCGGTGAGTGCATTGGAGACCTCGTGGATGTCGCCAACTGTGGGTGAAACACGATCAACCTGTCCCGGCAGCAGGTTTTCGGTGGCGCCGACATGCATTGGTTTGCCGGGTTCGGTGTGGGTGAAGCGTCGTGCGTTTTCGGCGCCGCGCATCATGCCGACGAGGCCCCACACGGTGTGATCGTGCACCGGCGTTTTCTGGCCCGGGCCCCAGACGAAACTGACCACCGAAAAGCGTTCCAGCGGATCGCAGTACAGCAGGTACTGCTGGTAATACTGTGGATGGGGCTGGGCCGTTTCATCGGGCAGCCAGTCGTCGTGTTTGATCAGGTCGCCGAGCAGTTTGCCGCCGGACTCGTGCATGATTTTTTCATCATGACCGCTTTTTTCGATTAGGCGGGTGAATTCGGCAACAAAGTGACGGAAGCGTTGAGTGTTTTTCATGAGCGTGCCTTCAGTTCGGAAAGGATTTCATCGGTATGCGCACCGAGTGCCGGCGGCGCCCGGCGAACGCCGAGTCTCTGGCCGGATACCTGCTGCGGTGAGACGACGGTTTTCGTCGGTGTGCCGTTGGGCAGCGTGATGTCTTCCACCCACTTCATGTGTTTGACCTGCGGGTCGGCGAGGACCTGGGAGTAGTTATACAGCGGCGCACACGGCACGCCGCGTGCATTCATACGGGCGAGCAAATCACTGGCGTCGTATTTGACGAACTCGACTTCCAGCAGTTGGCGTAGCACGTCCTGATGCTGCGCGCGCAGCGTCGGCGTGGCAAAACGCGGGTCCTTTGTCAGATCCATGCGGCTGATGGCATCGCAGGCCGAATCCCACAGCTTGTTGGTACCCGCGGCGAGCGCAAAGTAACCGTCGCGGCAACAGAACGCGGCATAGGGTGCATTCATCGGATGGGCCGATCCGAGGCGCACAGGGTCGCGGCCGGTGCCGAACAGTTCGCTGGTCTGCAGGTTGGCGATGCCGAGCATGCTGCCGAGCATCGATACATCAAGGTGATCGCCTTGTCCGGTGCTGCGTGCCTTGTGCAGGGCCGCGGACACGCTGAATGCCGCGTACAAACCGGCGGAGAAGTCGGCGATGGGGATGCCGCATTTGGCCGGACGTCCGTCCTTGTCGCCGGTGACACTCATCACACCGCTCATCGCCTGCACGGTCATGTCAAAGCCGCCCTCGGTGGCGCGCGGTCCGGTCTGGCCGAATGCTGAAACCGAACAATAGACCAGCGCAGGGTGATCTTTCGACAACGAGGCGTAGTCGAGACCGAACTTTGCCATCACACCCGGGCGGAAATTTTCGAGCAGGATATCGGCGGATAGCGCCAGTTTCCGAGCAGCAGCCTTGTCGGTCTCCTGTTTGAGATCGAGCACGATCGAGCGTTTATTGCGATTGACGGATGCAAAGTACTGGCTGTAACCATCGAGGATCGGCGGCCATTGGCGCATCAGGTCGCCATCCGGCGATTCGACCTTGATGACATCTGCGCCCATATCGGCCAGCAGGCAGCCGGCAAAAGGCCCGGCCAGAACCTGGCAGAACTCGACCACTTTGACACCGGTAAGAGGAAGCATGGAAACGATGATCCGGAATCTGGAATTCAGAATGCACTGGATGTGCGAAGATGATTAATATTATCACGCAGTTCCCGTGGGCTATTGCTTCGCCTGAAAGCTTGTCATTGGGGAAAACCATGCAAAACATGCTGCTTTCGTTGAATGTTTTTGTCAGGTTTATCGTTGCGCTGGCTGTTCTGGTATCGGCATTCGCTGTCCATGCTCAAGCTTACCCGACACGTTCAATCCGTTACATTGTTGCGCAGGCGCCGGGTGGTTCATCCGATACGCTGGCGCGGGTGTTGGCGCCGCGTCTCACCGCGGCGCTGGGTCAGCAGGTGGTGGTCGATAACCGGCCAGGCGCGACCGGAATCATTGGTGCGGAGATTACCGTCAACGCACCGCCGGACGGTTACACGCTGATGCAAGTCGCCACATCGCATGCGACCAATACCGCGATGGGCGTCAAATTGCCCTTCGACCCGCTGCGCGACCTTGCTTCGATTTCTCTGATTTCGCAACAACCGAACATCTGGCTGGCGCATCCCTCGCTTCCAGCGCGCAACATCAAACAACTGGTGGCCTTTGCACGTACCCGGCCGGGGGTGATTGATTTTGCGTCATCGGGAACGGGCGGCTCGCAACATCTGGCCGGAGAACTGCTGAATGTGATGACTGGCATCAAACTGGTGCATATTCCATACAAGGGCAGCCCTCCGGCTTTGACCGATACGCTGGCCGGTCGCGTTGCGCTGATGAGTTCAACGATGGCGCCGGCGATGCCTTATCTGAATGGAGGGCGCTTGTTTGCGCTGGCGGTCACCAGTGCCCAACGGTCACCGGCCGCACCGAATGTGCCGACGGTTGCTGAATCCGGCGTGCCCGGTTATGAGGCGATTGCGTGGCAGGGATTGGTTGCGCCGGCCAAAGTGCCGGCGGAAGTGATCAACCGGGTCAGCGATGAGCTGGTACGCATCCTGAAGATTGCCGAAGTCCGGCGCCTGTTGATGGATCATGGTTTCGAGCCGGTCGGCGCGACGGCTGCCGAATTCAGCGCGTTTACGCGCGCCGAGATCGTCAAGTGGACCAAGGTGACTACTGCTGCGGGGCTGCGCGCGAAATAGTTCTGCTGTTGGTTCAGGCGCGAACCGTTGCGGCGAATTGTCCCTGCGGGTCCAGGGCTTCCAGTGCCTTCTGTTCGCGTGCCGTGATTGGGGAAGCCGGCTTGGCACCCGCAGCAACACTGAAAGCAAACCCGGTCTGACCTGCGATTTCATCCGGCGTTGCCGCCTCGTTCCAGCATTCGAGCACGAAGCGGGCGCCCGTCTTCGGTTCACGCGTAAACACCGCCAGCGGCGTGACCAGCGCGGTCATGTGGCCCGATGCGGTGACGAAATCGAGTTTGTCCACCAAAGCGCGGGGTGTGTGATCCGTGCGCCAGGTCACGACGCGTTTTGCGGTCGGCAGCATCACTGCCGCACCGCCGCCGCCGGGCAGGCGGACTTTGGGGTTTTCCCAGGAGCCGATCGCGGATACGTTGGTGCGGCCTTCGGCGTCGATCTGGGCGCAGCCCAGATACACCAGATCAAGTCCGCCGCGCGAGCAGAGATCGTAGAAGTCCTGATTGGCGAAAATTGCCGGTGAGCCGTGAACGATGGCCGGATCGCTGCTCGACAATGGCACCGTGAGCGGTTGCGGTTCAACGCCGCCGGCAACATTGATATACGTGAAATCAAAGTCATAGGCGCGCTTGGCGAGCAGACAGGCGATCATCGGCAGCGTTGAGTTGACGCCGCTGAAGGTGATTTCACCAGCGCGAATTTGACGAGCCAGATTGATGACAATGAATGAGAAGGGTGTCCAGTTCATGGCGGCAGTATAACGAGCGAGAGGGTTCAGTTCGTACGGAAGGTGGCGAGCCAGGCGATGGCTGCAACCGTGATGATGGCGCCGGCGATGATGCGGCGGTTGAGCGGCTCGGCGCGCAGGAACAGTGCGCTGCCGAGTACGGTGACCAGTGGATAGGCCGCAATGACGGGGGCAACGGTTGATACGGGTGCCTGCGACAGCGCCGCATACATCAGCACCATGGCGCTGCCGTTGATGAATCCTGTCAGCGCGAACCACTGCAGGCCGCGGGCATTCAGCGTACGGCGCCCACCGTTTCGCAGTTGTTCCGCGCTGACGACTGCAACTGAAGACACCATATAACCGATGACGCTGGCTGCAAACGGATTTCCCCAAAGCAAGAGGCCGGCCTTGGCGCCAGCCTGGGCCACGCCACGCACGATCGCGCCGGCGACCGGCCAGAACAGTTTGTTGCCGGCAATCTGCTTCATGGATGTGTCGGGACGCCATGACAGCAGTGCCACGCCGGCGGCGACAGCCAATGCAGCGATGGCGGCCTGTGGCGGAATCTGCTCGCCCAGCCACAGTGCTGCTGCGAGCATCGCGAACAATGGCGCGGTGCCCGAGATCGCGCTGGTGATGGTCGGCCCCAGTTCCACATTGGAACGGAAAGTCAGCAGGGTCACCAGTGCGGGGTAAAACAAACCGACTGCGGCAAAGATCAGGGCAGCCGCAAGATTGAACGCCGACAGTTCTATCGTGAATGGCGCAGCGATGATAAACAGCAGCGCCGCTGTCGGAATACTGATCGCTGCGCCGGAGCGTGCGTCGAGATGGCGCAGGCCGATCCGCGAAACAATCATTCCGGCACCGAAGCAGAGTGCGCTCAGGATGGCGAGCAAAAGTGCAGGGATGTTCATAACTAGTTGTATTTATTATTATTTTTTGACAATGACTGAAGGATGATGCGCCAGGCCTGCAGCTTTTGGGCATAACTCATGGCCGCATGGGCGGGGCTGGTCGAAGGCAGGCGTTGCAACTGCAATGTACCGGTTTCAAGTCCAGGCTGAATGTGCCGTGCAAAGCAGCGTTCTGCAGTGGCACCGTTGAAATACACATGCGTGATGTCGCGATGCTCTGCCAGAAATGACACCAGGTCGTTGGCGATGATGCTGCGTGCATCGATTGCGGCATCGAGGCTGCCGTCGCGCATGCACGCGGCCAGTACGTCCCACAGTGCGATGCCGGCTGTCCGCAGGCGCTGTATTCGTGCGGCATAAGTGAGGTCGGGGGTGGCGCCGACGAGTTCTCCCATGATGCGCCAGAACGCATTGCGCTGATGGGCGTAGTACTGTCCGGCTCGCAGGGATTCGACACCGGGCATGCTGCCGAGGATCAGCACTCGCGCTGTCGCACCGGCGACAGGCGCAAAGCTGTGGATGACCGGCATGCGGCTTTGTTCAGATTCTGGGTTGGGCGGGTGAAGCGCTGACCACTTCCGGCGCTTCCGCAAGATGGTGTTCCAGTACCCCCGGCGCGTCCTCCATGTAACGCTGGACCGCAGGATAGTCGATCTCATATTCGGGATGCATCGAGCCCGGCCAGCCGCCGCCTTTCACGACGGCCGCCGCTTCCACCATGAACCCCGGCACCAGAGTCAGTTCCGGCTGTTCGCGCAGCCGGTCGGTGGATACCAGTTTTTCCGCTGTGACCAATACGCGTTTTGCTGAACGAGTGAGCGGGTGGTCCCAGAACGGCGAGCCATATACGCGGGCATTGCCCTGTTCATCGATTTCCGCCGCATGGATGACGGCAATATCGGGCCGGATCGCGGGAATCACGTAAACCTCTGTGCCAGAGCCGTAGGGATCGCGCATGGTCTGCCACTGATTGATGCGCGCGAGTTCACTGCCGTGTACGCCGGCGACCGGCTGGAACGGGATTCCGAAGGAGGCTGCACGCAGCCCCGCGACCAGGGTCATTCAGGCATGTTCCTCGAGATGTGCTTCCTTGCGTTCGATGGCCTTGCGGTACCAGCGTGCAAGACCGAAGTTGCCTTCCATCGCCACAATGCCGGCGCGTACCTTCGCCACTGCACCGGCACGACAAAGCAGATCAAGATCGTAGCCGGGGGAGGGCTTGATGATTTCAAGATTGCGCCGGCCCTGTCGCACGAGTTCACGCACCAGCGCAAAAGGACCACGATGCAGAAACACGCCACCCAGGCCAAGCGCGGCACCATCGGGGATGCGCGCTGCGAGTTCCTGAAGACTGATGATTTTCGAGGCGGGTGCGGTCATGGCCTGCTCCGGCGGTGAGAATGCGCTGATTTTACACGGCGACCAGCATTCGGACTGCACTGTGACTGCCGTTCCTGCGGTGCGATAATCGCCGCTCGCTGAATCTACCGGAGCAGAGCATGTCTGACATCAAAAGTGCTGATTACTGGGTGCAAAAGAAAACGCAGGGCGGCAGTGTCAAGCTGTATGTGTATCGCAAACGTGCGGCCGGACTTGCGCAGGGTGCGCCGGTGCTGTTCCTGGTGCATGGTTCTTCAGCATCCGGGCGCAACAGTTTCGATCTCGATGTTCCGGGACGCAGCGACTATTCGCTGATGAACCATTTTGCTGGTCTCGGGTATGACGTGTGGACCATGGACCATGAAGGTTATGGCCGTTCCGATCGTACCGACAGCCATTCCGGCATTGCCTCCGGCGCAGAGGATCTTGCGGCGGCGATGGAGATCGTCCGGCGCGAAACCGGGCACGACAGTGTTTACATGTATGGCGGTTCGTCCGGCGCGCTTCGCGCCGCCTTGTATGCACAGCAGAATCCGGGACGGGTCAAACGACTGATGGTGTCTGCACTGGTTTATACCGGTGCGGGTTCACCGACACTGGCCAAACGCCGGGAGAAGGTTGAGGAATACCGTGCCCATCCGCGACGCAAAGTTGATCGCGCTTTTGTTCACAGCATGTTTACCCGCGACAAGCCGGGCACCTCGGAGATGATTGCGGCTGATGCGCTGGCTGATGCGGAAATGGCGCTGGGCGATTCCGTGCCCAACGGCACTTATCTGGACATGTGCGCCAACCTGCCGGTGATTGATCCGGTGAAAATCGGCTGCCCGGTCTGCATCATTCGGGGTGAATACGATGGCATTGCCGCCGAACCCGATCTGCTCGATTTCTTTGGCAAGTTGCCGAGCAAGGACAAGCAGTTTGTATTCGTATCAGGCCTGGCACATGCGGCGACGCTGGGCATCAATCGCCATAAATTCTGGCATGCCATGGAGTCATTCATGAAAGTGCCGGAGAACCGTGCACTTGTGGCCTGAATGATTTTCAAAAATAAAAATTAAAAAATAAAAAAATTTATATTCATAACAACAGCCGGAGGAGAATCATGATTAACAGATTGATGGCGGCCGTTATCTGCAGCCTGCTGCTGGTGCCGGGCATATCCCAGGGACAGACATATCCGGACAAGCCGGTCAGGATGATTGTTGCGGTACCTCCCGGCGGCCCGGCAGACACGCTGGCACGGCTGGTCGGTCCGCATCTGAACACTGCACTCGGACAGACGGTGGTCATCGACAACCGGCCCGGCGCCAACGGCGGCATTGCCTACGACATGGCAGCGCGTGCCGTTCCCGATGGCTACACCTTCGTGCTGGTTGCGGCTGGCGTGGCAATCAATCCCAGCCTCTACCGCAACGTGCCCTATGATCCGATCAAGGATTTTGCGCCGATCACGCAGGGCATCAGCGTGCCCAACATTCTTGTCGTGCATCCTTCGGTGGCGGCGAAGTCGGTACCGGAACTGGTCTCCGTGATCAAGGCAAAACAGGGCGGCTTCGTATTTGCGTCTGCCGGCAACGGTACCTCGGGCCATCTTGCACTGGAGTTGTTTCGCCTGACCTCCGCCACGCAGTTCGTGCACGTGCCATACAAGGGCGGCGCACCGGCTCTGCAGGAAACCATTGCCGGCCAGACGCAGGCGCTGTTCAGTATCGCGCTGGCAGCGACTCCGCAGGTCAAGGCCGGCAAGGTACGCGCGCTGGCGATCACCAGCGCCAAGCGTTCACCGGTCGAACCGGATCTGCCCACGGTTGCAGAATCGGGTTATCCCGGTTTCGAGGTCATCGGCTGGTTCGGCTGGCTGGCTCCGGCCAAAACGAATAAAGCCATCGTTGACCGGCTCAACCGGGAACTCGTGAAGTCGCTGGCGATTCCCGAAGTCAAGGACCGCTTGTTGAGCATGGCCACGGTGCCGGTTGGCGACAAGCCCGAGGAATTCGCGCGCTTCATCCGCAGTGAACACGAGAAATGGGCCAAGGTCATCAAGGCTGCCAAGATCGAAATCCAGTGATTCCACCAAAGGGGATTTAAAGATGAGCAAATCCAAGGGTATCCGCGAAGTCGCCTATGTCGATGTGCGTTCCGGCGGTGGCGAAGGCCACCAGCATAACTGCAGCGCCGGCATGCAGCCGTTGTCATTTACCGATTGCGCCGGCGGCGGGCAGGTCGTCGTTGAACGCAACATTGCCTATGTCGGCAACATGCGCAATCCGCATGGCACGCTGATCTTCGACGTCAAAGACCCCAAGCATCCGAAGTTCCTTTCCGAAATCAACATGCCCACCGGTACGCACTCGCACAAGGTGCGGGTGTCCGGCGACATCATGCTGACCAACCGGGAGGTGATTTCGGCGAAGAACGCAAAGGGCGAGGTGCCGCCGGACGATTTCCAGGGCGGGCTGGGCATATACGACGTCTCCAACCCGTCCAAACCCAAGCTGATCACGCTGTGGCAGACCGATGACAAGGCCGGTGTGGAATATGCGCGCGGGGTGCATCGCTTTGATTTTGACGGCCGTTACGCCTACATCTCGCCGACGATGGACGGTTATCTCGGCAATATCGTGATGATCCTTGATTTGAAGGATCCGGCGAAGCCGCAGGAGGTCGGGCGCTGGTGGATGCCGGGACAACATATTGCCGGCGGCGAGACGCCGACCTGGCGCGGTGCGGCGCACAAATGCCATCACCCGTTGCGTTATGGCAACCGGCTGTACACCAGCTACTGGCATGGCGGCTTTGTGATCCTCGACATCGATGACATGAGCAAACCGAAGTTCGTGTCGGGGCTGGACTGGAGCCCGCCGTTCCCGTGGCCGACACATACCGCATTGCGCATTCCGTTCAAGATCAAGAACCGCGATTTCCTGGTGGTGTCGGATGAGGACGTGGTGCGTTTGCCCGATTGCCCGCCGTACCCCTCGGCCTTCCTGTGGATGGTCGATATCACCGACGAAAAACATCCTGCAGTGGTCTCAAGCTTCCAGCTCGAAGACATTCCACCCGAACAACAGCCTTATGCATCCGGCTGCCATCAGCCTTGTGAAAAAGTCACCGGAACCGAAATTCCGGTGGCGTGGTTTGCCCACGGCCTTC
>CAMAYE010000139.1 GCA_945862135.1 Bordetella parapertussis
GTCGATGAAATCGGTGTTCCTGAATGGAACTGGACTGAGCCGCAAAAGGACGAAGCGCTGATTGCGCGCATTGTTCAGGCCGCCGAAGCGGATTTGCGCCAGGCCTACCAGATCAAGCAGAAGCAGGCGCGTACCGTCCGCCTCAAGGAAATTACTGCCAAGGTTGTTGCTGAGGTGCTACCGGCTGACGCTACACCCGACCAAATCAACAACGTCAAGAATGAGCTCGGCAATCTGGAAGCGAAGATCGTCCGCAACCAGATTCTCGACGGTGAGCCGCGCATCGATGGCCGCGATACCCGCACCGTGCGTCCGATCACCATCCGCACCGGCGTGCTTCCACGCACCCACGGTTCAGCGCTGTTCACCCGTGGCGAAACGCAGGCCATCGTGGTGGCTACCCTCGGCACCTCGCGCGATGAGCAGATCATCGACGCACTCCAGGGCGAATACCGCGACCGCTTCATGCTTCATTACAACTTCCCGCCGTACTCGACCGGTGAAACCGGCCGTGTCGGTTCGCCGAAGCGCCGGGAAATTGGCCACGGACGGCTCGCAAAACGCGCGCTGGTCGCGGTGCTGCCGACCGCAGAAGAGTTTGCCTACTCGATCCGCGTGGTTTCGGAAATTACCGAATCCAACGGTTCAAGCTCGATGGCCTCGGTTTGCGGCGGTTGCCTGTCACTGATGGATGCCGGCGTTCCGCTGAAGGCACAGGTCGCAGGCATCGCGATGGGCCTGATCAAAGAAGGCAACCGTTTTGCCGTACTGTCCGACATTCTGGGCGACGAAGATCATCTCGGCGACATGGACTTCAAGGTTGCCGGCACCGAAAACGGCGTCACTGCACTGCAGATGGACATCAAGATCACCGGCATTACCAAGGAAATCATGCACGCCGCGCTGGTTCAAGCCCGCGAAGGCCGCCTGCACATCCTGGAAAAAATGCGTACCGCGATCGACACGCCGCGCACCGAACTGTCCGCATGGGCCCCGCGCATGATCACGATGAAGATCAAGCCGGAGAAAATCCGCGACGTGATCGGCAAGGGTGGTGCGGTCATTCGTGCAATTACCGAAGAAACCGGTACTACCATCGACATTCAGGATGACGGCACCGTCGTTATCGCCTGCGTATCGTCAGAAGGTGGTGAGAATGCACGCAAGCGTATTGAGGATCTGACAGCCGATGTCGAGGTTGGCCGTATTTACGAAGGTACTGTGCTCAAACTGCTCGATTTTGGTGCCATCGTCAGCGTCCTGCCGGGTCGTGACGGTTTGCTGCATATCTCGCAGATCGCCAATGAGCGCGTCAACAGCGTTGCCGACCACCTCAAGGAAGGCCAGCTTGTGCGCGTCAAGATCATCGAGGCTGACGAGAAGGGTCGTCTGCGTCTGTCGATGAAGGCGGCCGCTGCAGAGGCTCAGGAATCTGCTCCTGCACAATAAGCGGGGACACTTCAAATAACAAAGGGGGCCTCGGCCCCCTTTGTTATTGTTACCGCAGATTAAAAGTTACTTGGCGACTTGGCGCTCGCGCATTTCATCCAGTGTCTTGCAGTCGATGCACAGGGTAGCCGTTGGACGGGCTTCCAGGCGTTTCAGGCCGATTTCGACACCGCAGGAGTCGCAATAGCCATATTCCTTGGCGATGATACGAGAAATCGTTTCATCGATCTTCTTGATCAGCTTGCGCTCCCGGTCCCGGTTGCGCAGTTCAAGCGACATGTCCGACTCCTGGCTGGCGCGGTCATTGGGATCGGCAAAAATGGTGGCTTCGTCCTGCATTGTGTGCACGGTTCGATCAATATCCTGCGAAAGCTCACTTTTCATTTCCTCGAGCATTTTGCGGAAATGCGCGAGTTGCCTCGCATTCATGTATTCCTCTTTGCCCTTGGGTTTGTAGGCGGGATAGTTCTTGAGAATTTCAGTGGCCATGAGGGGAGGGCTTTATGTGCTTAAAAAAAGAGCTTTAATAGCAGAATTTGATACCTGTCGCAAGCAAGTTCCGCAAGGAAAGCTGGTTATGGAATTGACGGTGGCTGGATGCGTGGCGTATATTACGCGCCTTCGGTTTCGGCGGGGAAAGTTCGGGTTGCCGGCCCAAAAGTGCCCGTAGCTCAACCGGATAGAGCACCGGCCTTCTAAGCCGGGGGTTGTGGGTTCGAGTCCCGCCGGGCGCGCCACAAATCGGTGTGTATCCTCAGACGGTTATTGCAGGTCAGTGGTGGCTGTAGCTCAGCTGGTAGAGTCCCGGATTGTGATTCCGGTTGTCGTGGGTTCGAGTCCCATCAGCCACCCCAGTTATCCCTCTTTGTCCTTACTTGGTTCGCAACAGCCTTTGCTGTTCACGCTGCCATTCCTTTTCTTTTTCAGTTGCACGTTTGTCATGCTGTTTCTTACCTTTGGCAAGACCGATTTCCAGTTTGATTCGCCCTTTTGAATAATGCAGGTCAATCGGGACAAGGGTATAGCCCGCACGTTCAACGCTGCCAATCAAGCGATTGATTTCTTCGGTATGCAACAGCAATTTCCGGGTACGCGTCGGATCCGGATGCACATGCAATGATGCGGTTGGCAGGGGAGTAATGTGGCAACCGAGCAGAAACAGCTCGGAATTGCTCACAATCACATAGGCTTCCTTGATCTGTGCACGACCAGCACGAATCGCCTTTACCTCCCAGCCTTCAAGCGCAATACCCGCTTCGAAGCGCTGTTCGATAAAATAGTCGTGAAACGCCTTTTTGTTCTGAACGATACTCATTGCGCATTCAAATCATGACAAACGGTATTCTAACCGCCCAGGCTACTTTGACGCGGACAACCTGAAAATGAACAGTGTTTCGAGATCCGCCATCGTAACTTTCAGCGCGAAACAGATGTTTGATCTGGTTGAAGCCGTTGAGCAATACCCGCGATTCCTACCTTGGTGCAGCGGCACCAGTGTCACCTTTCGTGACCCTGAAGTGACGCATGCCACGATCCACATCAATTACCGGGGAATTAAACAGAGTTTTTCGACGAAAAACCAGAAGAAAGCGCCGGAACAGATGCATTTGCAACTGATCGAAGGGCCGTTCCGGTCGCTTGATGGCGAATGGCTTTTCACGCCGCTGAGTAATGAAGCTTGCCGGATTGATTTTCGCCTGAGCTATGAATTCTCCAATTCTTTGCTCGAAAAGCTGGTGGGGCCGGTTTTCGGCCACATTGCCGGCACTATGATGGATGCGTTTCTGAAACGCGCAAATCAGGTTTACGAACAGTCGTGAAAATTTCCGTTGTATATGCCATGTCCGACCGGCAAATCGTTCGTGACATTCAGATTTCTGAAGGTGCGACCATATCCGATGCCCTAGAGTTATCGGGAATTCGTGAGGAAATACCCGATGTCGATATCATGCTTGCGGTTGTCGGAATATACGGAAAGGTTACTGCGCGAAATGTCGCGCTGAAGCACGGGGATCGCGTGGAGATCTACAGGCCTTTGCGAGAAGAGCCAAAGGTTGCGAGGCTAAAGCGGGCTGCCAAACACTGAAGCTATTTGCAGTTGCTTTCAACAGCACGCTGTGCCCGCTCAATTTCTGCAGCGCGGTCAGCATCTTCGATATAAATGCGTTCCCCGGTTTTAGGATCTGTTTTGGCAATACGCATACCGCCCTGGAGGCTACGCAGGTAACCTTGGGCACTTTCACAATTCTGCGAACGATCCGCATTCTCCCTGTTCTTTTCATCGGATTTTTTTGCGGATTCAAGTTGCTCAAGCTGGCGCTTGCGGAATTCCGCATCCCGGTCAGACAAGGACTTCGATGATGCAGATGGCGCTGCTGCGGGGGTATTCCTGATGCCGGTATTTTCTGCCTTGGTTCCGGGAGGGCAGGCAGCGGCAAACTCTACACGACCGCCGGCGCCGACACATTTCATGATCTGCGCCTGCGACACCACAGGAAGCATTGCAAGGCCAAGCAGGAGAAGCAGGTTTTTCATGGTCTAAGCCCGGTCTTTGGTCGAGTGAAAGGCACGCAACTGCGCACCCAGGACGACTGCCCGCAAAAATAGCCAGTTTGCGTGCAGCCGTCAATGGAATAACGGCCCGCTCAGTTTACCGTTTACGCCCCAAAGCCTATAATCCGCCCTTTGCGAAGGACGCATCTCATGCGCGTGGTGCAGAAAGCCCTGACTTTCGATGATGTGCTGCTGATTCCGGCACATTCCGCTGTCCTGCCCCGGGAAGTCAGCCTGAAAACCAAGTTGACCCGCGGCATTTCCCTGAACATTCCGCTGCTTGCAGCTGCGATGGACACCGTCACCGAATCCCGTCTGGCGATTGCCATTGCACAGGAAGGCGGAATTGGCATCGTGCACAAAAACATGACTCCGAAGGCACAGGCCGCAGAAGTCACCAAAGTCAAGCGGTTTGAAAGCGGCATCGTCAAAGATCCGATCACCATCACGCAGGATATGACCGTTCGCGATGTTCTGGCGCTCACTCAGTTGCACCGCATTTCCGGCCTGCCAGTTGTTGGCGCAGACGGAAAGGTTGTCGGCATTGTTACCAACCGAGACCTGCGATTCGAAAGCAAACTGAATCAGCCGGTCAAGAACATCATGACGCCGCGTGCACGTCTGGTAACCGTGCGCGAGGGTTCAAGCCGCGAGGAAGCCCGCTCGCTAATGCACAAGCACCGTCTTGAGCGCGTGCTGGTCGTCAACAGGAATTTTGAACTCCGTGGCTTGATTACCGTAAAAGACATCCTCAAGTCGTCCGAACATCCGAACGCCTGCAAGGACAAGCTGGGGCGCCTGCGCGTCGGCGCCGCCATCGGTGTGGGGGAGGGCACTGAAGAGCGTGCGGAAGCGCTGGTGGAGGCCGGGGTCGATGTGGTGATCGTTGATACGGCTCATGGACACTCGGAAGGCGTACTCAAGCGTGTGCGCTGGCTGAAACGGACTTATCCGAAGCTGCAGGTCATCGGCGGCAACATTGCAACCGCTTCCGCTGCCAAGGCGCTTGTTGACCATGGTGTTGATGGCGTCAAGGTCGGTATTGGCCCGGGGTCGATCTGCACCACGCGCATTGTCGCTGGTGTCGGTGTACCGCAAATCACGGCTGTCGACAATGTCGCCAAGGCCCTGCAGAAAACCGATGTCCCGCTGATCGCCGATGGCGGTATTCGATATTCCGGTGATATTGCCAAGGCGATCGCCGCAGGTGCATACGCAGTCATGGTCGGCAGCCTTTTTGCAGGGACTGAAGAATCACCCGGCGAAATTGAACTCTTCCAGGGGCGTTCCTACAAGTCGTATCGCGGCATGGGCTCTCTGGGTGCCATGCAACAAGGTTCGGCTGACCGGTATTTCCAGGAACACGACGAACTAGATACCGAGAAGCTGGTTCCGGAAGGTGTTGAAGGACGCGTGCCCTACAAAGGCGGCGTGGCGCCGCTGATCCACCAGTTGATGGGCGGTTTGCGCGCAAGCATGGGTTATCTTGGCTGTGCGAGCATCGATGCAGTACGTCGGGATGCGGAATTTGTTGAAATCACTTCAGCAGGCATCCGTGAGTCCCACGTGCATGATGTGCAGATCGTCAAGGAAGCGCCGAACTATCGCGTTGAATGAGCTGTCCGCCAGCGCACCATGCGCCGGCGTCTCCTGAACCTGCCATCCGGGCCTGCAAGTGCAACACGAAAAAATACTGATTCTTGATTTCGGCTCGCAATACACCCAGCTGATCGCGCGCCGCGTACGCGAACTGCATGTTTACTGTGAACTGCACCCCTACGACGTTTCGGAGCAGTTCATTCGCGACTTCAAACCAAGCGGCGTCATCCTGTCCGGTGGTCCCGCTTCCGTATGGGAAGAAAGCACGCCTCGTGCGCCATCCCTGGTGTTCGAGCTCGGCATACCGGTTCTGGGCATCTGTTACGGCATGCAAACCATGGCCGACCAGTTGGGCGGCAAGGTTGAGAGCGGAAAGGTACGCGAATTCGGTTACGCCGAAGTGCGGGCGCACGGCCATACGACGCTTTTGAAGGATATCCAGGATAGAGCCAATGCAGACGGTCACGGCCTGCTCGATGTATGGATGAGCCACGGCGACAAGGTCATTGAAATGCCCGCGGGTTTCAAGCTCATGGCCAGCAACCCGACCTGTCCTATTGCCGGCATGGCTGATGAAGACCGCCGGTTCTATGCAGTACAGTTTCATCCAGAGGTAACACATACGCTGCAGGGTAAAGCACTGATTGAGCGTTTTGTGCTGGGTATCTGCCGGCTTGCCGGCGACTGGAGCATGCCGAGCTATGTGGATGAGGCCGTGGCACGCATCCGTCGCGATGTCGGTGATGAAGAGGTGATCCTCGGCCTGTCGGGGGGCGTTGATTCATCCGTCGCAGCAGCACTCATTCATCGCGCCATCGGCAAACAGCTGACCTGCGTATTCGTAGACAACGGCTTGTTGCGGCTCAATGAAGCGCAGCAGGTCATGGAGACCTTCGGACGCAATCTGGGCGTCAAAGTGATCCATGTTGATGCGCGCGAGCAGTTCATGGGACATCTCGCCGGCGTGACCGATCCGGAGCAAAAGCGCAAAATCATCGGACGTGAATTTGTCGAAGTGTTTCAGGCCGAGTCGGCGAAACTGCCGAATGCCAAATGGCTGGCGCAGGGCACGATTTATCCCGATGTGATCGAATCTGCCGGCGCCAAGACCAAAAAAGCACACACCATCAAGTCACATCACAACGTTGGTGGTCTGCCGGACACGCTGCACTTGAAACTGCTGGAGCCGCTGCGTGAATTGTTCAAGGACGAGGTCCGTGAACTTGGGCTTGCCCTGGGCCTGCCGCGCGATATGGTGTTCCGCCATCCGTTCCCGGGGCCCGGGCTGGGTGTGCGCATACTCGGCGAAGTGAAGGCGCAGTACGCGAACCTTCTGCGTGAAGCTGACGCAATTTTCATTGAAGAACTGCGCGCCGCGGGCTGGTATGACAAAACAGCACAGGCATTCGCCGTGTTCCTGCCAGTGAAGTCCGTCGGTGTCATGGGGGATGGACGCACATACGAATATGTCGTGGCACTGCGTGCTGTGCAGACCACCGATTTCATGACGGCGCACTGGGCGGAATTGCCCTACAACCTGCTCGGGAAGGTCTCCAACCGCATCATCAACGAGGTGCGGGGAATCAATCGAGTGGTATACGACATTTCAGGAAAACCCCCGGCGACCATCGAGTGGGAGTGAGGGGTGCACGCAGCATCGTGCGCCAATACGCCCGCAATTGCAGCGCCAGGATTCCGGGAAGAATTGGTCAAAACTTGAGCAGGCTTTGGGCGGCAGTCTCGGACTCACCATAAGGCCGGTTCGGCGAAGTTGGCTGTGCGGAAGGGGCCCTTTGAATTTCCTATCCGCGATGGCCCGCGGTTGAACCTGTCAGGCCTGAGAGAGATAGACCGGTCGCGGTGCCGTCAGGCCCTGCCGGATCTGCTTGGTGAGGACATCCGCCAGCACCTCATCCGCGCCCGCAGCCAGTCCGTCGAGCGCGCGTTTCACGATGTCTTCGGCGCTGCTCTTGGGAACCTCGAACCCCCGGGTCAGATCGGTGTCGACATATGCCATGTGCAGACCCAGCACCTGGGTCTTCTGCTCGGCCAGCTCGTGGCGCAGCGCGTTTGTCAGCGACCAGGCAGCCGCCTTGCTGGCCGAATAGGCAGCAAGGCCGCCAGCGCTCACCCAGGACGCGACAGACAGCACGTTGAGCAGCGCGCCACCGCCGTTGGCCCTGAGCACCGGCGCAAAGCCCTTGCTCACGTTCAGCACGCCAAAGAAGTTGGTCTCGAAGATGCGGCGGGCAATCGCGTCACTGTCCTGGGCCAGGAAGCCACCCGGCTGGGCAATGCCCGCATTGTTGATCACCAGGGTGACGTCTGTGGCCAGCGCCGCCGCGGCGGAGGCGTCCGCGCTCCGTGTGACGTCAAGCTTCAGCACCTCGACACCCGGCAACGTCACGGAGGCGGGATCGCGTGCGGTGGCGTACACCTTGCGGGCGCCACGATTCAGCAGTTCGCGCGCAAAGGCCAGGCCGATGCCGCGATTGGCGCCGGTTATCAGGGCAACAGAATTCTCGATGTTCATGGGGGGCTCCAGATAGTGATGAAATGAGGGTGCGACGAATCAGCGCACCTTGATGACGACCTTGCCCTTGGCTCGCCCGCTCTCGACGTAGGCCAACGCATCGTTGGTGGATTCAAAGGGGAACACCCTGTCGACCACCGGGCGGACGGCGCCCGATTCGACCAGCGACGTGATCTGCCGCAACTGGCTTCCGCTGGCCTTCATGAAGAGAAAGTCGTAGTGGACCTTGAGTTGCGCGGCTCGCCTGCGGGTGCCGAAGCTCAGCGCGCGCATCACCTGCTTCACCACCCACGGTGACTTGATCTCTTCGGCAAACGCGGGATCGGGTGGGCCGGAGATCGAGATCAGCGCGCCGCCGGATTTCAGCACGCGCAGTGACTTCGTCAGGGTCTTGCCGTCCTGGCTGTTCAGCACTAGGTCGTAGCCTTGCAGGCGGTCTTCAAAGTCATCGCTCCGGTAGTCCACGATCACATCGGCGCCCAGGCTTCGCGCGAGGGCTGCGTTGCCGGCGCTGGTGGTGGTGGCCACGGTCGCGCCAAGATACTTAGCCAGCTGGATCGCAAAGGTGCCTACGCCTCCCGAGCCCGCCTGGATGAACACCTTCTGGCCCTTCTTGAGCGCGAACTTCTCGACCAGGGCCTGCCACGCTGTCAGGCCCACCAGGGGCAGGGACGCGGCCTCTTCCATGGTGATGTTCCCGGGTTTGATCGCGACAGAGTCTTCGCGGACGGCGATCAGCTCAGCAAAGGTGCCGATGCGGAAGTCGTCGGGCCGCGCGTAGACCTCGTCGCCCACCTTGAACTGGGTCACGCGCGATCCGACACGGACCACGACGCCGGCGACGTCGTGTCCCAGGATGAAGGGCGTGCGGTACGGCAGGATGAGCTTGAATTCGCCGTTTCGAACCTTGGCATCCAGCAGGTTCACGGCCGTAGCGTGAACCTGTATCAACACATCGTGCTCGCCCGGTTCCGGGTCGGGCATTTCGGCGAGGCGCAGCTGTTCTTTCTTTCCGTAACGTTCAACGACAAAGGCTTTCATGACAGGTCCTGTTTCAGTTTGTTCGAGAGAGTTGCTAGATCGGGTTTCGCGTCGGCAGGGGCACTCGGGGCCTGCCGAGCACATGAGCGGCGACGCGTGATGCGAACCGTCGCGACAGGAATCGCACGCCAAAGCTCGAAATCCTGTTGAAAAGCCCCGGCACAACGGTGCGTTTGCCTTGCAGCATCGCGCGGATCGTGGCGTTGGCGACGAATTCAGCGCTTTTCGTCGATGCGTTCGCGATCCACGAATAGTCCCCACCGCCGGATGAGGCGTGGAACGCCGTGTCGGTGCCACCGGGGC
>CAMAYE010000140.1 GCA_945862135.1 Bordetella parapertussis
TCCGATCACGCCGACGGTGCCGGCAAAAAACGAACCGATTGCAGCAATGGCCAGCGCCGGGCCGGCACGCCCCTGCTGCGTCATTGCATATCCGTCGACGCAGGTCATCACCGATGCCGCTTCGCCCGGAATGCGCATCAGGATCGAGGTCGTCGAACCGCCATACATCGCGCCGTAATAGACGCCGGCCAGCAGCACGATGGCGATGATCGGGTTGAGACCGAAGGTGGCCGGCAGCAGCAGGCTGATTCCCGCAAGAGGCCCCAGTCCAGGCATCATGCCGACCAGCGTGCCGATGATGCAGCCGAAAAAGGCATACATCAGCACTTCCGGCTGAAAGGCCACCGAAAAACCCATCATCAGGCTGTTGAAGGTTTCAAGCATCAGAAGCCCCAGGGTCCGCGCGGCAACGGCACTTTCAGCAATTCACCAACAACATAAAAAGATCCGAGGCTGAAACCGGCCGAAACCATCACGACCGCCAGCGGTTTCTTGCGTTCGATGACGCCCAGAAAAAACACCAGGAATGCCGCCGTGGTCAGGCGATAGCCGATACGTTCAAGCGCGAAAGTCGCGGCGACACACGCCGCCAGGATGATCAGCGCACGGGTCGCTTCGGGCCAACGGATCGCAGACATCGCTTCGGCACGCGCGCCGAGGAAGGCCACCAGCAGACCGATGCCGGCCATCGTGCAGGCCAGCAACAAGGGCACATAACCCGGACCGGGATCAGCCAGCGTACCGACCGGAAACTCCCGGTTGAACCAGATGATCACCAACGCCAGCATGACCAGGACAACGCCGGACACCTGATCACTGCGCAATCCACCGCTGACGGGTAGTTCCTCCTCTTTTGCACCCGCCATAAGTTACGGCCCGACCTTGCCGACGATCTTGACCACCGCGGCCAGACGTTTGGCATCGGCTTCGACGTATTTCGCAAAGTCCGGCGCATCGAGGTATTTGATCGGCGAGTTCACCTTGGCCATCTGGTTCTTGAACTCCGCATCATTCACGGCCTGACGCACGCCGTCACGCAAAACCTTGAGCACGGGTTCAGGCGTGGCCGCCGGGGCAAACAGACCGGCCCAGATGTAATAAACGATGTCGTAGCCCTGCTCTTTGAATGTCGGCACCTCTTTGTAATTCGGATGCCGCTCCGCGCCCCAGGTCACGATCGGGCGCAGCTTGCCGGCTTTGACATGCGAGGTGATTGCCGCCGGGCCGCCGGCGCTCATGGTGACGTGGCCGCCGAGCAGTTGCGTCAGGGCCGGACCGCCGCCGGTTGTCGGCACATGGCGCATTTTTAATTGCGTGGCATGCAGGAACATTTCCATCGGCATGTGCAGCGCGCCGTAAACACCGGACGAAGAATAGGACAGCTCGCCCGGCTGTTTGCGCGCCAGTGCAATGACTTCCTTGACCGTTTTCACCGGCAGCGACGGATGGACGACAAGGATTACGGGATCAGCGGAAACCAGCGCAATCGGCGCCAGCTGGTCCAGCGTGTAAGCCGGCTTGCGGTTGAACAGCTTGTCAGCCTCGGGAATCACCGTGATGCTCGACAGCGCCATCAGCAGCGTGTAGCCATCCGGCTTGGCGTTGGCCACCGCGGCATTGCCAACCGCACCGCCGGCGCCGGGACGATTGGCAATCGACACCGGCTGTTTCAATGCCTTCTCCAGCGCGATCGCAGTCGGGCGACCGGTAACATCCGCCACGCCGCCCGGCGGAAACGGCACCACCATCGAGATGGCACGATTCGGAAAAGTTTCCTGCGCCTGGGCGTTGACTGCAGCGAATGCCGCCATTGCCAAAAAAACGATGCGTTTAATCATCATGATGCTCTCCTCGTAATTGGATTTATGCCGGATCAGGCAGCAACGACCCGGTTGACCAGCCGACCCACTCCTTCAATCTCACATACCACTTCGTCGCCCGGCTGCAGATAACCCGTCGCCGTCACCACATCCTTGCGCATCGGCTTCTTGCCGCCGAGTTCGGCGTCGCTGCCCCAGGCCGTGCCGCCGGGCGTGCCGGTCGAAATGATCACGCCAGGCTGCAAGGTCACGAAGGTCGAAAAGAATTCCACCAGCTGCGCACAGGTCCAGATCATCTTGCCCGTGGTGTTGCTCTGGCGCAGCTCGCCGTTCACATAAGTACGCAGCATCAGGTTCTGTGGATCGGCGATTTCATCTGCAGTGACTATGGCAGGCCCGATGGGCGCGCAGGTATCGAAATTCTTGCCCGGGCCGAGGTTGTAAACCGACGAACCATCGGGTCGCAGCGTGACCTGACGGTCGCGCGCGGTGACATCATTCATCACCGAATAACCATAAATGTGTTCATGCGCGCGTGCCGCCGGAATATGCCGGCCAGCCTTGCCGATGATGATCAGCATCTCGGTTTCGTAATCAAGCTTCTTTGTCACACGTTCGTCGCGAATGATGTCATCACCAGCACCAATCACACCGAGCCCCGTCTTCAGGAAAAACTCCGGGTCCTTGCGCGTGACCTCGGGCTTTTCTTCGCGATGATCCCAATAGTTCTCGCCGCTGCACAGGATCAGCGACGGCGCGATCGGCGCACGCAGCCGGATCTTGGCCAGCGGTGTTCGCGTCGCCGCGGTTGCACCTTTCACCGCCTTGCGAACGATTTCAAGACCCGCAGCACCCGCAGCAATCAGTAGCGTCATGTCGGAAAAAGCAGCCAGCATCTGCGGCGCCGTGCCATTGGGCGCTGCATCCAGCAGATCAACCACGTCGTTGCCATCCAGCGCACCCAGCCGCAGCGCGCCATTACGTTCGTAACGGACGAATTGCATCAGGCCACCGGATTTTCGAGAGTGCCGATCGGCTCGATGGTGATGGCAACATGGTCGCCGGGCTTGAGGTATTTCGGCGGATTGAAACCGATGCCGACACCGGCGCAGGTGCCCGTGGCAATGAGGTCGCCCGGCTCCAGCGTCATCACTTTCGACAGATCCTCGATCAGCCGCGGAATGTCGAATATCAGCTGGCTGACAAAAGCGTTCTGGCGGATCTCGCCATTGACCTTGGTAATCAGCTTCAACTGGGTCACGTCCTTGATGTCATCGGAGGTCACGATGCACGGACCCATCGGGCAGAACCCGTCAATGCTCTTGCCGAGGAACCACTGCTTGTGGCGGTTCTGCAGCGTGCGCGCAGTCACGTCATTGATGATGGTGTAACCGTAAACATGCTTGTAGGCGTCTTTCTGCGAAATGTTGCGTCCGCCCTCGCCGATCACCACCGTCAGCTCACCCTCATAGTCAACGGAATTGGTGTAGTCGTTGGCGCTGGGAATAGCCACGCCCGGTCCGATCACCGAGTTCGGCCATTTGGTGAACATGATCGGCACTTCGGGAATCGCATCCTTGCCGGCGCTGGCATCAAAACCGCTGTTGTGAAATTCCTTGGCGTGGTCGTGATAGTTCTTGCCGACGCAAAGGATATTTTTTGCCGGGCGCGGGAACGGCGCAAGCAGCTTGACGCTGCCGACCGGAATCCGCCCTTCGCCGCTTTTCACCGCCTTACGCGCGCGCGACAGGCCTTTTTTGCCCAGCGCAACAAACGCGGTCATTTCCTTCGGCAAGCGGGTTGATGCCGAGAGATCGACAATCGTGTTGGATTCCTGCTCATGCACGCCAATGCGTACACCCTGGGCATCGGAAAAAGTAACCAGACGCATTCAGTTCACTCCTCGTAATTTATTTAAAACCGCCATCGCAACCAAGACGAAATCATTGAATACTGCTCAATCGGGCTTGGCACCGGACACCTTGACCACTTGCGCCCATTTGGTGATGTCCTGGTTGAGATACTTTTCGAACTCCGGCACCGTCATGACCAGAGCCACCGCGCCCTGCTTGTCCCAGTTCGCCGCGGTATCCGCACGCGTGGTGACCTTGGTGATTTCCCCGTTCAGGCGTTCCAGTACCGGCCGCGGCGTCTGTGCCGGCGCCATCATACCCAGCCAGATCGTCGCTTCATAACCTTTTACACCGGCCTCCGAAACCGTCGGCAGTTCCGGCGTGACTTTGGAGCGCTTCTGCCCCGTCGTGGCCAGCGCGCGGACCTTTCCGGCCTTGGCATGCACGGTCATCGTCGTCACTGCGTCAAACATCATCTCGACCTGACCACTCAGCACGCTGGTGCGCGCTTCACCACTTCCTTTGTGCGGCACGTGCACGATATCAGTCTTGCTCAGCGCCTTGAAATATTCTCCAGCCATGTGGTACGGCGTGCCGTTGCCCGAAGACGCGTAGTTGAGGCCCTTGTCCTTGGCCTTGGCGAGCTTGACCAGTTCGCCAACACTGCGAACCGGGAGCGAGGGGTGGACGACGAGGATCAGATCGGAATAATTGATCGGCGCCACGGGCGCAAAATCCTTCATCAGCGCAAACGGCTTTTTCGGGATCAGTGATTCGTTGACGGTATGCGTATTCGACATCAGCAACAGGGTGTAGCCGTCGCCCGGTGATTTGGCCACCACGTCGGTGCCGATAATGGAGCCGGCGCCGGGACGGTTCTCGATAATGACGTTCTGCCCCAAAGGCTGTTGCAATTGCTGCGCCAGGTACCGCGCGTAGACGTCTGCAGGCCCGCCGGCGCCGAAAGGAACAATGACGCGGATGGGCTTCGCCGGGAAATTCTGTGCCTGGGCCATGCCGGCAACCGCCGACAGAACCACCAATGCAATACCACGCAATACCAGTTGCAGGACACGCATAATCTTCTCCTCTTGGGGGGGGCAGGCCTTGGAACATGCACGCTTGGGCAAACGACCGGCGGCGCTTTTTTGTTCCGCATATTGTAACCCAGCGGATTGCCCGCGCCCCTGCCGCTGAAGTGGTTTAAAGCGCATTTTCCGCCCGGATCGACGGCGCTGAACTGCATTCTGCTAGACTCGAAACCAGCTCACGAAGATCGGAATTCCGTATTGAATTCAACCCATAGCCACCCATCCCGCAGGTGGCCGAAGCAGCCTTGGAAAACACTCCGCAACAACACTGGCTGACCCGGATCGTCGCCGTGCGCCCCACCGAGGTGCGGGCGCTGCTGTGGTCATTCGCCTATTTCTTTTTCCTGCTCGCCGCCTATTACGTGCTGCGTCCGGTGCGCGACGAAATGGGCATCGCCGGCGGCGTCAGAAACCTGCCCTGGCTGTTCACCGCAACATTTTTTGTGATGCTCGCGGTCGTGCCGGTATTCGGCGCAATGGTCGCGCGCATCCCGCGCCGCCGCTTCATTCCACTGGTCTACCACTTCTTCGTCGCCAACATCCTCGTCTTCTGGCTGCTGCTGACCTTCAAGATCGCGATCACCGACACCGCCAAGGTATTTTTTGTCTGGATCAGCGTGTTCAACCTGTTTGCGGTATCGGTGTTCTGGTCCTTCATGTCCGACCTGTTCGCTTCAGAACAGGGCAAACGCCTGTTCGGCTTCATCGCCGCTGGCGGTTCCGCCGGTGCGCTGCTCGGCCCGACCATCGCAGTGTGGCTGGCCGAACCCATCGGCCGCGCCAATCTGCTGCTGATTGCCGCGCTGCTGCTGGAGTTTGCGGTGTTGTGCGCGATGCGACTTGAATCCGCGGCACAAACCTTGAAGACAGAAATTCAGTCATCGAATGTCACGGCACCGCGAGAGTCAGCGCTCGGCGGCAGCTGGATCGCAGGATTGCTGATGGTCGCGCGCTCACCCTATCTCGCCGGCATTGCCTTGTGGGTTGCACTGCTGTCGCTCGCCGGAACCTTTCTCTACTTCCAGCAGGCGAGCATTGTTTCGGCGCTGACCGACGACCCCAACAAACGCACTGCGATATTCGCGCAGATTGATCTTGCGGTGAGTCTGCTGACCATCACCGTGCAGTTCCTCGCCACCGGCAAACTGATCCGCCGTTTCGGCGCGGGACCCGCCGCGGCATTCCTGCCGCTGGTATTTGCAGGTGGATTCTTGATGCTGGCACTGACACCGATGCTGTGGGTGGTGATCGCTTTCCAGGCGTTGCAACGCGCAGCCAATTTCGCAATCTCCAACCCCGCGCGCGAAGTGTTGTTCACTGTGGTCAGCCGAGAAGAAAAATACAAAGCCAAGTACGTGATCGACAACGTGGTGTTCCGCGGCGGCGATGCCGCCAGCGGCTGGCTGTTCCACGCGCTGCGCGGCCTCGGCATGGAACTCAATGCCATCTCGATGGCCACAGTACCGGTTGCGATCGGCTGGTTCGCACTGGCGCTGGCGCTGGGCTGCAGCCACGAAAAACGCACCATCGACACTCAACAACCGAAATCGTCATGAGAAAAAATAATGAACAAAATCAATAACTTATATACGCGCCGCGAAATGTTGGCGCTGGCTGCAGGCATGGCCGCCAGCACACTGCCCGGCCTGTCACTGGCGCAGAGTGCAGCCAAACCATTGATCACTCGCGCCATTCCGAAGAGCAAAGAAATGCTGCCGGTGATCGGACTCGGCACCGCGATCATTTTTGATATCCACAACGACGTGGCGCAACGCGCCGAGCGCGTCAAGGTCATCAACACCTTCCTCGCGGGCGGCGCTCGATTGATCGATACCGCCCCCTCCTACGGTTCCGCGGAGTCGGTGGTCGGCGACCTGCTCGCAGAAATGAAAGTGCGCGACAAGGTATTCCTCGCCACAAAAGTGCGCTCCAACGACAACATCGCCTTCGTCGCGCAGATGAAGGAATCACAACAACGCCTGCGCTCACCCAAGTTTGATCTGATGCAGATGCACAACGTCGGCTTCCTCGATCGCGGCATGGTCGCCTCGCAACTGGCAATCGTGCGCGAATGGAAACAGCAAGGGCACTTCCGTTACATCGGCGTCACCCACTCGCAGAATCAGGAACGCGCCAACGACCGCCTGATCGAAATCATGCAGCAGGAAAAAATCGACTTCATCCAGGTCAATTATTCAATGGCCGAACGCAGCGTCGAAGACCGGCTGCTCGCCGCCGCCGCAGACACCGGCACTGCGGTGCTGTGCAATCTGCCCTTCGCCCGCAACCGCCTGTTCGGCGCCGTGCGCGGCAAGAACCTGCCTGACTTTGCCAAGAAATTCGGCGCCGTGACTTGGGGCCAGTTTTTCCTGAAGTATCTGCTGGGTCACAGCGCCGTCAACGCAGTGATTCCGGGCACCGACAAGGTCGAATACATGCTCGACAATCTCGATGCCGGCCGCGGCCTGCTGCCGGATGCGGCGATGCGCAAGCGCATGGCCGCGCATATCGATACGCTGTTCTAAGCCGAAATGCGCCGGGCAATGCGTTAAGCGCGTTTGACCGGCCTGATCGCCACCCCGTCATCGGTGATGCGGCGATTGAGCAGATTGACGCAGGCTGCGACCACCTGCAGCGAAGGCGTCGGCACTCCGGTCATCTGTCCGAGTTCGATCACTGCATTGACGATGGCATCCATTTCCAGCGGACGACCGGCGCGGACATCCTGCAGCGTCGACGTCGGCAGCGATGCGCGTTTGGCTGCATCGGCCACCCGCGCCTCGACATCCACGTCAATCTTCGTGCCGACGGCATTGGCCACCGCCATCACTTCGCGCATCATCGCCACCGCCAGCGGTTTGGAGCCGGCAAACTCGGCAACTTCGCGCGCGGTGGACTGGGTGATCGCGCCCAGCGGATTCCATACCGCGTTCGACAACAGCTTGGTCCACTTGACCAGTCGCACATCGTTCGACACCTTGCCGGTCCAGCCGGCGCGGGTGGCGAGGTTGGCAATGGCCTGAACGCGCGGCGTCACCGAGTTATCGATTTCACCGATGACCAGCGCATCGGTATCACCGTCCGGAACACGGATATGTCCGGGCGCAACCAGATCGGAGGGTTTCAGCGCAGTGCCGCCGATGATCATCTGCGGCTCGAACGTGCGCGCGAGCACGCCATCCGGATCCAGCGATTTCAGCTGCGCATCCTTGAACTTCGACGGCACGCCCTGGAAATACCACCACGGGATGCCGTTCTGCGGAAATACCAGCACACCGTCTTTCTTCACCAAACCGCGCAGATGCTGCGCCACCGGCGCAATCTGCTGTGACTTCAGCGTCACAAACACCACGTCGTAAGGGCCCTTCTCCTCGCCCGGCTTGCACACGCGCACCTTGATCGGATCGGGCATGCCGCTTTTCGGGCCCTCAAGAATCAGGCCGCGATGGGCCAGCGCGTCATATTGCGCGCCGCGCGCCACCAGCGTCACGTCCTCACCAGCGACCGTCAGCCGCCCGCCAAAAAAACCACCGATGGCGCCAGCGCCATAAACCAAGATCTTCATTGTTATTCCAAGGTTGGTTACACGATCGCCAGCAGGAATTGCTCTGGAGGCGGATTGTTATAAGTATTTGATTATATTTATATTTTAACTCTTCTGCGTCAGGCAGGCCAGCGCCTGATCCATCGCCGCATCCGCCACGGCAGCCAACTCATCCGCCGTACGGTTCTGCACGGGATGGGGAACATACACCACCGCCGGCTCAAAACCCAGCGCCCGGCTCTGCACCGTGATCGCATCACGAAACTCCGTGGTCACGATCGACACGCCGGGCAATCCACGCTGATCGAAGGTCATGAGGTCGTGCAGACTGCACGACGTGCATGAGCCTCAATCGGATAACCCGATCAGCACCACATCGGCTTCACTGACCACCTTGTCGACAATGTCCTTCGATGCCACCTTGGCATTGGTCGGCTTGCCGAAACGTTTGGTCTTGATGCCGCGCTCACCCATGCGTTTTTCGATTTGGTTGAGGAATTCATCGCTGCGCGTCTTACCGATATCGAACAGCCCCACAGTCAGGCCGTCCAGCGACGGCGGCGGCGCACGCCGTGCGCGCATTACCGATTCAGTTTCCGCTGTTGGATCACGCATCCAGTTCATGGGAACTCCTTTTGTAAAAGCGTTTTACCGCCAAGGCGCCAAGAGCGCCTAGGAAAATCAAAATCCATAACTAAAAGCAGATTGCCTGTTAGCTGCATGGTTACCAGAGGATTTTCGTTATCTCTGATTTTCAAGTGTTGTTGCACTTCTTGGCGCTCTTCGCGCCTTGGCGGTAAAAATCACTCACTAATTTCACGCGTAACTGGTTGCAACTCTGCACGCGCGCGCCCCGCCAGCCAACCCGGCAAGATTGCGGAGAACAACCCGGCAGCCCCGCCGGCACGCACCACCATCAATGCATCGTCATGGAATTTCGGCACCTGTTCGCCG
>CAMAYE010000141.1 GCA_945862135.1 Bordetella parapertussis
GAGTTTTATGCTGCCTACTGGCGCTACGAACAACTGATGACCTTCATCGAAGGCATGATGCGCCGCGCCGCGGAACTGGTCACCGGCAGCGCACTGGTCACTTATCAGGGCAAGACCATCGACTTCGCCAAGCCTTTTGAGCGATTGACCATTACCGGTGCGATCCGCAAATACCGTCCGGACATCACCGACGAAGAACTCAGCGACCGCAACCGCATCGTTAACCGGCTCAATGCCATGAAAGTTGCATTCCGCGAAAGCGATGGACTCGGCGGCCTGCAACTGACGCTGTTCGAAGCCACCGCGGAATCCCAGCTGTTCGACCCGACCTACATCATCGACTACCCGGCAGAAGTCTCGCCGCTGGCGCGCCGCAGCGATGCCAATCCGGAGATCACCGAACGCTTTGAACTGTTCATCGCCGGCCGCGAAATCGCCAACGGCTTCTCCGAGCTGAACGACCCCGAAGACCAGGCCGCGCGCTTCCTCGAGCAGGTCAAACAAAAGGAAGCCGGCGACCATGAGGCCATGCACTACGACGCCGATTACATCCGCGCGCTGGAATACGGCCTGCCCCCGACCGGCGGTGCCGGCATCGGCATTGATCGTCTGGTCATGTTGCTGACCGACAGCCCGTCGATCCGCGACGTGATCCTGTTCCCGCATATGCGTCCGGAATAAGCCACCGCCTCATTGCGTCACCGGAATGAAGTAGAAGGAACTGTTTTGAACAAACCGCTGTGGCAACCCAGCCCGCAACAGATTGAATCCGCCAATCTGACCGCGTTCATGCGCCACATCGCGCAAAACGGCGGCCCCTCACTTCATCACTACGCCGGTTTGTATGACTGGTCGATTCAGCAACCGGAGGCCTTCTGGCAGTCCGTTTGGGATTTCTGCGCCGTCATCAGCAGCCAGCGCGGCACAGCGGCACTGGAACATCCGCAGCAAATGCCCGGCGCGCGCTGGTTTCCCGAAGCCCGCCTGAATTACGCTGAAAATCTGCTGAGGCGCGACGGCGATGAAACCGCCATCGTCTTCCGTGGTGAAAACCAGGTCAAAAGCAGCATCAGCTTCCGCGAACTCCGGCATGAGGTATCGCGCCTCGCGCAGGCGCTGCACGCCGCCGGCATTCAACCGGGAGACCGTGTCGCCGGTTACATGCCCAATCTGCCGGGCACAGTCATCGCCATGCTCGCAGCGGCCAGCCTCGGCGCCGTATGGTCATCCTGCTCCCCCGATTTCGGCGTGCAGGGCGTGGTCGATCGCTTCGGCCAGATCGGCCCGCGCATCCTGTTTGCTGCAGATGGTTATTTCTACAATCGGCACACCATCGACAACTTGCCGCGGCTGCGCGAAATCATGGCGCAGTTGCCGAGCGTCGAAATACTGGTCATCGTCCCTTACACCTGCGCCAACCCCGACCTGTCTGGCCTGCCGAATGCAAACAGCGTGCATGAATTCATGGCGCCGTTCAAAGCACGTCCGCTGGAATTCGAGCAACTGCCCTTCGACCATCCGCTGTTCATCATGTATTCGTCGGGCACCACCGGCGTGCCGAAATGCATCGTCCACGGTGCTGGCGGCACACTGCTGCAGCATCTGAAAGAGCACGTGCTGCACACCGACATCCGCAGTGGCGACCGTGTGTTTTATTTCACCACCTGCGGCTGGATGATGTGGAACTGGCTGGTGTCGGGACTCGCCGCAGGCGCCACGCTGATGCTCTACGACGGCTCGCCGTTTGTCGGCAAAGGCAGCGTGCTGTGGGATTACGCCGCCGAAGAAAAAATATCCGTGTTCGGCACTTCCGCCAAGTACATCGACGCGTTGGCGAAGCTGCGCATGGAACCGGGCAAGACCCATGACCTGTCATCCCTGCGCGCACTGCTCTCCACCGGCTCACCGCTGGTGCCTGAGAGTTTTGATTACGTCTATCGCAGCATCAAGGCCGACCTGCAACTGGCATCCATCTCCGGCGGCACCGACATCATTTCCTGTTTTGCTCTGGGCTGCCCGATCCTGCCGGTGTGGCGCGGCGAACTGCAATGCCGCGGCCTCGGCATGAAAGTGGAAGTCTGGAATGACGAAGGCCAATCCGTGCGTGGCGAGAAAGGCGAACTTGTCTGTACCGCGCCCTTCCCTTCGATGCCCGTGGGCTTCTGGAATGATGCGGACGGCAGCAAATACCGCGCCGCCTATTTCGAACGTTATCCCGGCATCTGGCACCACGGCGACTATGTCGAACTGACGGAACATGACGGCCTGATGATCTTCGGCCGGTCGGATGCAGTACTCAACCCGGGCGGCGTACGCATCGGCACCGCCGAAATCTACCGCCAGGTCGAACGCCTCGATGAAGTCGTTGAAAGCCTTGCCATTGGCCAGGATTGGCCACCACAGCAACCCAACGATGTGCGAGTGGTGCTCTTTGTCCGATTGCGTGACGAGATGACACTGGATGCGGAATTAAGCGAACGCATCAAACGCCAGATCCGCGACAACACCACACCGCGCCATGTTCCGGCCGTGGTGGTGCAGGTCACCGACATCCCGCGCACCAAAAGCGGCAAGATCGTCGAACTCGCCGTGCGAAACATTGTTCACGGCCAGCCGGTCAAAAATCTCGAAGCACTGGCCAATCCGGAAGCTCTGGCGCAATTCGGCGACCGTATCGAATTGCGGGGTTAACGGTCAAACAGCGGCGTTCTGCATGAATAACGCTGCTCCTGCGATGTAACGCTTTGTAACGGTGTGACATTTAGCATACGACTGGCCACGGCTACGCAGTAGGATATAACCACGTTCCTGCACAACAAGGAGGACTGCCATGCAAGAAGTAAAAAAAATCAATCCGCTTATCGCCATCGCCGCTGTTTCAGTCACGCTGTTCAGCGTGGTCGGCATCGGCGTCATGACCGGCGTGATACCTAATTCGTCATCCAAGACCAACGAATCGGCGCTGGTCACAACAACGCCGGCGACTGCACCAACAATAACTGAAACCAAATCCGATAACGAAAGCAAGACCAAGGCTGAGGCACCGCCCGTCCCGAAACCTAAAGCTCCGGTAAAACAGGCCAGCGCACCCGCGGTAAAACCTGCTGCGCAGCCTGCAGTTCAGCCCGCCGCAATACCGCCGGAACAGGCCAAACCTGCTCCGGTTTGCACGACCTGCGGTGTCGTTACCAGTGTCAATGCCATCAAACAGCAGGGCGAAGGCTCAGGCCTGGGCGCCGTAGCCGGCGGTGTGGTGGGCGGCCTGCTCGGCCACCAGATCGGTGGCGGTACCGGCAAAAAAATTGCAACCGTTGCTGGTGCAGCGGGCGGTGCATTCGCCGGTCATCAAGTCGAAAAAAACATGAAATCTTCAACGCTCTATGAAGTGACGGTAAAAATGGACGACGGCACTGTCCGGACATTTCCATATGACGCGCAGCCGTCTTTCCAGACCGGCAACAAGGTGCGCGTGGTCAACGGCACGCTCACCGACGGCTGAACCGCTACGCTCCGCAAAAACAGCGCCCATACCGGGCGCTGTTTTTTTGCGCTCAACCAATGTGTTCGGGCGCGGTTCGGCCACGCTGGCAATCAAGGAGGTATCAGCGGCGCAATGCCGCGCCAACGCAAGATAATCAATAACTATATGTTTTTATTAATAATTACCAATATCCGCGAACGCTAACAACATTGGCGGCACGTCATCGCCCTTGTAAAATTATACCCCACTGGGGTATATTGAAGGAATGAACCAAGTACTGACATCCAACACCAAGGCTGCCGTGATCGATTTGCCGGTCACCGGCATGACCTGTGCGGCCTGCGCGACCCGTATTGAAAAGATCCTCAATCGCCTGCCCGATGTTCACGCCGCAGTGAATTTCGCAACCGAAAAAGCACACGTCGAATATCCTGAGGGGACTCTTGTCCCCGCCGATCTTATCGCTGCAATCCGCAAAGCCGGGTACGACGCGCAGGAACCAACTGCCAACAGCGACGTGGAACGCAAAGCCGAACGCATGGCCGCGTATCGCCGCGATCTGCACCTGTTCACGATCTCGGCAGTACTGACGCTGCCATTTTTTGCAATGATGCTCTACATGCTGACAGGCGCTGACCATGCCGAATGGTTTCCGCCGATGGCGCAATTGCTGATCGCCACCCCCGTGCAATTCTGGATCGGCAGCCGCTTCTACATCTGCGCCTGGCATGCGCTGCGCGGCGGCGGCGCCAATATGGATGTATTGATCGCCCTCGGCACCAGCATGGCGTATTTCTACAGTGCGGCCGTGGTACTGGCCGGGCTTGATGGCCATCTCTATTTCGAAGCGGCGGTGAGCATTGTCACGCTGGTATTCCTCGGCAAACTGCTCGAATCCCGCGCCCGTGCCCGCGCCTCGGCAGCGATTGAAGCCCTGATTAAGCTGCAACCGCAGACTGCGCGGGTCGAACGCGATGGTGTGCTCACCGAAGTCCCGGTCGCACAATTGCGTGTGGGCGACACCTTCATCGTGCGCCCCGGAGACTCGGTACCGGTGGATGGCACGGTCATCGAAGGCCGTTCCAACATCGATGAATCGCTGCTGACCGGTGAAAGTTTGCCAGTCAGCAAGGATGCGGGGAGCAAGGTCTATGCCGCGACCATCAATGCACAGGGCATGCTCCGCTGCACCGCCACCGGCATCGGTGCCGACACGGCGCTGGCCGGCATCATCAAACTGGTGGAGGAAGCGCAAGGCTCCAAGGCGCCGATACAAAGGCTGGCCGATGTCATTGCCGGCGTGTTCGTACCCGTGGTTATTGCCATTGCCGTCATCACCTTTGCCGGCTGGTGGTGGTTCGGCGGCTCGTTCGCTGACGCACTGGTGCCGGCGGTTGCCGTACTGGTCATCGCCTGCCCCTGCGCACTGGGCCTCGCAACGCCGACAGCAATCATGGTCGGCAGCGGTGCCGGCGCGCAAGCCGGCGTATTGATCAAGAACGCCGAAGCGCTTGAACTCGCCGGGCATATCGACACACTGGTTCTCGACAAAACCGGCACGCTGACGCAGGGCAAGCCGGCGGTTACGGATCTGCTGGTCCTTGGCGACACCTCTGAAAACGCATTGCTCGCTGTTGCTGCCGCGCTCGAAGCAGGTTCCGAACATCCGCTGGCTCGTGCAGTGCTTGAACATGCGCAAAGCCGCGATATCGCGCCTGCTGCAGTCAAGGATTTCACAGCAGTTACCGGCAAGGGCGTGCAGGCGATGCTCGACGGCACCCCTGCCCTGCTCGGTTCACCGCGATTTATTGCAGAAGAAGGTATCGCCCTTCATGACGCTGCAATCGCGCGATTGCAGGATGAAGGCAAGACAGTCATCGCAGTTGCCCATGACGGCCGCGCAATGGGTCTGATCGCGATTACCGATCCACTGCGCCCGACTTCTGCAAAAGCTGTAGCGGCGCTGCAGTCCCTGGGCATCGAAGTCATCATGCTCACCGGCGACAACCTCCGCACCGCAGAACATATTGCACGTGAGGCCGGCATCAAACGCTTTGAAGCAGAAATGCTCCCGCGCGACAAGGCGCGAGTCATCCACACGCTGCAGCAGCAGGGCCGCCGTGTCGGCATGATCGGCGATGGCGTCAATGACGCGCCCGCACTGGCCGCAGCACAGGTCAGCTTTGCGATCGGCGCCGGCTCTGACGTTGCATTACACGCTGCCGACGTCACCCTGATGCGCAGCGACCTGCTCAGTGCCGTGGATGCCGTGCAGCTCTCACGGGCGACCTTCCGCAAAATCAAACAGAACCTGTTCTTCGCCTTTTTCTACAACGTGCTGGGCATACCGCTGGCCGCCGCCGGACTGCTCAATCCAGTGATTGCCGGCGCCGCAATGGCGATGAGTTCAGTCTCGGTGGTCAGCAACTCGCTGCTGCTCATGCGCTGGAAGCCACAACAGAAATAAAACTGAATTACATTTAAAAACAAGGAGATATGAAATGGAAAGCACAACCATCGCCGTCAGCGGCATGACCTGCATGGGCTGCGTCGCCAGCGTCAAGCGCGTGCTGGGCGGACTGGATGGCGTCAGCACCGCCGAGGTCACCCTGAGCCCGGCACAGGCCATCGTGACTTACGAATCGGGCAAAGTAGATCTGCAAACCATCAAAACCGCAATCAGTGATGCCGGTTATGAAGTCGCCTAATGCCCACTGTGCAACACCATCCGGCGACGAACGCCATATCGTCCAGCCGCACAAGCAGGCACTGCTGAAACGCCTGAACCGTGTTGAGGGCCAGGTACGCGGCATTGCACAGATGATCCAGGATGACCGTTACTGCGTGGATGTACTGACCCAGGTTGCGGCCATCCGCTCGGCACTGGATGCCGTCGCACTGCAATTACTGGAGGATCACACGAAAGGCTGTGTGGCCGCGGCGGTCAAGACCGATGGTGGTGACGCCGCGATGGCTGAACTGATGGCGGCGGTCAGGCGTTTTGCGCGTTGACCGACGCCAGCGGGGTCAGTAGTTCCAGATCTGCCACCAGGGAATGTCCTTGTTCGGACCACCCTTGAGATACACGCTGTCGGGAAAATTCTTTTTCAATACCCGCTCGGCATCGTCGCGCAACGTAGTCATGCCCATGGCGTCATAGGCTTTGACCATGATGACCAGGCCCTCTTCATTCGCCGGCGCACCGGGATAGGTTTTCAGGGCGTACTGCGTACGATTGGCTGCAGCCACATAAGCCTTGCGTTTCATGTAGTAGCGCGCCACATGCACCTCATGGGAAGCCAGCGCATTGACCAGATAATTCATGCGCTGCACGGCGTCCGGCGTATATTTGCTTTCCGGAAAACGCGTCGCCAGCTCCTTGAACGACACGAACGCTTCGGCAGCAGCCTTGGGATCACGTTCTGAAAGATCCTGACCACTGAAAAAGCCCAGGATACCGAGATCATCATTGAAATTGATCAACCCGCGCAGGTAATACATATAGTCGGCGCTGGGATGATTCGGATGCAGTTTAACGAACCGGTCGATTGATGCCAGTGCAGAAGCGGCATCTTCATTTTTCCAGTGCGCGTAGGCCACCTCGATCATCGCCTGCTGCGCAAAGCGGCCGAAGGGATAACGTGATTCGATGCGCTCATAATGCTTGATCGCATTTTCCCAGTTGCGATCAGCCAGCTCCTGACGTGCCTCGGCATACAGTTTCTGGGCGGACCAGCCGCGGGTTTCGTCGATCTCCTTGCCACTGAAGATGCCGCAGCCGGACAACAGGCTGACAGCAAGCACGATGAATACCGTTAAAATGGACCGCATTGAAGAGACTTGATTTGTCATCTGAAAATTATACCCAATTAACGACCCCGGACCCGCATAGTCTTGCGGTGCCGGCGGAATGTGCCGGCCTGAGACTTGATCAGGCCCTGGCGCAACTGCTGCCGCAATATTCGCGTGCCCGGCTCACGACCTGGGTTCGGGAGGGGCGTGTAACGGTCGACGGGCTCAACCGTGCACCACGCGACAAACTGCATGGCGGCGAGAAGATCGTTGTGGCGCCGGCACTGTCGCCGGAAGAAACATCGTTTCGTCCTGAAAACATTGCCCTGCAGGTCGTCCACGAAGACGACACGCTGCTGGTCATCAACAAACCCGCGGGGCTCGTTGTCCATCCGGGCAGCGGCAACTGGCAGGGCACGTTGCTGAACGCCCTGCTGGCCCATGCACCGCAGCTCGCCACCGTACCGCGAGCCGGGATTGTCCACCGCCTCGACAAGGACACCAGCGGACTGCTGGTCGTTGCCAAAACCCTGACCGCACAGACTGACCTCGTTCGTCAGTTGCAGGCACGTACCGTATCCCGAGAATATCGCGCCGTGGTTCACGGCATCGTCAAACGTGCCGGCCGTATCGAGGGTGCAATCGGCCGCGACCCGCGCAGCCGCACGCGCATGGCCGTGGTTCGCACAGGAAAACCGGCGGTTACCCATTACTCCGTGGTCGAACATCTGGTCCGGGCCACCGTGCTGGCCTGCAAACTGGAAACCGGGCGAACCCATCAAATTCGCGTGCACCTCCAAAAAATCGGCTATCCGATCTGGGGGGATCCCGTTTACGGATTGCGCAATGCGCCGAAAACGCCGCATATCGACCGCCAGGCGCTGCATGCCGAAAAACTGGCCTTGCAACATCCGGATTCCGGCGAAACCATGCAATGGCAAGCACCGCTTCCCGACGACATGCGACAACTGATCGCCGAACTGCGCGAGGCCTGACCATGGACATCGTCACGCATTGCATTGTTCCCGACTGGCCGGTGCCGGCCCACGTACGCGCGCTGGTCACAACCCGGGCGGGAGGCATCAGCACGGGCCCTTATGCCAGCCTGAATCTTGGACTACGTACCGAAGACGACCCTGCCGCCGTCTCCGAAAATCGCGCACGGATTGAACAGCTACTGCCGCAGCCGCCGCGTTGGCTGCAGCAGGTCCACGGGAGCGCTGTGGTTGATGCCGACAACCTGGATAATCTTCCTCAGGCCGATGCCAGCGTCGCGCGTCGCCCCGGAACCGTGTGTGCCATCATGGTCGCGGACTGCCTGCCGATCCTGCTGGCTGACCGCACCGGCACCTGCATTGGCGCCGCGCATGCGGGCTGGCGCGGACTGGCCGGCGGTGTCATTGGCAATACGGTGGCGCGCATGGCCGTAGCGCCCGACCAGCTCTTGGCATGGATCGGCCCCGGCATCGGACCAACCGCGTTTGAAGTCGGAAACGACGTTCTCGAAGCGTTTTGCGCATCAACCCCCGAAAACCACAGCGCCTTCAGGCCGCTAAAAACCGGCAAATGGTTGTGCGATCTGCCGGCGCTCGCCCGCAATGCATTACAGCAAGCCGGCGTCACCAGCATTCATGGCGGCGATCTCTGCACCTATAGCGATCCCGGACGTTTTTATTCGTACCGGCGCGATCGCATCACCGGCCGCATGGCGGCATTGATCTGGCTCGCTCCACAGGCTGCAGACGTCGATACCGTATAATCCGCCCTCCTTTGACCGACCAGCAACGGCAGCATCTCCTCCCGACTCCGCATCCAGCCTTCCCAACATGAACACTCTCACCTGGATCATTGTCACCACCCTGGCCGGCGGCTTGCTGTCGGCATTCGTCGCCGGACTGTTTGCGATCAAGGCCAAACCTGCGCAGGTGCCGATGCTGGTCAGTTACGCAGTTGGCGCCTTGCTCG
>CAMAYE010000142.1 GCA_945862135.1 Bordetella parapertussis
AAGGTTCCTGTCCTCAGCGCTGCGCAGTATCTGGTCGAAGCGGGCTTTGTCACAGGGGCTTCGGATCGCAACTGGGCCAGTTATGGCACCCAAGTCACGCTGCCGGCAGGTGACAGCAGCAATATGCGCAAACTGTTGACCGATCCTCAGACCAGTGGCGGTTTGCTGGTGGCCTGCGCACCGGAGGCGGCTGAAGCTGTCCTGGACGTATTCCGCGCGCAGGGTTTTGCGCAGGCTGCGGTGATCGGGCGTCTCAATGCCGGCAAGCCGGGCGTTAACATCAAGTAAAAAGTTAAATAAGTAATTGATTTATTTAACTTTTATGAGTGGCGCCAGCGTTTTCCACACGGTATCCAGCATCAGCGGCTGAGCCTGCGCCGTCGGGTGCAGGTTGTCAGCCTGGAACAGCGCACGTTGATCGGCGAATCCCTCCAGCAGGAAGGGCACCAGCGGCACGCGCTTGGCTTTGGCCACCTCGCGGAAGGTCGCACTGAACTTTTCCGTGTATTGCGGGCCGTAGTTCGGTGGAATCTGCATGCCGACGAGGATGACCTGTGACCTGGCGTTACGCGCGGCATCGATGATGCGTTCGAGATTGCTGCGCATGGCCTTTAGATCGCTACCGCGCAGACCGTCATTGGCGCCAAGTGCAACAATCGTAATGGCGGGGCGATGAGTACGTAATGCATCCTTGATGCGATTGACGCCGCCGAGTGTGGTTTCACCGCTGATGCTGGCGTTGGCAACCGTATAATCAGTTTTCTTCTCGCGCAGGCGCAATTGCAGCAGATGCGCCCAGTCCGAGTCGCGCGGTACACCGTAGCCGGCTGAAAGGCTGTCTCCGTAAACAAGGATCGTGGCTGCAGGGGCGATTGAAATCCCGCCCACACTGAGCAGCATCAACAACAACAAGCGAATGAGCATGACTGAAGAATCTCCGAAGCCGATCGTGCGCGTAGCGCAACTGTGCAAGCAGGTTACCACTGGCGATTCCGCGTTGACCATCCTGAATGACGTGAGTTTCACCGTGAATGCCGGCGAGGCGGTGGCCATCGTTGGTGCATCGGGCTCCGGCAAATCGACGTTGCTGGGCCTGCTCGCCGGTCTGGATACACCGACATCGGGCAGCGTCAGCATCAGCGGCGAGGATTTGTTTACGCTCGATGAAGACGGCCGTGCCGCCTTGCGCGCACGCCTGGTGGGCTTCGTGTTCCAGTCCTTCAACCTGCTGCCAGCCATGACTGCACTGGAAAATGTCATGCTGCCGCTGGAACTCGCGGGCGAGGCCGGGGCATCGGCTTCGGCGAAAGCCTTGCTCGAACGCGTCGGCCTCGGCGGGCGTCTGACCCACTATCCCAAACAGCTCTCCGGCGGTGAACAGCAGCGGGTCGCGATTGCACGCGCCTTTGCCACCCGTCCCGCATTGCTGCTGGCTGATGAACCGACCGGCAACCTCGATGCGGCCACCGGCGCCGACATCATCAACCTGATGTTTGAACTCAATCGTGAGCGCGGCACCACGCTGATCCTGGTGACGCATGACCTCGAACTGTCGCGGCGCTGCGGCCGCGCCTTGCGTCTGGTTGCCGGCGAACTGCAGTCATGAGATTGCTTGCGGATGCCGCGATGGCACTGCGCCTGCTGGCGCGCGACTGGCGCGCCGGTGAACTGACGCTGGTGGCGGTCGCAGTTGTTGTTGCGGTTGCCAGCGTGACCACAGTCGGCTTTTTTGCCGACCGTGTGCACCAGGCGCTGAGCCGCCAGGCCAATCAACTGCTCGGCGCGGATCTGGTCATCTCCGGTGACCGGGCGCTCGACGCTGCATTTGCCGCCGATGCCGAACGCCGCGGCCTGCAAGTCGCACGCATGCTGCGTTTCCCCAGCATGACCACCGGCAACGCGCAGAGCGTGCTCGCCGAAGTCAAAGTGGTAACCGCCGGTTATCCCTTGCGCGGCGACCTGCGCATTGCTGACGTGCAGAATGGCGTGGATCGTCTTGCGACTGAAATTCCAAAACCCGGTACCGTATGGGTCGATGAACGGCTGATTACGCGATTGCAGTTGCAGGTCGGTGATGTCATCGAGATCGGCAACAGCAAACTGCCGATTGCGCAAATCATCACCCAGGAGCCTGACAGCGCGATCGGTTTCATCAACGCCGGACCGCGGGTGATGCTCAATGACGCCGACATCGCCGCCACCGGTCTTGTGCAGGTGGGCAGCCGTATCCGTTACCGCGTGCTGGTCGCCGGTGCGCCGGCGGCAATTGCCGATTACCGCAGTTGGGTGGTTACCAAACTGTCGCCGGGTCAACGCGTCGAAAGCATTGAAGACGCACGTCCGGAAATCCGCTCGGCACTGGAGCGTTCCGAAAAATTTCTCAGCCTGGCTGCCTTGCTGAGCGTGGTACTCGCTGCCGTGGCGATTGCGCTGGCGGCGCGGCGCTTCCTGCAACGCCATCTCGATGCCTGCGCCATCATGCGCTGCCATGGCGCCAGCCAGTCGCGGCTGGTGCGCCTGTATCTGCTGCAGTTCATTGTGCTCGGTGCGGCGGCCAGCATTGCCGGATGCATCGCTGGTTTTCTGGCACAGCATGCGCTGGCGTTATGGCTGGGCAGTCTGGTTACCGTTGAACTGCCGGAGGCGGGCGTGATGCCGGCGCTGCATGGTTTTGTCACCGGCCTGTCCTTGCTGCTGGGTTTTGCCCTGCCGCCGCTGATTGCGCTGGCCAAAGTGCCGACCTTGCGCGTGCTGCGCCGTGACATCGGCGCACCCAGCGGCATGGGCCTGCTCGGTTATGCGCTGGGCGCCGCCGTGATTGCTGCACTGATCATCTGGAAGGCCGGTGATTTGCGTCTGGGCGGCATGGTGTTTGCAGGTTTTGCCGGAGCCATGTTGTTTGCGGGTGTGTTGGCCTGGGGCGTGATTGCGCTGGTGTCGCGTCTGGGTGGTGCCGGGGTGTCGTGGCGTTTCGGTATTGCTAATCTGCGGCGGCGGCCTCTGGCCAGCGTGTTGCAGGTGGTGGCGCTGGGCATCGGCGTGATGGCCTTGCTGACGCTGACCATCATCCGCAGCGAACTGCTCGACCTGTGGCAGCGCAGCCTGCCGAAGGATGCGCCGAACCGTTTCATCGTCAATGTGCAGAAAGACCAGGTTCCTGCATTGGAAAAGTTTTTCGCGGGTCGCGGCATCGCGATGCCGGAACTGCATCCGATGGTACGCGCGCGATTGATCGGCATCAATGACCGCAACGTCTCGCCCGCTGATTACAGCGATGACCGCGCACGCCGCTTGGTGGACCGCGAGTTCAACCTGTCATGGGCGACGCAGATGCAGAAGGACAACCGGCTGCTTGCCGGCAGCTGGTGGAGTGACAAGCCGGCGCGCAAGGACCAGTTCTCAATGGAGGACGGCATCGCCAAGGCGCTGGGCGTCGGCATCGGCGACAAGATGACCTTCGATGCGGCCGGCAATATCTTCAGCGCCGAGATCACCAGCCTGCGCAAGGTCGACTGGGATTCTTTCAACGTCAATTTCTTCGTGGTCACTCCGCCGGGTCTGATGGAGCAATATCCGGCAAGTTACGTCACCAGCTTTTATCTGCCGCCGGGCAATGTCGAACTGCTGAATGCGCTGGTGAAGCAGTTCCCGAATTTCCTGCTGATTGATGTTGCGCAGGTGCTGGGGCAGGTGCAGACGATGATCACGCAGGTATCGCGCGCGGTGCAGTTTGTGTTCCTGTTCACGCTGATGGCCGGGCTGGTCGTGCTGTATGCGGCGATTGCCAGCACGCAGGATGAACGGCTTTATCAGGCAACGATCATGCGCACGATGGGCGCCAGCCGCAGCCAGCTGGCGCGCGCCAACCTCGCCGAATTCGCGGTGATCGGCGCATTGGCCGGGCTGATTGCGGCGGCGGGCGCGAATGCGCTGGGTTATACGCTGGCATCGCGCGTGATCAATGTCGGTTACACCTTCAGCCCCATGCTCTGGAGCATCGGCATCATCGGCACCGTGCTCGGTGTGATGCTTGCCGGCCACCTCGGCACACGCCATGTACTGCGCATCGCGCCGCTGCGCGTGTTGCGGATGTTGTCCTGAGCGCAGATCCGGGCGCAAATCGCGTTCCGGCCGCGCGACGCCGGCGATATACTTCAGGGAACTTCGGAAGCGGCTCATGAGTGAATCCCTGATCATTTATATCTTGTTGTTTTTATTGGTTATTTTAGGCGTTGTCATTGTGGTGATGGCAACGCAGGGTCGTGCAGCTGCACGCGCCACGCTCGACCTGCAGCAATCCCTCGAAGACAAACACCGCGCCATGCTCGGCGATTTGCACGACGGCCTCACCAAACAGGGCGACCGCCTCGGTGTGCAGGTCGCGGATTCCAGCGAACGCCAGCGCATGTCCACCGCCGATGAACTGAAGCAGACCCGTGATGTGCTGCATGCCTTACGCCTGACGCTGACCCAGGAATTGGGCACGCAACGCGAAGCGATGCTGGAACGACTCGCAGCCACCACCGAATCACTGAATGCCAAGATCGACGCACGCCTCGGCGAAATCGCCGGCAAGGTCAATGAACGCCTCGATGAAGGTTTCAAGAAAACCAATGAAACCTTCGTCAGTGTGATGACGCGTTTGGCCACTATCGATGAAGCGCAGAAAAAAATCGAAAGCCTGACCGGCAGCGTGGTCAGCCTGCAGGAACTGCTCGGTGACAAACGCGCGCGCGGCGCTTTCGGCGAAGTGCAGCTCGAAGGTTTGGTGCGCAATGTATTGCCGCCGAATGCTTATGACATGCAGTTCACGCTGTCCACGGGGGTGCGCGCTGACTGCGTGCTGCGTTTGCCGGCGCCGACCGGCATGGTTGCAGTCGATTCCAAATTCCCGCTGGAGAACTACCACCGCATGTTCGAGCCTGGCGTCAACGACGTTGATCGTGCGCTGGCGCAGAAGCAGTTCCGCAATGACATCAAGAAACACGTCGATGACATCTCGCGTAAATACATCATCCCCGGCGAGACTTCCGACGGCGCAGTGATGTTCGTGCCGGCCGAGGCGGTGTTCGCCGAGATTCATGCGCACCATGCCGAGACGGTCGAATACGCCAGTGCCAAACGCGTGTGGATCGTGTCGCCGACCACGCTGATGGCCGTGCTCAACACCGCACGCGCCGTGCTGAAGGATGTTGAGACACGCAAGCAGATCCATGTAATCAAGGAATCGCTGGCGCGGCTGTCGGTGGAGTTCGGACGTTTTGATGACCGCATGAAGGATCTCGCCAAACACATCCGCCAGGCCTATGACGACGTGGAAAAAGTGCAGGTTACCAGCGGCAAGATCTCGCAGCGCTTCGCCCAGATCGAAGGCGTCGAGCTGGATGAAGAGGCCGAAGAGGCCAAAGTCCTGAAGTTGCACAGCGACCGGCTGCGCGACGGCGGCTGAACGATCACATGGGTTGGTTTGCCCGATGGCGTCGCGGCCGCGCGGCGCAGCGCAGCCCGGTGACTGCGGCGGAGTGGTCAGCCGTCACCCGGCGGTTTTCCTTTCTGCAGGCCCTCAGCGCGGATGAACAATCGCGGCTGCGCGACCTCGTGGCCGCTTTCCTGAACGAAAAATCCCTGCAGGCCGCCGGCGAACTGGTGATGACCCGGCCCATGGAACTGGTGATCGCCGCCCAGGCCTGCCTGCTGATCCTCAACCTTGATCTGGATTTCTACAGCGACTGGGTGGAGGTCATCGTTTATCCCGACGAATTCATTGTTGACCATGAATACACCGATGAAGACGGCATCGTGCACCACGTGCGTGCACCGCTGAGCGGTGAGGCCTGGGAGCAGGGGCCGGTGGTGCTGTCCTGGGTCGATGCCGAAGCGGCCGACGGCGGCGACGGTTACAACGTGGTAATGCACGAATTCGCCCACAAGATCGACATGCTCAATGGCGCGGCCGATGGTTTTCCGCCGCTGCATGCCGACATGGACCGCGAGCGCTGGACCGAGACCTTCAGCGCCGCCTATGCCGATTTCGAGCAACGGGTGGCACGCCATGAAGACACGCTGATCGACCCCTATGCCGCGGAAGACCCGGCGGAATTCTTTGCTGTGCTCAGTGAACTGTTCTTCGAACGCCCCGATGCGCTACAGGAGTTTTATCCCATGGTTTATGCGCAACTGGCGGCGTTTTACCGGCAAGACCCGTACGCAAGGCATAATGTAAAAACAAGCGGTTAATAATGCGTTCGTTCAACACGGGGATAGTTCATGTCAGGTCCGCAATTCGTACTCGCCGCCGATATCGGCGGCACCCATGCCGGTTTTGCTCTGGCTGAATTGTTGCCGGATGGACCGCGCATCTTTACCGAAGAATCACTGGCAAGCCGCGGCTTCCAGAACTTCGCGCCGCTGCTGGAAAAATTTCTTTCCCGTCCCGATGTCAGTCCTGCGCGCGGACGTATTGTCGCTTCATGTTTTGCGGTGGCCGGCCCGGTCAAGGACAACGCCTCTGTACTGACCAACCTCGGCTGGCAGGTTGAAGGCGATGCGGTATCCGAGCAGTTCGGATTATCCAAGGTCACGCTGATCAACGATTTTCAGGCAGCAGGGCTGGGTGTCAGTCATCTGCCGTCAGCAAGCTTCGCGACCCTGCAATCGGCCGAGCCGGATGACAAGGCCCCGGCCATCATCGTCGGCGCGGGCACCGGCCTCGGTGTCGGCATGATCGTCAAATCCGGCGATCAATACCGCGTCGTGCCCTCCGAAGCCGGACACGCCGACTTCGCCCCCACCGATGAACTGCAGGACAAGCTGTTGTTGTACCTGCGCCGCAACTTCGGCCGCGTGTCCTGGGAGCGCGTGATCTCCGGCCCCGGCCTGATGCGCGTCTACAGTTTCCTGCAGGACAGCGGCTTCGGCGTACCGTCGAAGCAGTTGATGGACGCCACCAAACACCCCGGCGTCGATCCCGCTGAAATCATTGCCGAATACGGCCTGCGCAAACTCGATCCGCTGGCGGTGCGCGCACTCGACCTGTTTGTCTCAGCCTACGGCGCCTTCGCCGGCAATATGGCGCTGGCCTCTTTGTCGCGAGGCGGCGTGTATGTCGCGGGCGGCATCGCGCCAAAGATCATCGGCCGGCTAAAGGAAGGCTCGTTCATGCGCGCGTTTACCGGACGCGGAGTGTTCACGCCTTTGCTGTCGGGAATACCGGTGCGGGTGGTGATGGATGCGAAGGTGGGGTTGAGAGGGGCGTTGAGAGCATCGCTGATAGGATAACAATTAAGTTTAGTCGAATTAAATCTGAGGATTGATAATTCTTTCTTGCTGATCCCAAAGAGCTTCCGTTGAGCTCGTAAGTAAAGCGCGCGTTGTCGTATTTCTCACCGATGTCGTTGCGTATTGCTGCTGATAAAACAGCGCTTGCCGGGTTGGTTGATGCCGCCGTATCAATACTGGTGGCGACATGCCGGTCATTGTGGGGCGGGTTCATGTGTTTTTGGTTATAAAACTTGCATGACTGCGCAATGATCAAATTTACCCTTTGAACGTTACTTTCTTGATTATTAATATTTCTTAATATTAACGGTTCCGATTTGTGTAAAGATCAAGAAAACTATAAAAATATTCTCAAAATAAAGTTAAATAAGCCCTAATTTGATCTTTTCGGCCTAATGCTCAAGTTATGAAGAGGTAGTAAAAAACGGATCGAAAACAGGACTTCAGATGAGAACAGCACCATGCCACTTGCCCGCCTCTTGAAATTTTATACATCAGTTATGCTTTTGGTATTGCCAGTAACCCAGGCAATGGCCAGCCATGACTTGCTGATTTACACCGGCATCACAATGGTGCCGCCGATTACCGAAATTGCTGCTCGGTTTGAACTCAAGGAAAAGATCAAAATCGAAATCATTCAGGGCGGTTCCGAGGATATTTATCAAAGTGCCCGCCGCAGTCGTGAAGGTGATATCTACTTTCCCGGTGAACCGTCCTATCGGCAGAAGTACTTAAGCGAAGGATTGCTTGGTTACCACCAACTGGTGGGATTTAATCAGATCGCCTTTTTTGTACGAAAAGGGAACCCGAAAAAAATAAAGCCAGAGCTCAACGAATTACTGCGAAAAGATATTGCTGTGCTTATTGGTAATAACGACAGCGGAAGCATCGGGCTTGAGACCCGACAGACGCTGGATCGTTTCAAGATATACCAGAAGGTTGTGGCAAATGCAGCGTTCATGATGCCGGATTCACGTGCCATCAATTCCAGTCTTAAAAAAGGCGAGGCTGATCTTGCGGTGAACTGGCGCGTTTCGGCGTTTTTCCCCGAAAACAAACACTATATAGATGTTGTCGATCTTGATCCTGCTATCGCCGAGCCGCAGGCTCTGCTGTTGAATCAGCTGACTTTTTCCAAACGTCCCGAATTGGCACGCAAATTCATTGATTTCGCCGCTTCTCCCGAGGGCCAGCTTGTATTCCGTAAACACGGTTTTATCGACGCCAAGGGCAATCGCTGACCCGCCATGCCCACTTCCCCGGAAAGCAACAAAAACTGGCATCACTCGATATTGCTATACAGTTTTATTCTTATTTCGTTTCTATCGATTGCGGGCATTCGATTTTTCTATGAGGAAACCATTGATGATCTGGAAAAGCGACTGCAGAACCAGAGAGTCAGGCTCAGTGTCAGCGAGCAAATCGTCTTTAACATCAAAAAGATAGAGAGCCTCCTGTTTCAGATGGCGCCTGCTGCCAACTCAGCGAGCTATCGGCGCTACACGAATCAAATCATCGAGACGGTCGATCTTCTGCATCATCACATTGACGTCTTGCAAAACGGCGGTGTGGTCCGACGCATCTTTAATCTTAACGTCAGTGGCATCGATCAATACGAAAGTGCTTCCACATACAAGCCCGATCAAAAGACGGATAGCCCGATTATCGAGGTTATTGAATTATTGCCGTTTGTTGATCGGATCAAGGAAAAAACCCGAACGGTGGTTACCTTGCTTGAGCAACGTGACCGTTGCGCGGAAAACCGGGATGCTTGTGCGCAAGAAGCCATGCGATCAGTCAGGAACTTTTACAAGGAATTGCCGCCCTTTTTTTACAGACTGGCTTAAAACGCCAATAGGCACAATCTGAAAAGTCTGCTGCGGATGGAA
>CAMAYE010000143.1 GCA_945862135.1 Bordetella parapertussis
CACCGACCAGCACGACGTCCGGATCCTGACGCAAGGCGGAGCGCAGCACGCGATCGAAGGTCAGTTCGATTTTTTCATTGACCTGCACCTGATTGATGCCGGGCAGGCGGTATTCGACCGGGTCTTCGACGGTGATGATCTTGCGCTCGGCAGTGTTCAACTCATTGAGGGCGGCATACAACGTGGTGGTTTTACCGCTGCCGGTGGGACCAGTGACCAGCACCATGCCGCTGGGGCGATGGATCACCTCGCGCACCTTGTCGAGCATCGCGTCAGGCATGCCGATGTTTTCAAGTCCGAGTATGCCGCTGCCCTGATTGAGCAGACGCATCACCACCGATTCGCCATACTGCGTTGGCATCGTCGATATCCGCACATCAACGGCGGCATTCCGCACCTTGATGTTGAAACGTCCATCCTGCGGCATGCGCTTCTCGGCAATGTCGAGCCCGGACATCAGCTTCAGCCGCAGCACCACGGCCGAGGCAATCTTGCTGTCGGCTTCCGTCTGTAGGTGCAGCAGGCCGTCAATGCGGAAGCGGATCTGCAGCCGCCGCTCCTGCGGCTCGATGTGGATGTCGGAGGCGCGCGCCTGGGTTGCGTCTTCAAATACGGTCTGCAGCAATTTGACGACCGGTGCTTCTTCGAGCCCCGGTGTTGTCGAGAGCGCAGCAAAATCCACTGCGCCGGAGTCGCCGATTTCGGCCTGTAACTCCTGTGCGAGCCCGGTGATTTCCTCGGTACGGCGATAGCTGCGATCGATGGTGCGCAGCAGTTCGGTCTCGGTGACCACTGCCAGTTCGATGTCGCGTTTGAGGATGCGCGCGATTTCGTCATAGGCCGCAAGATCCGAGGGATCGGCCATGCCGACAAGGTAGGCTGCGCCACGGTCTTCCAGCACCATCGCGCGGTAGCGGCGCGCCTGCGTCTCGGGCAGGCGGGCAACCACGTCACGCTTGATGTTGTAGTGCTTGAGGTCGATGTAATCGGCACCGAGCTGGCGCGCCAGCGCCTTTGAAATCTGCTCTTCGGTAATGAAGCCGCGCTCGATGAACACCCGGCCCAGACGACGTCCGGTTTTTTTCTGCTCATCGAGGGCCGTCTTTAGCTGCTCTTCGGTGAGCAACTTCTGCTGGACAAGAATTTCACCCAGCCGGATTTTTTCGGGACGGCCCATAGAGTTTCGCTCAAAATGATGCCGGGAACGCCAACTGTTGCCGTTACCCTGCATCTGCGCGCATCGCGCATGTTATTGATATTTAAGGATATCCCCTTCCGGCCCCGGTGACAACCAAAGCAAGGGGGGAGCAGCCATATGTTCGATATCGTTCTCTACGAACCCGAGATCGCACCCAATACCGGCAATGTCATTCGGCTCGCCGCCAACAGCGGTGCGCGCCTGCATCTGGTGCGCCCGCTCGGGTTTACGCTGAACGACCGCACACTGGCCCGTGCCGGCCTCGACTATCACGAACATGCCTTAATGCAAGTGCATGATGACTGGAACGCCTGTCTTGCAATACTCGGTCAGCGCCGTCTTTATGCGATTACAACCCGCGGCAACACACGTTACGACACCGTGCAGTACACCGAAGGCGATGTGCTGGTGTTCGGACCGGAAACACGCGGATTGCCGGAAACCGTTCTTGATTCTTTCCCGAACGAGCGACGATTGCGACTGCCCATGCGCGAACACAGCCGCAGCCTGAATCTGTCCAATGCAGTAGCCATCGTGATTTACGAAGCGTGGCGGCAGACCGCTTTTCGCGATGGCACCTGAAAAACTGCCGTCACAACCGCAAACCTAACGACTCGCGGACGCGTGTTCGGGTTTGGCGTTGCGCGCGAGCAATTCACGTACTACTGTCGCAGCGGATCCAGGGGCATCAATAACCCGGCAAACTGCATCGGTAATCGGCATTTCGATGCCGCAGGCGCGAGCACGGCGCTGCACTTCGGCGGCTGTAAACACCCCTTCGGCCACATGCCCTAGGCTGGCCTGGGCCTGAGCCACTGCTTCACCACGCGCGATGGCAAGCCCGACCCGGCGGTTGCGCGACAGATCGCCAGTGCAGGTCAGAATGAGATCGCCCATCCCGGCAAGACCGGTAAAGGTTTCGGCGCGTGCGCCGAGTGCAACACCAAGACGCGTCATTTCGGCAAGCCCCCGCGTGATCAGCGCCGCACGTGCGTTGAGGCCGAGACCCAGACCGTCGCAAACGCCGGCAGCGATCGCCATGACATTCTTGACTGCGCCTCCCACCTCGACGCCGATCACATCATCATTTGAATACACACGCAGTGATGGCCCATGCAAGGCCCGCGCAGTATCGGCGGCAAATACCGGATCGGTCGATGCCAGCGTCAGCGCTGTCGGCAAACCCGCAGCCACCTCTTGGGCAAAACTGGGGCCTGACAGCACCGCGCAGCGAACCGGGCTGGCGCCTGCCTCTTCGGCGAATACCTCATGCGGCAGCCGCGCATCAGGCCGCTCAAAACCCTTGCACAGCCACACCACCGGCGACTTGCAGCCGGCATTGCGAATCAGGCGCAACACGGGACGCAAACCGGCCACTGTCGCGGCAACAATCAGGCAGTCCCGCCCCGCCAGCGCACGACCGGCGTCCGCCTCCAGCGCCAGTGCGGCGGGCAAGGCATGTCCGGGAAGATAACGTTCGTTGCTGCGGCTTTGTTGCATCGCTTCGATCTGCTGCGGATCGCGCGCCCACAAGGTCACGGCATGCGTCGCACTGAGATTGATACCGAGCGCGGTACCCCAGGCGCCGGCACCGAGTATGGCGATGTTCACGATCGGGCAGTACGCACTCAGCCGCCCCAGACGTCGGCTGCGCGCAGGTATCCCGTGACGCCATCGCGATGCCGGACCTGAATCCAGCCATTAGCGGCAGGTTCAACCACGCTCAACAACACGTCGCGCCGAAACTCTCCGACCGATGGTGCATCCTCGGCAGGCTTCTGCCGCAAGGTCACAGCCTGAACCCGCACCAGGACGTTACGGGAATTTTCAAGCGCTCTGGATTCAACCCACGACAGCGCACCTGATGCGTCGCGAACCTTGACCCAGCCTTCAACCTGTACCACGACCTCAAGCGGATAACCGCGATTGACGATGTATACCTTGCGTGATTTGGCTGAAGGCGCGTCGTAGAGTACAACCGCGGCTTCCGCCGCTGACCGAAAATCTGCGCCGGCTGCAGGGGCAGCGATCAGCGCGGGAGCCAGCGCAACTGCGATGAGCAGACGGCGCATGGCAAGCGCTTCAGTTGGCAGCGCCGGCAGGCGCAGCCTGTTCCTGCTGCATCTGGCGCAGTCGTTCCTGATATGCGGCATCGAAACTCATGTGCTGCAACACCACCGGCGGGAAGCCGGCGCGGATCAGCAGGCTGGACACCGCCTCCCGGGCATAAGGCAGCAGCGTATTCGGGCACAACACGCCGAGCACGGCGTCGGTTTCGCTCGCCGGCAGGTTGAGGATGCGGAAAATGCCGGCCTGCGCGACTTCCACCAGAAAAACCGTCTTGTCCTTGAGCTTGGCCGTCACCGTCACCGTCAGTACGGCTTCGTAAAGACCGGCAGGCTGGTCCAGTGCCACAGCACCGTTATGCACGTTGATTTCGATCTGCGGATTCTCCAACTGCAGGAAAATCTGCGGCGCATTGGGAATTTCCAGCGAAAGATCCTTGAGATAAATCTTTTCGATTGTGAACTGCGGTTGCTGCTGTTCGCTCATTACGAATGTTCCTGTGAAGTTTTCAATCCGCAAGCAACGGATCAAGCCCGCCGGCGCGGTCCAGGGCGGCAAGGTCGTCATAGCCGCCGACATGCGTTTCGCCGATATAGATCTGCGGCACCGTACGGCGACCGGTTTTTTCCATCATTTCCGCACGCTGCGCCGGATCCTTGTCGATCAGAATCTTGTCGATCTCGGCAACACCCTTGCTGCGCAACAGCCGCTCGGCCATCTGGCAGTAAGGACAAACCTGCGTGGAATACATGCGGACTTTAGCCATGACGATTTCTTCTTTGCGGTTATTTTTTCTGCAAAGGCATTCCGGCCTGTTCCCAGGCGCCAATGCCACCAGCCAGATTCACTGCTTCGGTGAAACCGTTGCTGCGCAGGTTCTTCACCGCTGAGCCGGAACGCGCGCCGGAACGGCAGATCATGATGATCGGCCGATCCTTGAATTTCTCCAACTCCTTGAGGCGGTCGGCAATCTGCGTCTCGGGAATATGCTTGGCCCCGGATATGTGGCCGGCTTCGAACTCGCCGATATCGCGCACATCGATCACCACCGCATCCTTGCGGTTGATCAGCTGCACGGCCTCAAAAGCGCTGACTTCGCTGCCCGCGCGAAACGGACGCATCAACAACGGCCACAACAACAGCGCGCCACTGGCAAGGGCGCCGCCAAACAACATCATGTTGTACGGGCTTTTCTGCAGGTATACGAAGAAGGATTCCATCAATGCTCTGTCAAGGGTGCGCCGCGGCGCGACGAGGAGCAGATTCTAACAGAGGCCGGAAGCGTTCCGGCTGTACCTGCGCGAGCCGCGCCAGATCCCGTTCAAACGCCGGTGGCGGCATCGGATAGGCATGCCGCGCCTGCAAAAGCAGCTGCTGCGCTTCAGGCAGTCGGTCGGCCAGTGCCAGCAACAGAACCTGGCGATAGACCAGTGATGCGTCGGGCACGAAACGCAATGCCCGGCTGTTCATGAACAGCTGTCGTTCAAGAGCCGCCTCATCCAGCGTCATCGGCAATGCCATGGCAACCTCAGCATATGGACGAAGCAGCAGATTCTGGTGCGTGCGCATCATCACCTCGGGAATTTTGTGGGGATGAACGGCATGGGACCGGGGCAGGAAAAGGCTCTCGAAACGGCGATAGTCGAGCCATAACGCTGCCAGGTTGACCGCACCGATACAGAGCATTGCCAGGACGATCCATTGCCAGTAACGGGACAGCCGTAGCGCGTGCACCCTTAGCGGTGCCACCCCCAGCAGCAAAGCCGCCAATCCCAGAAAGTAGGCGTACCAAAGCGGGTATTCGATCAGGCTGTGCAGCAGGAGGACTGCGCCGGACGCAACAATCAGCCAGTACTCCGGGCTCTTGTCGTCGGACGGATAAGCAAAACGGATTGCGGCGAGCAAGGGCAGTCCTGCACAAGCGAGGCCGGCGAGGCCGGTTTCTGCAAGCACGTGCAGCGCCAGGTTATGCGCATTGTGATAAAGCTGGTAACCGCCAAACGGAAATACATCGACGGCGCGTTCGAAATTGTGCAGGGCAAACGTACCCCAACCCGATCCTGTCAGTGGCTGGCCAAGAAATATCGCCCAGGCGGATTGCCACAGTGAAATCCGGTCGCTGAGGCTCGCGCCGCCGGTGGAAATCCTTTCAACGGCGGTCACTGAATAACGCGCATCGACACGGAACAAACCTGCGCCCACGCCAATCTGCATCAGGTAATACACAAAAAAATAACAGGCGCAGACCAGAAACAGTCGCCGCATGGTCTCGTCGTTGATCCGCCACCGGAACCATACGGCAAGCACAAAGGCCGCCAGAAGATACAGTGCGGCGGCACGGGACCCGGACAGCCCGAGCACAAACAGCATCGGCGCCGATGACAACACGAGCACGACGAGCCCGATACGGTTCCGCAGATGCAGATAGGCCAGCGCCAGCAACCCCAGAGCGGTATACGAAGCGAAATGATTGGCCTGGGCCAGATTGCCGAAGATGGCCGCGCCTGTGGTCCGCGCCACCAGAAAATCGACCAAGGTCGGCAGCTGTGCGTGCTGCAGACAACCGACCAGTGCACTCAGCAGCGCGCCGACCGCTATACCGGCAGCAATAATCTGGAGCACCGTGTGCAGACTGCTGAGCCTGACCAGCGCACGGACCGCCACGATGAGCAACGCGGCCCAGATCAGCAGCAGTGCAGCGGTCAGCGCCGAACCCAGATACGGAGACCATCCAAGCAGACCATGTACGACCAGCAGCAGCGCAAGCGCAAGCGGGGACAGTGCGGCCCATGGCATTTCTGCCGGTGCCCAGGCCCTGCGACTCAACAATACCGTCGCCACACCAAGGCCAAGCGCAACGGCAATCCATTCCGAATAAAACGCGGTCAGCGGATTGCGGTGATAGGGCTGGAGAAACGGTATCACGCACAGCAGCGCGGTACAGAGCAGGGCAAAACGCGCGGACAGGGGCACAGCTGAAACCGTCATGGAATGCGCCGGGGAGCCATCACGGCGCGGGGGAAACAGCGCAGCGCCCTCAGTCTTCTGAGCCGCAGAAAACGTCACGCATCATGCCGATCAGTGTCAGCATCCGTTCGTCGCCGATGCGGTAAAACACCCGGTTGGCATCCTTGCGGGTACGCAGCACACCCTTTTCACGCAGGATCGCGAGATGCTGGGAAATATTGCTCTGGGAAGTTCCGACGCAGTCGACAATTTCCTGCACGCTCAGTTCTTCGGCGCCAAGTATGCACAGAATCTTCAGCCGCAAAGGATGTGCAATAGCCTTCAGTGCACGTGATGCGAGATCAATATGCTCCTGCTTTTTCAGCAATTGTTCACGCAACGCTAAGGCTTTGTTCATGGCGACACCCTGATGCACTCAGGAGAGTTGAAATGGATTAGAATTATACTTTACCAGAACATGCCGAATAATTCATTAAAATCATGAAGATAACTCCATCACTGCTGATCATCCTGGACGGTTTCGGACACCGCGAGGACTGCGATGACAACGCCATCTGCCAGGCGCGCAAACCGCACTGGAACGTGCTCTGGAAGACCTGTCCGCACACCATCATCGATGCTTCCGAAAAATGGGTGGGACTCCCGGCGCAGCAGATGGGCAACTCCGAAGTCGGCCATATGAACATCGGCGCCGGCCGCGTGGTTTATCAGGACTACACCAAGATCGAACATGCGATTGAAACCGGCGAATTTGCGACCAACCCCGTGCTCGGCGCGCTGATCAAGACCGCCAACAACGGCGCGCTGCATGTGCTGGGCCTGCTGTCGACCGGCGGCGTGCACAGTCATGAGTCACAGATCCACGCGCTGCTCGACCTCGCCGCCAAAAAAGGGGCGAAAAAAATCTATGTTCACGCATTTCTCGACGGCCGCGACACGCCGCCGCAAAGCGCGGAAGCTTCACTCATCGCCCTCGAAGAAAAATGCCGCGCGCTGGGCAATGCGCAGATTGCATCGATCTGCGGCCGTTATTTCGCGATGGACCGCGATCAACGCTGGGAACGCGTGCAGACGGCCTACGACCTGATCACCGGCGGCGACAGCGCCTACGCCGCGCCGGATGCCGTCGCGGGTCTCCATGCTGCATACTCACGCAAAGAAACCGACGAATTCGTCAAAGCCACAGCCATTGTTCCGGCAGGCGCGCAACCGGTGCAGATGAAGGACGGCGATGCGGTGATTTTCATGAATTTCCGTTCCGACCGCGCACGGCAGATGACTACTGCCCTGACCGATGCTGCGTTTACCGGGTTCGCGCGCAAACGCACGCCCAAGCTCGGTTACTACTGCACGCTGACCAGTTATGGCGAGGACTTCGCCCATATTCCTGCCGCCTTCGGTCCGCAGCAGATCCGCGACGGCTTCGGCGAATATCTCGCCAAGCAGGGACTCAAGCAACTGCGCATTGCCGAAACTGAAAAATACGCACACGTCACCTACTTCTTCAACGGCGGCGTTGAAACCCCGTACCCCGGGGAAGACCGGATCATGGTGCCTTCGCCCAAGGTCGCCACTTACGACCTGCAGCCGGAAATGAGTGCGCGCGAAGTCACCGACAAGCTGGTGGCCGCCATCAAAACGCGCCAGTACGATGCGATCATCTGCAACTTTGCCAATGGCGACATGGTCGGCCACACCGGCAACCTTGCCGCCGCGACGCGGGCGGTTGAAGTGCTTGATGAATGCATCGGACGCGCAGTCGAAGCCATGCGCGAAATCGGCGGCGAAGTGCTGATCACGGCTGACCACGGCAATGCCGAAACCATGCGCGACGAGGAGTCTCAGCAACCGCACACTGCGCACACCTTGAATCTGGTGCCGCTGCTTTATATCGGCCGCAAGGCCCGCATGGCGGAGGGTGGTGCGCTTCAGGACGTCGCACCGACGCTGCTGACCATGATGGGCCTGCCAAAACCTCCGGCGATGACCGGAAGGTCGCTGCTAGAGTTTGCGTGATCGCTCGCGCATCCTTATTCGCAATATCGCTGGTTCTGGGGCTGCTCCTCGCGCCGGCCGGCGCCGGCGCAGCAGCGACTACGGCTTCCCAGGCACAGAGCGAACTGCAGGAGCTGCGCGGGCGAATTTCGGCGATGCAGAAAAAACTCGCTGCCGCCGAGGAAACAAAAAGTGAAGCTTCCGATGCGCTGCGTGAATCCGAACAGGCGATCTCCGAGGCCAACCGCGAACTGCGCGATCTGAACCGTCAGGCACGCGATTCCGGCGCCAAACTCGGTTCGCTGCGCAAGTCTTCGAACGAAGCACGCGCCAGCATGCAGTCCCAGCAGGAACTGCTAGGCCGCATGCTGCGCCGGCAATACCTGCAGGGCGAACCGGACGCTTTGCGGCTGGTGCTGGCCCGGGAAAATCCCAACGACATGGCGCGCCAGCTGCACTACCTCGCCTACATTGCCCGTGCCCGTGCAAGTCTGGTGGAAGGGTTGCGCAGCAATCTTGCGGAACTGGACCGGCTGACCCGCGAAATCGTGGAGGAAACCGCGGCCATTACGCGCATCGCCCAAGATCAGGCTGCACAGAAAAAACGCCTGGAACGAGAAAAACGCGCGCGTTCCGAGGTATTGACCAAGGTTTCACGCGACATCCGCGCCCAGCAGCAACAGATCCGTGTCATGCAGAACAATGAAAACCGCCTGGGCCGTCTGATTGAGCAATTGTCCAAACTGGTGCAGCAACAACCCCAGCGACCGCAAAAGCCGGCTGCCGGCGGCAAACCCCGTCCGCGCAACGACAGCTTGCCGGCAGATAGCGGCAGCGGCGCCTTCGCTGCCATGCGCG
>CAMAYE010000144.1 GCA_945862135.1 Bordetella parapertussis
CGACGCCTTTCTCGGTAATCAGCGCGCTGACCAGTTCTGCCGGGGTGACGTCAAATACCGGATTGGCCATGCGGATGCCCTGCGGCGCCCAGCGCAGATCGCGATATCCGGCCACCTCATCCACGGAACGTTCCTCGATGGGAATGGCACCGCCCTCAGGCGTTTCAAGATCAATGGTCGACAGCGGGCAGGCGACGTAAAACGGGATGCCGTGCCGTTTGGCCAGCACCGCCATCATGTAAGTGCCAATCTTGTTGGCGACGTCGCCATTCGCAGCCACGCGGTCTGCACCGACAATGACCGCATCGATTTTCCGGGTGCACATCAGATATCCGGCGGCGCTGTCGGCGATCAGCGTCACCGGAATCCGATCCTGCTGTAATTCCCATGCGGTCAGTCGCGCGCCTTGCAGAAACGGCCGGGTTTCATTGGCAATGACTTCGATGTGTTTGCCGGCTTCGATGGCGGAACGAATCACGCCGAGTGCCGTGCCATGTCCCACAGTCGCCAGGGCACCGGCATTGCAATGCGTCATCACGCAGGCTGTTGCCGGTAGCAGCGTCGCACCATGGGCACCGAGCGCACGGTTGATCTGCACATCGTCGGTGGCAATCTGCCGGGCTGCATCCAGGAGACTGCGCGCCTGAATAGCATTGTCAGAGCCCGCGAGGTCCTTCAACCTTGTTCCCATCCGTTCCAGTGCCCATTGGAGGTTCACCGCAGTGGGGCGGCTTTCAGCCAACACCTTGAGTGCAACGACCATTCCCTGATCGAATTGCTCGCGCGAAACGTCGCGCAGCCGCTGCGCTTCGAGCGCCACGCCGTACGCCGCAGCGCAGCCAATCGCGGGAGCACCGCGCACCACCAGTGAGCGGATCGCCTTTGCGACAGCCATCGCCGAGTCGCAGCGCAGGTAATCACAACGATCGGGAAGCCAGCGCTGGTCCAGTAGTTCCAGTGAATGCTCAATCCAGCGCAAGGTGTGAAAAGCGGACATTATATTTCCGTGAAAATGACTTCAGAAAATCAATTCAGGCCGGTTGCTGAAGGCGCGCGCGTTGTTCGAAACCGCCATATTCCAGTTCGGCGCGTGCAATGTCTTCAGCGGATGCGGAGCGATAACGGCCGTGCGCACTGGCGCGACTGATGATGGCGATGTCGTGCCGGTAAATCTCGGCGGCAATTCCTGCGTAATAGTCGTTCACGCCGAAAGCGCACAAGCCAAACTCCGGGTCCAGCACAATACGCGGCGCGGCATCAAGGCCGTGTGCTGAGTCACCAAGCGTTTGCTGCAGATATATCCGGTAGCGCGCTGCATAGGCCTGCATGTCACCGTCGATCAAGGGCAGTCGTTTGGTATAAATCGCGTGCTGCGGCGTCGGCGGTCCCTGTTGCGCGATATCTGCAAGTTCGGTACGTCGGGCAAAAGCGAGCGTTTCCGGCGTGCTGACAATGTGCATGGACAACGGGAAGCCGGCCAGAGCAGAAGCCTGATCACGCAGGGCTGCCGCAATCGAAGCGTCAAAATCGCCATTGTTCGAAACTGGAAGATTCCACGCATTGCGACTGCGCAGCCAGTCTTCAGCCATCGTCACCAGGCGCAGCAGATTGTCATAGGACTCCCGGGCGCTATGACCGAAGGCGACAACGCCGTGAAAAGCAAGAATCAGCCCGATGCTGCGGTGGGTCGCGCGGGTCTCAAAAACCTGCTTGCACGCAAGCGCCAGCCCGGCTCCGGAATGCCGGTAGGGCACCACGGGCGCCAGCTCACCGAATACTTCGTTGCAGGTGACGTCGCAGCTTTCGACATTGGCGACAGCCAGTACCGCATCGGCATGGGCATGCTCAACATGGGAGTACGGCAGCGCCGCATGCATCAGGGTTTCGATCGACGGTTTCGCTGATTGCGCAGCCTTTCTGCATCCATCGACGCCGAGCATCCGTTCTGCATCCGATAACTGTGGATTATCAAGCAATCGACGCAGCCGCTCCCTGTCTAGGGCGATGAAATGTCCTTCGCCTACGGTTGCCAGATCGGCGCCAGTGCCTTTGACGTACAACGTATCCGGCGTTTTCATCGATGTGTTGCCGCCGCCGCGCAATACCAGATCCGGGTTGCCGCCAATCAGCCGGGAAGTATAGGCGCGCAACGCAAGTGGCGTCGCGTGGCGCTGTGCAGCGGCTTCATTCCAGAGGCTGTCCATGGATTGCTGATGTGACTTAACGATGAGTATGGACATTATAATCGTCGTTATGTCATCCACCTCGCGATTCCATGTGCGCATTGCATCCTGGACTGCAGATGCAATGCCGTTGCAGGAATTGCGACGGATGGTGTTCATCATCGAACAGCAGGTGCCCGAGCTCCTGGAGTGGGACGAGTTCGATGTTGTTTCTTTACATGCGCTGGCTGAGGATATGGAAGGGCATGCAGTCGGCACCGGACGTTTGCTGCCTGACGGATATATCGGGCGCATGGCCGTGAAGCGCGAATGGCGTGGTCGTGGCGTCGGCGGCACCATTCTTGGATTTCTGATCGATTGCGCTAGGAAACGTGGTGATCGCACCGTGAATCTCAACGCACAAACGCACGCCATCGGCTTTTACCAGCGTTACGGATTTGTCGCGCATGGCGAGGAATTCCAGGATGCCGGCATCCCGCATCGGCAAATGTCACTCAAGCTCTAGGAAACTGCTTTTTGAAGCCGGAATGCACGCGCGTTCTCGCCGGCGGGCGTGCCGTTGGGCCCGAAGCGTTTCTCATGGAAAAATACATCCCCCGCATCATTGACCAGAACCACCGTCGAGGTGCGAGTGCCATAGAGTTCGCCGCGGATAAAGGGCGGTGACAGTTCTTTCTCACGCTGGCGGGTAATGCCGGTGTCCGGCAGTTCCGCTTCAGGTGCCGGGCGGTCATTGGCCAACATGGCGAACATGGCTGAACCAATGGCGTCGGGATCATCAAATTCAACAGTGTTACTCAAGATTTGCCGACCTGCGGTAACCTTGGTCCAAGGCGTATTGAGAAGATGATTGCTTAAGCCGTGAACCCCAGGCGTGATGGTGTGCAGTTCGTCGATGCGGTTTGAAAAGAACTGTAATCCCCGAAGATCACCGGCGATCATGCTGTACGGGTTATAGAGCGCATTGTTGACAGCCATCTTGCGAAAAAACACTCCTGCATCATCGTTGCCGGCAAGAAAACCACTGACCAGTTCACCGCGCGAGCGCGGCGCCGCGGCGCCCGGCTTGCCCTCGCGATAATTGGTGATTGCAGCAAACCGCCCGTCTGCATGCAGCCCCATCCAGGTGCCGCCTTTTTCCAGGTCGCGACCGCCGTAGATGTCAGGCTGATCATCCCAGAACGCCGCAGGAGCAGCGGGGCGGTCGTGGTGCTCATCGCGGTTTGCTGCGACGACGAGGGGAAAGTGACGATGCGCCCTGAAGCTGAACAGGATCAGGCACATGCCTTTATTCGCTGAAGCATTCGGTGTGGCGTCCGCTGCCCGGTTGCAGCAGATTATTGATGCCGCTTCCGGCAACCGCTTCGGCCAGTTCCCATTCAAAACCGGCTTCATCCGTCACATTTTCATAAACTTCCATCCACAACAGCGGTTCGTTGCGCTTTTTCATGACACGGCCCTGTAAGCCGGTTTTTTTATTTACGGCGTCCAGCAGGTATTCGACAGCAACGGCACAGGCGCCGGCTTTGGCGGCATCAACGCGGTAATAGATGTAATAGGACCAGTTCATGTTCAATTCACCTGGTAAGGGAGTTCGGTCAATGAAAGGGTGGCACCCAGCAATGATCCGCAATGATAAACGGATGAATTCGCATAGGCAGTCTGCAACACGGCAAGTACATCGTGATGTCCGTTTGCTGTCGGGGCTGCTGACACAATCTTTCCAGAGGCCTGATCACCGAGATCCTCGCAATAAAGCTTCTCACCGGGTGCGGCCGAACCGGCAACGACGGCGCGAAACATGCGTTGTTTGAGCTTTCCGAGATAGTGGGTGCGGGCAACGATTTCCTGTCCCGGGTAACAACCCTTGGTATAACTGAGCGCGCCGATGAGATCGAGGTTGACCATTTGTGGAACAAATTCTTCCTGTGTCGCAGGCAGAATGAATGGAATTCCGCAGGCGATATCACCTGCATTCCAAGAGGCGTTGTCTGCCGGCAGTTGCACAGACTCCTTGGGCATCAGCATCAGGCAACGATTGCCGGGCAACGCGACTGTTGTGATGGCTTTTCCGGTTGTCACGCCATGAAGACGTTGCGGAAACTCACCACCCAACGCTGAAACTTGCGATGCCGTATCAGATCCGGAGATACCGATGCAGGCCTGTGCGGCAGTCATGTCTTCCGCCTTGACCTTGGAGCGCAGGATATACATCGACAAGCGCTTGCGTATGGGTTCTGCGATGGCGGCAGGCAACAACATGTAAAAACCGGAATCGTCCGGCCAGAGCAGGAACGTTGCCAGTAGACGCCCTTTGGGGGTGCAATAACCGCCGTAGCTGCTGGCGCCCGGTTTGAGCGCATGCACGTCGCAGGTCAACTGCCCCTGCAGGAAGGTTGCCGAGTCCGGCCCGGAGAAACGCAGTAACGAAAAACCATTAAGTAAGGCTGCAGGCATGGGCTGTATCAAATTGACGTGTGCATACAACGGGCGATGATAGCGCCGTTGTTGGTGTATGTAAAATAATGCATTAAAAACAAAGGGTTAATATGGTGCTTTGTCAATTGCATTTGATCCTCGATTTCGTTGCAATACACGCCATGGATAAACCCACCTTGTTCACCGTTGAGTTGCAGCCTTCACACCAACTGGCATGGCTACTCGCTGCAGTGCATTGCGGTGCTTTGTTCATGCTTGGATTGCTGCCGTTGACCTGGTGGGTGATCAGCATCGTATCTGCTGCGGTGCTTGCAAGCGCAGTCCTGAACATCAGCCGGCACGCCCTTCTGCGTGGTCCGAGTGCAGTCAGGACATTACGATTTTCTGATCGCGAATCACTTGAGCTACGCACTGGTAATGGCCGATGGCATGACGCTTGCCTTCTGGGCAGCAGTACCGTCGGCCCCGGACTTGTCGTGTTGAATATTCGCTTGAATGGCGGCGGCACCAAGCATGTCGTCATCACAACCAATGGCATCGACGGCGATGACTTTCGCCGATTGCGGGTGTGGTTGAGGTGGGGACCACGCCCGGCAGGTGAAGACGCGGAAACGCCCTGAATATAATGATCAATGTTCCTCAGGCGGCTTGATGCCGCGGAACATTCGCAGCAACGTCAAGTCGTAAACGATCTTCAGTGCGCCGCAAATCACCAGCGGCCAGCCGAACGGACTGGCCACCAGCAATGCACCTGCAATGGACGGACTCAGCGCGCTGGCGAGGCTGCGCGGCACCGCTGTGACACTGGCCGCAGCGGGGCGTTCACCCGGCGACACCACGGCCATCACATAAGATGTTCTCGCGGGCACATCCATGGACGACAATGCGCTGCGCAGGAACAGGAACAGCAAAGCCATTTCCAGCGTCGGCATGAACGGCACTAGGATAAGGAACACGTTGGCAGGCAAATGCGTGAACACCATGGTATTGATCAGACCGAAGCGAGCCGCCACACGGGCTGCGGCCAGATGTGAAAACGCAGTCAGCAATCCTGTCCAGAAAAAAATGGTTCCCGCGGCGGTAACCGAAAGATCGAAGCGCTGCAGCAACCACAGCGCCAGCAGCGACTGCACAGCGAAACCGCCAGCAAACGAATCGATGCTGAACAGGGCGGCCAGGGTGTAGACCATGCGCCGCGACTTACCCAAAGGCACCGGCTGCTCATGCTGTTCTGCTTCCAGTGCAGGCGATAATTGGCGGTAGAACAGCAGACTTGCAAGTCCGAGCAGGGCATACAGTACAAACATGCCACGCACCGCATGCAGGCGGTCCACGTGCCCTCCGACTGCGAACAAGTCGGGGATGCCTGCGCACTGTGCACCGATGGCCGCCACCAGCGCCCCGATCAGGCTGTATCGCGCAAACAGTGCGGTCCGAGACTGCGCCGTGGTCGCACGGGCCAGCAGGGTTTGTTCCAATGGCGAAAACAGGGTGACGTCGTTTGCTGCAGGGTTCAGCGTGCCGACTGCAGCAATGATGACCAGCGGCCAGAAGTCGGTCATGAAAGCGGTGGCGAGCCCAGTAAACGCCATCAACACACTTGCCGCCAGCAAGAGTCGGCGTGTTGAATGGCGATGCGCGATGAATCCGATGGCCAGAGTCATCAGGCCGGAACCGAGCAAAGTGGCTGTCACCAGCAGTCCAATCTGCAGTGCGCTGTAACCGAGCAGTGTCAGGTAATACGGGAGCAGCAGACTGACGTAGCCATCACCGAAAGCGCGCAATGCCCGCGACGCCAGCAGCAGGCGGGCATCAGGCAATGTGCCCGGGGGCAGCAGGAAATCGCGGATTGGTGTCATTGCGGGTTTGATCTAGATTAACAGCAAGTGCTGCGATGCCGAAGCCGGCAGAGCGGTTATCCGCCTGCGCTATACTTGATCAATTGCTGAACCACGCGCCGGAGGAATCATGATTGAGCTTTACAGCTGGGCTACGCCGAATGGCCACAAGATCCATATCATGCTCGAAGAAACCGGGCTTCCTTACCGGGTGCATGGCGTAAACATTCGCACCGGCGAACAGTTCAAGCCGGAATTCCTGAAAATCAGCCCCAACAATCGCATTCCGGCGATCGTTGACCCCGAAGGTCCCGGCGACAAGCCACTGTCGTTGTTTGAATCCGGCGCAATTCTGTTGTACCTCGCTTCCAAAACCGGCAAATTCCTGCCCGACGATGTGGCACAGCGATGGTCGTGCATGCAATGGCTGATGTGGCAAATGGGCGGATTGGGTCCGATGTTCGGCCAAGCCAACCACTTCCGGCGCTACGCCAAGGACAAGATCGAATACGCAATTGAGCGTTATACCAACGAAGCCAACCGGCTTACCCATGTGCTGGACAAGCAACTGGCCCAGTCCCGTTTTGTCGCCTGTGACGAATACACTATTGCCGACATGGCGATCTTTCCGTGGATGCGTGGTGCCGATAGCCGTGGCATCAACATGGATGAGTATCCAAATGCCAAACGCTGGTTTGAAACGATCAATGCGCGTCCGGCTGTTCAACGTGCCCTCCAGGTCCTTTCCAACGAGTCGAACAGCAACCCGGTCGATGACAAGGCTCGCGAAGTCATGTTCGGCAAGACCCAGTTCCAGAAAAGATAAATTGCGGATGTCATTGAATTGATCAAGCAGAATCGCAACGTTGCATTGCTTTGCGCCACCCAGGCGCTGCTGTTTACCAACAACACCATCCTCATTTCGATCAATGGTTTGGCGGGTTTCTCCCTTGCGGAAGACAAGTCGCTGGCCACCTTGCCGGTTACTGCGTATGTGGTCGGCGCAGCGCTGACCACGATTCCGGTCTCTCAATTGATGCGACGGATCGGTCGCGCCAATGGCTTCTCCATTGGCACCCTGATCGGCATTATCGGCGCGCTGATCTGCGGCTTTGCGGTCTACAGTCACAGTTTCTGGACCTTGTGTGCCGGCACGCTGGTGATGGGTATCTATAACGCCTCCGGACAGTATTACCGGTTTGCGGCGGCCGATGTCGCCAGCATCGATTTCAAGAGCAAGGCGATTTCGCTGGTGATGGCAGGCGGGCTGGTTGGCGGCATTCTTGGCCCACAAACCAGCAAAATGACCAAGGACATCCTGCCTGCGGAATTCCTCGGCAGTTATCTGGCGCTGATCGGATTTTGCATTGTTGCGCTGACCCTGCAGCGGATGATGAGCATTCCGAGGCTGACGGCGGCAGAGCAGAAAGATCAAGGGCGGCCGTTGAGTGAAATCGCACAACAGCCGGCGTTCATCGTGGCGGTGCTCAGCGGCATGATCGGTTATGGCGTGATGAACCTGCTGATGACAGCCACGCCACTGGCGATGCAATCCTGTGCGCACCCGTTCAGTGACGCCGCGTTTGTCATCCAATGGCATGTCATCGCGATGTTTGCGCCATCCTTTTTTACGGGATCGCTGATCAAGCGTTTTGGCGTACGTACCATCATGTTTACCGGTGTATTACTCAGTTTGTGCTGCGTGGCCATTGCCCTTTCCGGTGTCGACGTCATGCATTTCTGGATCGCCCTGGTGCTGGTTGGGGTGGGCTGGAACTTCATGTACCTCGGCGGCACGACCTTGCTCACAGAAACCCATACCCCGGCCGAAAAAGCCAAGGTGCAGGGCGCCAATGACATGGCCATATTCATCACTATGGCCATTAGTTCGGCTTCGTCGGGCTGGCTGTTTACAGCACGCGGTTGGGAAATCATGAATTACGGCGCCGTTCCATTCCTGTTGCTGACTGGTCTTGCCATCGTTTTCCTCAAGGGCGGCAAACGCCCGGTTGCCAGCTGATGCCGGATTGTGGCGTTTTAAGGTAAAATTCCCGGCTCAACAGGCAGAGCGGAAACCTGATCATTTCGCTTTGCCTTTGTTTTTTTCATAAAAATCAACGTGTTCCGTAAGAGGAGTCTCTGATGAACCAGCCCGCGACCAAAGCGCAAATCGCGCCGACGATGGACGCTCCGGCCTATGTCACGCACGCCAAGCTCAAAGCCTGGGTAGCGGAAGTCGCCAAAATGACCAAACCCGATCGCATTGTCTGGTGCGACGGCACGCAGGAAGAATACGACCGCCTGTGCAACGAAATGGTGGCCGCAGGCACGCTGATCCGGCTGAACCAGGAAAAACGCCCGGGTTGTTTCCTGGCCCGTTCGGACCCTGATGACGTGGCACGGATGGAAGACCGCACCTTTGTTTGCAGCAAAAACAAGGACGATGCCGGCCCCAACAACAACTGGATGGCGCCCGAAGAGATGAAGGCGACCATGAGCAAGCTGTATGACGGCTGCATGCGCGGTCGTACGATGTACGTGATTCCGTTCAGCATGGGCCCGCTGGGTTCGCACATCGCGCACATCGGCGTGGAA
>CAMAYE010000145.1 GCA_945862135.1 Bordetella parapertussis
TGTCGTGGTGCAGAACCTGCGCAGTGGTTCAGCGAAAAAACGCGGCATCGATTACGAGGCGGTGAAAAAGGTCAACCCGGAAGTGATCTTCATGTCGATCACCGCCTACGGCAACACCGGTCCGAAACAGAAACACCCGGCCTATGACAGCGTGATCCAGGCCTGGTCCGGATTCATGAGTGTTACGGGGACCAAGGAAAGCGGTCCGCTGAAGGCGGGGCCGCCGATCATTGATTATTCAACGGGACTGGCTGCAGCCTATGCGGTGTCAGCAGCCTTGTATCAAAAACAGCGCACCGGCAAAGGTCAGTACATTGACCTCTCGATGCTCGACACTAACATCATCCTGATGGCGTCCGTGGTGACGGCGCACATGAATACCGGTGCTGTTCCGAAGCAGGGCGGTAACGACGCGGCCAGCCGTTCACCGGCATCGACCACCTTCAATACGGCCGACGGCCTGATCGCGTTTGCGATCAACGAAGAACACCAGCACCAGGGGCTGCTAAAGGTCTTGGGGTTGACTGCACTGAACGATGATCCGCGTTTCGCGACGGGCGCCGCACGCCGCGACAACATCCCTGCGTTGCGTGCGCTGATGCAGGAAAAACTGATGACGCGCAGCGCCGCGGAATGGGAGCCTTTGTTCAACGAAGCCGGCGCACCTGCCGGACGCGTGCGCACGATCCCTGAATGCATGGCGGAAGCACAGACCGAATCGCGCGGCTTGTTCCATACTTTCCCGCCCTCGGTCACCGGCTTTGCGAAAGATCTCAAGGTGCCGTTGTCGCCGTTCAACTTTGCGCATGACGGTCCGCGCGCCGATACCCCGCCGCGGCCAGTGGGTACGGACAGCGAGGCGATTCTCGGTGAACTCGGATATGACGCCGGCTCAATTGCGGCCTTGAAAGCGAAAAAAGTGATCTGAGGAGGCTCTCAAGCATGTCGATGGATCCGTTGGTTCTGACCTTCGCGCTGGGTGTCGCGGCCAGATTGGCCCGCTCTGATCTACGTTTTCCGGAGCCGGTATACGAGGCGCTGTCGATCTACCTGCTGCTGGCCATCGGTCTTAAGGGCGGTGTCGAACTGTCGCATCAGTCGCTGGCCAATGTTGCGCTACCGGCGGCCTTTGCCGTTTTTGCCGGATTTGCACTGCCGTTCCTGCTGTTTCCGCTGCTGCGGCACGTCGTCGGGCTGGTGCGCGCGGATGCGGCCAGTGTGGCGGCGCATTATGGATCGGTGTCCGTGGTGACCTTTGCCATTGCATCAGCTTATCTGCAGCAGCGCGGCATTGCCGCCGAGTCGTTCATGCCGGTCCTGCTGGCCTTGATGGAGGCGCCGGGCATTGTTGCCGGTGTCCTGCTGGCGCGTGCGGGCGGCACGATGGGCACTCCGGTTTTGCGCGAAGTTGCTGCCAACAAGGGCATCGTGTTGCTGGCTGGCGGCATCATCATTGGATACGTGGTTGGTGCGGAGGGATATTCGTCGCTGAAGCCCGTGTTCAGCGATCTTTTTCGCGGATTGCTCGCACTGTATCTGCTGGAACTCGGGTTGGTGGTGGGCGGACGTTTACCGGATTTGCGCCGGGCTGGTGTTCGCCTGGTCGTGTTTGCAATCGTTATGCCGCTGGTGACCGGGGCTGCTGGCGTCGGTCTTGGTTTGTGGTTGCTGGGTCTGTCTTGGGGCGGCGCAACGCTGTTCGGCGTGCTGCTGGCCAGTGCCTCTTATATCGCTGCACCCGCTGCGATGCGCATGGCGGTGCCGGAAGCTAATCCCGCGCTGGGAATTTCTGCGGCGCTTGCCGTCACTTTCCCATTCAATGTTTTCATCAACGTGCCCTTGCTTACCTGGTTGGGAGGACAGTTATGAGCGTATCCACGCATCGTCGTTGCCAGTTGACGATCATCGCCGAATATGTGCTTGAGCAGAAACTCATTGCGCTGGTCGGTCAACTGGGTGCCCATGGTTATACGGTGCATGAAGTTCGCGGCGGCAGTTTTTCCCCGGACGGAGAACGCCGGAGAGAAGGCGCGGGTGAAACCGACCGCACGATCGAGATGAAAGTGATTTGTGAGCGGCTTGTCGCGGAGAACGTTGCTCAGCAGGTGCTGGGCCAGTTCGCCGGGAATTTTTCGGTCAGGGTGATGCTGACCGAGGTCGAGGTTTTCAGGCCCGGGATGTATTAGTCAGACGTGGTTTGGTTGTGAGAGGGGTGTGCGCGAATTACTTGCAGCAATCAGTTGCGGCCACTGAGCAGCGCGCGCTTCAGGTCGTGGTCTACTGGGCTATGACCCAGCCAGATGCGAAGCAAGGCGCGATAAAGTTCGCGACCAGGTATGGGTCGTCCCACGGGCCGCCCGTTCACGACGACCTGTGAGCCTTTATCCGGCAGGTAGTCGAGCGCAACGGTTTCCCCCTTTTTTGCGACACCCAGCGGCCGCATAGTCGCAGCCAGTGCATCAGCAGGGGCTTTTATTGCCGCAAACTCGTCGTCACTCGAGTTGTCCCGTACACCCTCATGCAGTGCCTCGATCAGTGCCTGTGCCGTGACGTCACGCAGGAAAGTGAGTGTAATTCGTCTCGTTCCAGTAACGTTCGTCACGGCCTCCGCATTGGTTGTACGCTCTGGAATATAAAGTCCGAGGATGTACACATCAACCATGAATTTCTGACGGAGTCCGGCGCCGTTCAGTAAGAGTTTGACGCCGCCGACACGCGCTTCCGGATCAATTCGAACTCCTGCAACCTCGGCACCCTGAACGGTCTTGGTGGCAATCGCCAGCAGCAGAAGTATTGCGCAGGCGAGAGCGGCAATACTCGCCCTTAGCCGGGTGGCAGGTTCTGTCTGTGGTGATTCGGGATACCTCATCGCTGTTGATAAGCGGTTCATTTTTTTGGCACATTCTGCGTCGGTTTGAGGGACGGTGCATGGGCCAGTGCGATGCTGATCCACACTGCAACGGTGAAATAAAGCGTCAGCCAGGGCACGTCCTCGCGCCAGGCGCCCCAGTCGTGCACGACCAGGCAGCGGTTGATCAAGGTGTGCAGCCCTTCTTCGAGCGGCAGACTGCCGTCACCGGCTGGAACAGCCCGCCACCGCGACAGGTACATTGGCACGTCCACAGTAACCATGAACACGACATATGAAGCAGCGCACAGGCAGGCCGCCTTCAGGAAGCGTGCAGCTTCCGCCGCGGCAGTCCGGTGCAATGACAGGAAGCCGGCAAGTGCGAGTGCCGCGGAAACTGTCCATAGCGAGTTCTCGATGGCGTGCAGCAGGTAATTGGAGGTAATGACCGCGCCCCATGAGAAGACCTCTGCCAATACGATCAAAGGCATGATCATGCACGCGGCGAATGCTGCTGCTCCGCTAGCGTGTCGCCCTTCCCGCAGCAGCAGTGTCCACTGCAACGCAAAGCACAATTCCGCGACCGTGGCGACGGTACGGCCGATAAAAATATAGGAGAGCCAATGGTGGTGCAGGCACATCCGTTCCACATCAACCATGGGAAATACCGAACGAAAGGCGCAACCTGCGACATATCCGGCCGACAGGAGCAGCAGCCAGCGCCTGGTGGCGAGATGGTCGGGGGGGTAATTTGCTCCACTGTGCGCAAGCCGCTGTGCCGACCAGATCCAGAGCAGGATGTTGCTTGCTGCAGCCGCGCACAGTAGCAGCCACCAAGTAAGCAGGGCGCCGTGCATATCAAGGCAGCCGCATCAGCGGCTCTCCGGCGCGGATGGGGGTGCCTTCGCGGATTCCCTCGTGCAGGGTGAAACCCCGCGGTGCAAAGACCAGGATGGTCGAGCCGTGCTGGAACCAACCCATTTCCGCACCTTTGCTGTAGTGGGCATCACAATCGATCACATTGGGTCCCCGGTAACGCAGGTGAAGCAGCGTATTCAGGCAGTGCAGCCGCAGACTGGCTACGAGTACGGCGGCCACCGGCACCAGCAGCACCTCGTGCCCGCTGGCATCGAGACGGGTCCGCAGTAACGCGCGTTCGTTTTTGCAGAACAACTGTTCGACGCGCCGGAGTGCGATGGGATTGACGTTCCAGGTGTCACCCGAGAAATAGGTGACCTGCTCGACGCGACAGTCGTGGGGTGCGTGGAAACGATGGTACATGGTTGATGTGATGCGCAGGGTGGCATAGGCCGCATCCCGGTAAGCGTGTACCAGTGCGGGATCGCCGAACAGGTCATACAGCGTGTACGGGAAACCCTTGGCCTGCAGCACTTGGACGCCGTCAAGCCTTCCGCAGGCGCCGACGATTGCGTCGCACGGACTGGTCAGTATCGCAGGGTCGGGATCCGTTGGCCGCGCACCGGGTTTGAGTTCCCTGATGAAACAGTCATGCAGGCTGGTAAAGCGTTCTTTTCTGGCTTCCTCCAGGTGCAGGTCAGCGAACAGCCGCCACGTGGCGATCGACAGGTCACGGATCAGCGGCTGTTCGATCTTGCTGAACCAGCCCATGAACCGCGTCAATAGTTGCCGCGGAATCCGGTTGGTGAGCAGGAAATTCACGTCCTCCTGCTGAATGATGCGCAGCATTGCAGCACGAACCGTCATGGTTTTGTCATACCTCCGTAGTACACAGCAGAAAAGGAAACCATATGGAAGAAACCGCAATTTTGATTGGCATGGGCGCAGTGGCAGCGGCGCTGTCGCTCAAGGCACTGAGTACGCGCCTTGAACTGTCCAAGGCCAAACACCCCTCGCTGACCGGCCACGCGCGGATGGCGCGTCGGATCGCTGCGCTGATCCCGTACTATGCTTATGACGAGGAGAGATTTTTTGACTCCGACGGCGCTCCAGCCGAAGTGGTGGCGGGTCGCCGCACCGGGTTTGCGCGACTCGCCGCAATTTACCGCCAGCGATTTGCACGCAGCGCGGCGCTGACTGCGGAAGCCGAAGAAACAATCTCCGACCTGCAGTTCACCAGCCGCTACCGGGTGCCGTTCCAGTACAGCCGTTACCTGCGCCAGCATCTGAAGGCCGGAACTTTCCTGCAGTCGTCTGACGGTGTCCTGCTGACCGATCTCGACGGCAACCAGTTCTACGATCTTGCAGGATCGTATGGTGTGAACGTCTTCGGCTATGATTTCTACAAGGCGTGTATCGCAGAGGGCAACCGACGAGCGGCTGAACTCGGTCCTGTGCTCGGGGCCTACCACCCGGCTGTGGCTGGAAATGCCCGACGTTTGTGTGAGATTTCCGGACTGGATGAGGTCTCGTTCCACATGTCCGGCACCGAGGCCGTGATGCAAGCGGTGCGGCTGGCGCGTTTCCACACCCGGCGAACCCATCTTGTCCGATTCTGCGGCGCCTATCACGGTTGGTGGGAGGGTGTGCAGCCCGGAATCGGCAATCCGGTGACGCAGCACCAGACCTACACCTTGCGGGACATGGATGAGGCCGCGCTGCGGGTGCTCAGCCGTCGCCGCGATATTGCCTGCGTTCTGGTAAACCCGCTGCAGGCGCTGCATCCGAACATGAATGCGCCGTCCGACGGCTCCTTGGTGGACAGCGGGCGCAATGCCCATTTCGACCGGGCGGCCTACGCCGCTTGGCTGCGCCGGCTGAGAGAGGTGTGCACGGCGCGCGGTATCGTGCTGATTTTTGATGAAGTGTTTGTCGGTTTTCGTCTTGCACCGGGCGGCGCCCAGGAGTATTTCGGTGTGCGCGCCGACATGGTGACCTACGGCAAGACACTCGGCGGTGGTTATCCGGTTGGCGTGGTATGCGGACGCGCAGATCTGATGCGGCGTTACCGTGAGGAACGACCGGCCGACATCTGCTTTGCGCGGGGCACGTTCAATGCGCATCCCTATGTGATGACCGCCATGCAGGTTTTTCTCGAACAGATTGCAAAACCGGAAGTCCAGAATATTTATGCCGATCTGGACGAGCGGTGGAACGCCCGTGCGCAAGAAATGAATGCACGGCTGGAGGCCGCTGGACTGCCGGTGCGGGTCGCTAACCTCTCCTCGATCTGGACGGTTTGTTATACGCGGCCCTCCCGCTACAACTGGATGCTGCAGTATTACCTGCGTGCCGAAGGTCTTGCCCTGAGCTGGGTCGGAACCGGTCGGCTGATTTTCAGCCTCAATTATTCCGCCGAGGACTTTGCGTCCGTGTGCGTCCGGTTCGTGGCCGCAGCGCAGGCGATGGAGCGGGACGGGTGGTGGTGGTCGGACCCCGCCCTCTCCAACCGCGCGATCAAGCGCGGCATCCTGCGCGAGATGATCGCGCAACGGTTTTAGCCGCGCTGTGTATGAAGTGTCGTGTCGATTAACTCTCCACGCATCAGGGCCAGCGGCGCCTTGTGGTAGAGAATGAAGTCGTGGAAGGGGTCGGTCAGGATCTTGGTCATCCACACCAGTCCGGTCTGCACATCCCTGATGAAGAAGAGGTGGATCGTGCGGAACAGCAGTCCCCCCACACCCACAGCCAGCCAAAGTTTTCCGACCTGTGCCACAAACTCCGCGGTGTTCGCGGCGGCGGTAAATATGCCGAACAGCGTCGGGTCGGCGATCAGGGCGACCGGCGACAGCGCCCAGATCGCGAGCAGCACGATCTTGCGCCGCAGGTTGTAGCCGACCTTGATCTCTTCCTTGTATTCATGGGTCGCCTGGTTGACGTGGTCATAGCCCTTGGGCTCGAAAAAGAAGTGCCCAGCCTGTCGCGTGGTCATTGATATCAGCCAACCGATGAGGGCTGCGGCTACCGGATAGAAATACAGCATGGCGTAGGCGCAAAGAAAGCTCGATGCGCTGACGAAATGCAGGGACTGGTTGATCCGGCTGTGATGGTAGTAGCGATGATCGTCCCAGCGCTGTGTTTTCAGGGCTTGTAGAAATTCCTTCATTTCGCGTTCTCCTGGTCTGTGCGGGCAGGCCCCGCTAAGCACCGAACCGTACGGAGAAATTGTTACAGTCTCGCGATGATTTGGTGAAATTAGGGCTACAGCAAGGGCAGACGAAAATTCGCTGCGCTTTCACAATGCCGTCATTTGCGACGTGCATTCTTGGAAGTAATGAAAGACAAAGCGGACTTCATGGTGGAACGATTGCCGCGCGCCCGGCGCACATTGCGTATCGCGGTAGTCACCGAGACCTACCCGCCCGAGATCAACGGGGTGGCGCTGAGCGCAGCGCGATTTGTCGAGGGCCTGCGCACCCGTGATCACGACATCATGCTGGTGAGGCCGCGCCAGAGCCCCGGTGATCTTGAAGTTGTTCGAGGCGGCCTGCACGAGGTGCTCACCAAAGGCTTGCCCATACCGCGTTATCCAGGATTGCGCATGGGGCTGCCGGAGACCCGCGCGCTGGTCGCCTTGTGGCAACGCTGGAGACCCGATGTGGTGCATGTGTTGACCGAAGGTCCGCTGGGCTGGTCAGCGTTGCGTGCGGCGCGCAAGCTTCAATTGCCGGTGGTTTCGGATTTCCGCACGAATTTTCATTCTTACAGCCGCCATTATGGAGTTGGCTGGTTGGGCAAACCGATTCTTGCTTACCTGCGCAAATTCCATAATAAGACGCTGTGGACTCTGGTTCCGACAGAGTCGCTGCGCAAGGAACTGGCGCAACAGGGGTTTCTCAATCTGCGCGTGATCGCGCGGGGTGTCGATACCACGCTGTTCAATCCGGCTCGGCGCAGCCCCCTGTTGCGCGCAGGCTGGGGGGCAGGTCCGGATGACCCGGTGCTGCTCCACGTGGGGCGTATTGCCGCGGAAAAAAACATGGATGCGCTGCTGACAGCTTATGCGGCGGCGCGTGCGCGGGCGCCGCGTACCCGTCTGGTCATGGTCGGTGACGGGCCGGCACGCGATGAGGTGCGGGCACGCTGCCCGGAAGTGGTGTTCGCGGGTATGCGCCGCGGCGAAGACCTCGCTGCACACTATGCCTCGGCGGACGTGTTTCTGTTCCCCAGTCTGACCGAGACCTACGGCAATGTGACGCTGGAAGCGCTGGCGAGCGGACTGGCTGTGGTGGCGTTCGGGTATGCCGCCGCGGCAGAAACCATTCGTCATGACCAGAACGGGTGGCTGGCGCCCAAGGGCGATACCGCCGCGTTCGCCGCGCTTGCGGCAGCAGCCGTGGCGGAACGATCCTGTGCCCAGGCTGTGGGGACGTGCGCCCGCGAAAGTGCGCTGAAACTGGGGTGGGACCCGGTGGTCCGACAACTGGAAACGCTGCTCGAAATTGCCGCCTGTGTGACACCGATGTCCGGAAACCCCGAACCGGTCAGCGGCATATCGCCAACGACTTAGTCGGGTGCAGCCTGCGTTCGGCTGTGCGGGACATGCGCAATGTCCCATGCGGCGACGGCACGCGCCCAGAACGCGCGCGTATCGTCGGCCGCGCAATCGGTCACGGCAGGTTGCCCGAGGAATTGCAGCACGGCATTCAGTGCCGGTACAGGGGCGGCGACGTCAATCGGTGCCGCGAGTGTCTGCTTGGAGAGTTTTTCGCCGAGCACGTTCACGGCCACCGGCAGGTGGGCGTAACGCGGCGTGGTGTAGCCCAGTTGCTGCTGCAGATAAATCTGCCGTGTTGTTGAGTCCAGCAGGTCCGCGCCGCGCACCACATCGGTAATGCCCTGTGCGGCATCGTCCACCACCACCGCCAGCTGGTAAGCGAAATAACCGTCGGCACGTTTCACCACAAAATCGCCGACCTGGCGCTCGAGGCTGTGTGTGATCTTGCCCTGGATGGCGTCCTTGAGTTCGATGCGGTTGTTGTCGGTCATGATGCGTTCCGCCCGCGCGGCACGGCCGGCGAGCAGGCCTTTGCGGCAGGTGCCGGTGTATATCGGGCCATCAATCCCGCCGACGGCGGAATCGGCGATTTCGCGGCGGCTGCAGGCACAGGGATAGATCAGTTTGCGTTTTTTCAGGACTTTCAGCGCTTTCTCGTAGGCCTCACTGCGTGTGCTTTGATAGACCACGGTCTCATCCCAGGCCATGCCCAGTTTTTCCAGTGAACGCAGGATGATGTCGGCCGCGCCGGGCACGGT
>CAMAYE010000146.1 GCA_945862135.1 Bordetella parapertussis
GGGCGGCAGCAGTGACGGCGCCGCACGCGTCATTGGCCAACGTCTCGGCGAGAAGTGGGGGCAGCAGATAGTCATCGACAATCGGGGGGGCGCCGGTGGCATTCTGGGGGCCGGCACAGTCGCACAGGCACCGTCTGACGGATACACCATCGGCATCGTATCCCTTCGCTTTGCTGTCAATCCAAGCCTGCTGAAGGTGCCGTTCGACACCATCAAGGATTTCACGCAACTGACGATGACCGCAGCGGTGGGCAATGTGCTGGTGGTGAACTCTAAATCTACCATCCTCACCGTCAAGGAGCTTGTTGCTCAGGCCAAGGAAAAACCGGGACAGTTGACATTCGCTTCTTCGGGTATTGGTGGTGCGCCTCACCTGGCGGGCGAATTTTTTTCGATGCAGACCGGCACCAAACTCCAGCACATTGCTTACAAGGGCGGTGGCCCGGCCATTATCGACCTGTTGGCCGGAAGCGTGACCATGAGCTTTGCGTCACTGACCTCGGCGTTGCCGCATATCAAAAGCAATCGCCTTCGTCCCTTGGCTGTTGCCGCAAAAAAACGTGCACGTCAATTACCCGATGTCCAGACGATGAAGGAAGCCGGTGTCGGCGAGATTGCCGTTCTTGACTGGCAGGGCATGCTGGCCCCAAAAGCGATACCGAAACCCGTTGCCGACAAACTGTCCAGTGAAATCCGCAGCATCCTGAAAGAACCAGCCGTCGAGGCACGCTTCGATGCCATGGGGCTTGATGTCATTGCCAGCAGCCCTGATGAATTCAGGAAAATGATCGAAGAAGAAGTCAAACGATGGGCCCTGGTAATCAAAGCCGCCAATATCAAGATTGACTAAGGGGGAACGTCGATGGCAGAAATTCGAAAAGGAATCAGCATCCGTGACTAAACCCAGAATCTGTGTGGTGGGGACCGGCGGGACCATTGCTTCACGCTACGACAAAAAAATCGGCGGGCACGTTTCGGCGGCGACGGCACAGGATCTCGTTGCCGCCGTTCCAGAACTTTCTGGAATTTCGGATATCGAAGTCGTCGAGCATTCGAACATCAACAGCGCTTTGATGGATACGCCGACGGCGTTCGGATTGCGGGATACGCTACGACGGGTTCTTGCCGATGAAAGCGTAGTCGGCGCTGTGGTGACACATGGCACGGCCACACTGGAAGAATCTGCCTATTTGATGGATCTTACGGTTGGCAGCGACAAGCCCATTGTTTTTACGGGTGCGCAGCGCAATGCCGATGAAAAGGATCCGGATGGCCCAAGAAACATCCTCTATGCAGCGATGATCGCTGCCGATCCCGAAGCCCGAGGTCGCGGAGTGATGGTTTCACTGGGTAGCCAGATTCATGCCGCGCGCGATGTCACCAAGATCAATCCAGAAGTCCTGACGTGTTTTGGCGCACGCGATGGCGGCCCCATAGGCGCCGTGTCGAAATACGGTGCCTCGTTTTTCTCAATGCCGCAACGGCGGGTTCATCTCGAGGTTGATCAAGTCCGCGACAACGTGCATATCATCAAAATGGGGCAGGGCGGCAATGACCTGTTGTTCCGTGCCTGCATCGCCGGAAAAGTCGATGGCATCGTCATCGAAGGAACCGGTGGCGGCAACGTCAATGGGCCATTTTATGAGGGCGCCTGTGCGGCACTGGATGCCGGCATCCCGGTAATCGCCGGCCTGCGTCTTTCATCTGGAGCGCCGCATCTCGGGAAAGGCTATCCGGGCTCATTCCAGAGTTTACTGGCCAAGGGCGCCATTTCATCCGGATATCTCAGCGGCATCAAAGCACGGATTCTGCTTATGGTTGCACTGGCAAGTACCAACGACCATGAGCAGTTAAAAGCTATTTTCAAGGCAGCCGGCGGCTGATAATCCGCTGTGCCATCGACTATTTATTCTTACATTCTGGAGATTCAGGTTATGCGTTCTACTGCTGCAGTCATCGCACTTTGTGCCTCGGTCCTTGCGCCGTCCATTGCCGAAGCTCAAAGCTGGCCCACTCGTCCGGTGCGCTTGATCAGTCCATTTGCACCGGGCGGTGGTGCTGACATCACCTCACGTGCTCTCGCACAGAAGCTGTCAACTTCGCTTGGACAGCAGGTGGTGGTAGAAAACCGCGGGGGTGCTGGCGGCATGATCGGCGTAGATATGGCCGCCAAAGCACCGGCCGACGGCTACACAATGGTATTGGGCACCATCGGACCGATTGCCATCAATCCGAGTCTCTACAAAAAAATGACTTACGACCCGATGCGTGATCTTGTTCCGGTTTCACAGGCGGCCAATGCACTCAATGTTTTGGTGGTGCATCCCTCGCTTCCGGCCAAAAACGTCAAAGAAATGATTGCCATTGCGAAAGCACGTCCTGGACAGATGAATTACGGTTCATCGGGCCCAGGAGCTACCGATCATCTTGCTGGAGAACTGTTTAACGTACTGGCCGGCGTCAAGATGGTGCATGTGCCATACAAAGGTGGCGCACCGGCAATGCTGGATCTGGTTTCCGGAAATGTGCAGGTCGTATTCTCTACGGTCAGCACGGCGGTCGCTGCAATGGATTCCAAACGCGTGCGGCCACTGGCGATGACCGGAAATCAGCGCTTTGAACTGATGCCCGATCTGCCGACCGTCTCCGAGGCCGGGCTCAAGGGTTTTGAAGTCAACAACTGGTATGGCGTGTTCCTGCCGGCCGGCACGCCAAAAGACATTGTCACGAAGTTGAACGCCGAAGTCGTCAAGGCACTGGCCGCACCCGACGTCAAAAAGCGCTTGATCGAGGCGGGGATCGTTGCCACCTCCAGCAGCCCCGAAAAATTCACCGCTTATGTCAAAGCAGAAGCAACCAAGTGGGCTAAAGTGATCAAGGGCGCAGGCATCACCGTCGAGTAGATGTGAATAAGCCGGGCGACGCGGAAGCGCCGTCCGGTCATCATTCAGCGACCGAACAGCGCGCAAGTCCAGCGCGACACTTCAAACAGATAACGATCGGTATCGCGACGTGTAACGAGCTGCACGCCGATGGGTAATTTGTTCGGACCATTGAACAAAGGCAGGGTCATTGACGGATTGTGGCAAACCGTCCAGATCGAACTGAAGGCTGCCGAACCGGTGGCGTTCAGTCCGATGGGCGGCTCGCCCGGCGCTGACGGCGTCAGGATGACGTCATAGTCCCGGAAAATGTCGTCAAGTTGCAGGCGCAGTTTTTCGCCCTGCGCACGAGCGTCACGGTACTGCTCGAAGCTGTAGGCGAGGCCGTGTTTCAAACGGTTATCGCGCAGCGTCTTGCTGATCTTCTCGTAGTGATGGTTGATTTCCCAGGCGCGATTGCGCGCAAATTCGAAACTGGAAATCCGTTGATGGATCTCGTCGATCGGATCAAAGCTGGCCTGTAACTCGAGATCAGTGACCTTGGCGCCGCCTTTTGCCATAACCTGCGCGCAGGACTCGATGGCGATTTTGGTCGCTTCATCGGTTTCACTCCAGAACTGCGTGCGACAGACGCCGACACGGGGTGGTTGGCACGGCGATGCCGGCAGGGCTTCCGTCGGTACGCCGATCAGCACGTTGCGGTACAAAGCAATGTCTTCAACAGAACGCGCAATCAGTCCCAGCGTATCGAGCGATCCGGCGGCCTCCATGACACCGGCCAGTCGCAGATCGCCCCACGTCGGGCGATAACCCACGCAGCCGTTATAGGCGGCAGGACGTATGGTCGAGCCCGTGGTCTGTGTTCCGACTGCGAGCGGAATCATCCGGTCGCCCACCGCGGCGGCTGAACCGCTGGAAGATCCGCCTGGCGTACGTTTCGGGTCCATGGGATGCATGGTCTTGCCCGGATGGCGGTTGGCAAATTCCGTAGTCACGGTTTTGCCCATGATGATTCCGCCCGCGCGGCGCGTCAGTGCGACGCAGGCTGCATCCATGTGCGGGCGATGTCCGGCATGAATGGGCGTGCCGTATTCCGTCGGCATGTCTGCGGTATCGATGATGTCTTTCATGCCAACCGGAACACCGTGCAACGGGCCGCGTGCGGTTCCGCGATCCAGCGCCTGTGCCTGCTTGATGACGAGTTGCGGATCGAGAAACTGCCAGGCCTGCACGGCAGGCTCGCGTTCGGCGATGTAATCAAGACATGCGCGGGCCACGGCTTCAGCCGTGGTTTTTCCGGCGGCAATAAGGCTGACGATTTCAGTTGCGGTCAATTCATGCAGATTTTTCTCGGGCACGACAGGCACTCCGGCGTTGATGTCAATAGCATTGATTTTATCCGCTGTTGCCGTTGAGTGGCAGAAAGTCCTGATAAAACAATGAGGCCGAGAAAACAGCAGCGTGTCGATGACTAAGCCTTATAATCCCCGACTTTTTATATCGCCATGTGGTTCAAGAATCTTGTTGTTTACCGGCTGCCTGAAGGCTGGTCCGCCGATGCTGACGATCTCGATCGCAAGCTTGCTCATGAAGCCTTGCAGGCCTGCGGCGGCTTCCAGATGGAAAGTCGCGGCTGGGTCTGTCCGCACGAAGACGGTTTATTCCTGCATCGCCAGAACCTCCAGTGGCTGTTCGGGCTTGGTGAAGAGCAGAAGTTGCTGCCAGCTTCGGTGGTGCGACAGGAAGCGCAGACGCGCGCCGATGACATGGCGCGCCAACAGGCGCATCCGGTCAGCCGCAAGCAGATGCGCGACCTCAAGGCCCAGGTATTGAATGAACTGCTGCCACGCGCACTGGTGCGACGCCGGATCACACATGCCTGGATCGACTCGGCCAGCAACTGGCTGGTCATCGACACCTCCGGCGAGGCGAAGGCTGAGCAGTTCATGGAAGTGTTGCGCCGGACCGATGAGGGTTTTCCGGCGCGCCGGCTTGAAACCGAAAGGTCACCGGCTTCAGCCATGTCGCAATGGCTGATTCAGGGCGAGGTTCCAGGCGCGTTCAGCATAGACCAGGATCTGGAGTTGCGTGCGGCCGACGGCAGCAAGGCCACCGTGCGTTATGTGCGGCACAGCCTTGAAGGCAAGGAAATCCGCGACCATATCAACGGTGGCAAAACCGTGGTCCGGCTGGGCCTGACCTGGAATGACCGCATTTCGTTCGTGCTGACCGAGCAGTTGCAGATCAAACGCGTGACCTTCCTCGACATCCTCAAGCGTGAAGCCGATGCCGAGGTTGAGGATGACGACCAACAATTCGAAATCGACTTTGCCCTGATGACCGGTGAACTGGCGCTGTTGCTGGCCGATCTGACCAAGGCACTGGGCGGGGAGAAAACCAGAACATGAGCATCACTGCAACATCGGCAGTCCAGCTGAAAATCGTCAAAGTCATTGCAGCCGAACTCAATGTCAATGCCAGTCAGGTTGCCGCCACGGTAACGCTGCTCGATGAAGGCTCCACCGTCCCCTTCATCGCCCGTTACCGCAAGGAAGTCACCGGAAATCTGGATGACACCCAGCTGCGCACTCTTGAAGAGCGGCTGATCTATCTGCGTGAGCTGGAAGACCGCCGCGCGGCGATCATTGCGTCGATTGAAGAGCAGGGCAAGATGACCGACACGCTGCGCCAGGCCATCGAGGCCGGCGCCACCAAGCAGACGCTGGAAGACCTGTACCTGCCGTTCAAACCCAAACGCCGCACCAAGGCACAGATTGCGCGGGAAGCCGGTCTGGAACCGCTGGCTGACGCCTTGCTCGGAAATCCGATGCTCGATCCGGAGACCGAAGCGGCGGGGTATATCAATGTCAAACCCGCAACGGAAGGCGTCGAGGCCATCAATGTGCCAGATGCCAAGGCCGCACTGGAGGGAGCACGTGACATTCTGTCCGAGCGTTTTGCCGAAACCGCCGAACTGCTGGCCAAGCTGCGTACCCGCCTGCACAACGAAGGCATCCTGAGTTCAACCGTGGTGAAAGGGCAGGAGGCTGCAGAAGAAGAGAAATTCCGCGACTACTATGCTTATTCCGAACTGATCCGCAACATTCCTTCGCACCGCGCGCTCGCACTGTTCCGCGGACGTACTCTGGGCGTGTTGATGCTGCAGCTGGGACTGGGCGAAGAACTCGAAGCCACGGTACCGCATCCCTGCGCGGCCATGATTGCATCACATTTCGGCATTGAAGATCGCGGCCGTCCAGCGGACAAATGGCTGGCCGGCGTCTGCAACTGGACCTGGCGCGTTAAGGCTCATTTACACCTCAGTGCTGATCTGATGCTGCAACTGCGGGAAAACGCAGAGAACGAAGCCATACGCATTTTCGGCCGCAATCTGCGTGAGCTGCTGCTGGCTGCGCCGGCAGGGCCCAAGGCCGTGCTGGGACTTGATCCTGGACTGCGCACCGGCTGCAAGGTCGCAGTGGTGGATGCAACAGGCAAGCTGCTGGATACGGCAACGATTTATCCCCATGCACCGCGCAATGACTGGGAAGGTTCACTGGCCACGCTTGCCCGGATGTCGGTTCAGCATGGCGTTGACCTGATTTCGATCGGCAACGGTACCGCGAGCCGGGAGACCGACAAACTGGCCGCCGAATTGATAACACGGGTGGCTGCGCTCAAGCCGGCAAGGCGCATGGCGAAGATCGTTGTCAGCGAAGCGGGCGCCTCGGTCTATTCGGCCTCGGCATTTGCCGCAGCCGAATTTCCGGACCTCGACGTCAGCATTCGTGGTGCGGTGTCGATTGCTCGGCGGGTGCAGGATCCGCTGGCTGAGCTGGTCAAGATCGAACCAAAGGCCATCGGCGTCGGTCAATATCAACATGACGTCAACCAGCGCGCACTGGCGCGCAATCTGGATGCTACCGTCGAGGATTGCGTCAATGCAGTCGGTGTTGACGTCAATACGGCATCGGCGGCGTTGCTGGCGCGGGTTTCGGGACTGAACAGCACGCTGGCGCGCAACATTGTCGACTACCGCGATGCCAACGGCGCCTTCAAGAATCGCGAGATGATCCGCAAGGTGCCGCGCCTGGGCGACAAGACTTTTGAACAGGCTGCGGGATTCTTGCGCGTCAACAATGGCGTCAACCCGCTTGATCGTTCTGCAGTACACCCTGAGGCTTATCCGCTGGTGCAACGCATTCTGGCGCGAATCGGCAAGGAAATCACTGAAGTCATGGGGCAAACGCAATTGCTGAAAAGCCTGTCGGCAAGCGAATTTGCCGATGACCAATTTGGCGTACCCACGGTCCGCGACGTGATTGCCGAACTGGAAAAGCCGGGGCGGGATCCGCGGCCGGAATTCAAGATGGCGACCTTCCGCGAGGGCATTGATAAACTGACTGATCTGCAACCCGATATGGTCCTTGAAGGCGTAGTCACCAACGTCGCCGCGTTTGGCGCGTTTGTCGACATCGGTGTACACCAAGACGGCTTGGTGCACGTCTCGGCGCTGGCCAACCGTTTCGTCAAGGACCCGCACGAGGTGGTCAAACCAGGGCAGATCGTCAAGGTCAAGGTCATTGAAGTGGACATCAAACGCCAGCGCATCGCGCTGACGATGCGACTCGATGCACCGTCAGAGGAAGGTGCGCGGCGGGCATCAGGGCCGGCTTCAGCCGGTGATCGCCGGCCCACCGGTGGCAACCGCAACGACGCCAGGCTGCAGCGGGAATCTCGGGAAACCGCCCCGCCAAGCGCCATGGCCCTCGCGTTTGCCAAGCTGAAGAAGTAGCGCCGGAGCAGGAGCGTTGATTTAGGTCAGACAACCGGGATTCCGGCGCACACCGGATTGCGGTCGTGGAGTAGGATATTTCCATGACCAAACGCAAAGACAGATTGCCGGCGTCCGACGCGATTCAGCGCAGTGCCGCGCAGTGGAGTGAACAACTCGAAAAAATCCATCATGCGATGGATCCCTTCGGTATTGGTGCATCATTCCGCAAAGCGGCGGAAGGCTGGCTGGCCAATCCGGAACAACTGGCCACTGCGCTTTCAAAACTGACGCGTGACGTGCAGTCGCTGCAACTCAACGCATGGCAGGCAGCGACCGGGCTCAAGCCGGAACCCGTGCTGGTGCCGAGACCGGATGACGAACGCGTTGTTGATCCGGTATGGAATGATTCCGCGCCGTTTTCTCTGCTCAAGCAGTATTACCTGCTGTATACCCACTGGCTGGAGGAGGCGCTGTTCGATGCGCCCGATACACCTGCGAAGGAGCGCCGTCACGCGGCGTTCTGGGCGCGGCAGTGGCTCAACGCCATCGCGCCGAACAATTATCTGTTCACAAACCCGGTTGCGCTCAAAAAATTCTGGGAATCGGGCGGAGCAACGCTGAGCCATGGTCTGAAGCAGTGGCTGGACGACCTGCGCACCGGAGATGTGCAGATGGTCGATCGCTCTGCATTCCAGGTCGGGAAAAACCTGGCGCTGACTCCCGGCGCCGTGGTGTACCGCAATGACCTGATGGAACTGATCCAGTATGCACCGACGACCAAAAAGGTGCATGCCATCCCGATCGTGATCTTTCCGCCATGGATCAACAAGTTCTACATTCTTGATCTCAATGAAAAGAAAAGTTTTGTACGCCACCTTGCCGCACAGGGTTTTACGGTGTTTGTCGTCAGCTGGCGCAACCCGACTGCAGCGCAGTCCGAAACCACTTTTGACGACTATCTGATGAAGGGCATGAGGGAAGCCGTGGATGCCGCGCGCGCCATCTGCGGAACCACACAAGGGCATGCCGTGGGTTACTGCATCGGCGGGACTGCTCTGGCAGCGATGATGGCCTGGTACAACGCCGAATACGCGGATGCAAAAAAGGTTCCGGTGGCGCACTGGACGTTGTTGACCACGCTGACCGATTTTTCGCGGCCCGGCGGGATCGAGGTTTTCCTCAACGAGGAAACCATCAACTCGCTGGAAGTAATGATGGCGCAGCAGGGCTTTCTTGAAGGGCGCGACATGGCGCGGGCGTTCCGGCTGTTGCGCTCGAACAGCCTGATCT
>CAMAYE010000147.1 GCA_945862135.1 Bordetella parapertussis
AATTCACCATTCACATAAAGCTGCGGAATCGTCGGCCAGCTGGCGTATTCCTTGATGCCCTGGCGGATCTCAGGGTTCTCCAGCACGTTCACGGTAAACATTTTGTCGACGCCGCAGGCGCGCAGGATGTTCACCGCATTCGCTGAAAAACCGCACTGCGGGAAATCGGGCGAACCCTTCATGTAGAGCACGACCTTGTTGCTGGTCACTTGATTCTTGATTTCATCTTGAACAGACATAAGCCACTCCAAAAATTGCTTTAGCAGGTACTCAAACAAAACTTGAGCAAAATCATCGGGTATGAGTTTACCGGTGCCTTCCAAACCGGTCAAGCAAGCCGCCGCCCTAGTCCACTGCATCCTGCGTATTCAGCGCCCGCAGCAACAGCACGGGCATCAGACCCGCACCAAAAGTCTCCAATGCCGCGGACTCCATCAGCTCCGCTTCCCAGCTGAACCAGCGACCCACACTGTCCGGCTGACTCTGCGACGCATCACACAACACCGGATCGGTCACTACCAGCAGTTTGCGGCAGGCGTTGGGCCGGAATTCATAAACCGTGCACACACCGTCCTTCCCGAGAAACCCGCAAGCCTTGTCCGCAGCTGCTTGCTTCCGCCAGGTTTCGACGGTGTAGCGGCTCTGCCGTTCAAGACGTGCGCGGTCAAATTCCCGGCCCGCCTTACGCATGGATTCAACCAGTAACGCGGCTTCATGCGGCCAGATTTCGACGGGTTCATGACAGCAATGACTGCAGCCTTTGCCGCAGCGGATGCCGGCACTGGCAGGATCTTTCAACTGATCCTGCCGGATCAGTTCATCGATGGCGGTATGGGTCTCACTCGCCACGGATACCGCGTTCTGTCCTGCAGTGGCGCGGAGCCGTTCGAGGTGCCGATCGTAGATCGCACGCAGGTAGGCTTCTTTCTTGTCGTGACGTGCCTTGCGGTTCGCGGCCATGCGCTCGTCATCGTTCATACGAATGACCCCGGTTTCATGCGCCCGCCGCTGACCCGGCGAATGCCGGCCAGATCACGCGCAGAAAACACTTCGATAAATCCGGCCTGCTGCAGCAGTGCCGTACAGGCATCGGCCTGATCATGGCCGTGCTCGCACAACAACCAGCCGCCCGCTGCAAGATGCGATGGCGCCTCGGCGACAATGCGCCGAATATCCGCCAACCCGTCGGGGCCCGCCGCCAGCGCCGCGTGCGGCTCGAAACGTAGATCGCCCTGCTGCAGATGCGTATCACCGGCAGCGATATACGGCGGATTCGACACAATCAGCTCGTACTGCGCATCAGCCAGCGCGGCAAACCAGTCACTCAGCATCAAGTTTGTATTTACCGCGGCATGGCGATGCGCGTTAAGGCGCGCGATGTCCAGCGCATCGGCCGATGCATCAACCAGCGTCACCTGTGCCTGCGGACGTTCCGCCGCAATCGTCACGCCGATGCAGCCGCTGCCCGTGCCGAGATCCAGCACCTGCCCCCCCTTTGCCGGCAAGCGTTGCAAAGCCAGTTCGATCAGCAGTTCGGTATCCGGTCGCGGGATCAGCACCGCAGGCGTAACCGCAAATTCGCGGCCGTAGAATTCGCGGCTGCCGGTGAGATAAGCGACCGGCTCACCGGCGGCGCGGCGCGCGATCAAACGGCCAAAGTCCGCAGACTGCGCTGCCGTCAGTTCGTCATCGCCGTGGGCGATCAGGAAAGCCTCGTCACAACGCAGCACATGACGCAGCAGCACGCGCGCCTCCAGCCGGCCGATGGCCTGTTGTGCTTCCGCCAGTGCCGCTGCAATGGTCACGGCAACGCCCTCAAAATATCAATAAAAACAAATACTTAATCGGTTGCCAGCTCGGCCAGCAGTTCGGCTTGATGCTCGGCGGCGAGGGCGTCGACCAGATCATCGAGATCACCATCAACGAGCTGCGCGATTTTGTACAGCGTCAGATTGATGCGGTGATCGGTGACGCGGCCCTGCGGGAAATTGTAAGTACGGATGCGTTCGGAACGGTCACCGCTGCCGATCAGCGACTTGCGCGTCGCCGCTTCTTTCGACTGCTGCTCGCGCGTCTGTTTGTCTTTCAGCCGCGCCGCCAGCACCGACAGCGCGCGGGCCTTGTTCTTGTGTTGCGAGCGGTCGTCCTGACACTCAACCACCAGACCCGAAGGCAGATGGGTGATGCGGATCGCCGAATCGGTCTTGTTGACGTGCTGGCCGCCGGCGCCGGACGCACGGAAGGTGTCGATGCGCAGATCCGCCGGATTGATCACGATTTCGCCAACCTCGTCCGCTTCGGGCATCACCGCCACCGTGCACGCGGAGGTATGGATGCGCCCCTGCGTTTCGGTCACCGGCACGCGCTGCACACGATGGCCGCCGGATTCGAATTTGAGTTTGGAATAGGCGCCGTTGCCGATGATGCGCGCGATGATCTCGCGGTAACCGCCAAGGTCGGACGGGCTCTCCGAAATGATTTCGACCTGCCAGCGCTTGCGCTCGGCATAACGCGCATACATGCGGAACAGTTCCGCGGCGAACAGCGCGGACTCATCGCCGCCGGTGCCGGCGCGCACCTCAAGGAAAATATTGCGTTCATCGTTGGGATCACGCGGCAGCAACAGCTTCTGCAGTTCCGCTTCCAGGCCCTCGATGCGCGTTTTGGTTTCCGTCACTTCGGCCTCGGCAAACTCGCGCATCGCCGGATCGGCCGCCATCTCCTGTGCCGTCTTCAGATCGCCGAGGCTGCCCTGATACTGGCGATACAGCCCGACCACCGGTTCCAGTTCGCTGTGTTCACGCGTCAGCTTGCGGTAGTTGTCCATGTCCGCGGTGATGTTCTCGGTGGTCAGCAGACGGCCGACCTCATCGAGGCGCATCGACAACTGGTCAAGTTTGGCGGCTATGCTGGGTTTCATCGGGAATCATCAAAAGGGAAAGGGGCCGTGCCCGCCGCAACGGCGGACGGCGGCGGCCGCTACTCGGGCCGCTGGATCTGGTACAGACGCGAGATCAGCGCCGACAGTTCGTCGCGCTCATCATCTGCCGCATGGTTCAGCGCATGCGACGGCGGATGCATGAACTTGTTGGTCAGCGCCCGCGACAATTCATCGATGACTTGCTGCGGATCAGTGCCTTTGTCCAGACTGCGCATCGCGCGTTCGAGCTCATGGCGACGGGCGCGTTCGGCGTTATCGCGCAGCGCACGGATCATCGGCACCAACTCGCGGTTGTCCAGCCAGTGCAGGAAATCCGACACCTGGTTCTCGATGATCACTTCCGCCTGCGCGACTGCGTTCTGGCGCTGGTCCATGCCCTCGCGGGCGATCTGACCGAGATCATCAACGGTGTAAAGGAAAGCATCATCCAGCGACGCCACTTCGGTTTCGATATCGCGCGGCACCGCCAGATCGAACATCAGCATCGGCCGGTGCTTGCGCACTTTCAGCGCGCTTTCCATCAGTCCCTTGCCGATGATCGGCAGCGGACTCGCCGTGCAGCTGACAACGATGTCATACAGCGGCAACTGCGCACCGATGTCGTTCAACGGAATTACATGACCAAAGAAGCGGTCGGCCAGATGCTGCGCACGCGCCTGCGTACGGTTGGCAAAGGTCATCTTGCGCGGATGGTGCGCGGCGAAATGCGTCGCAGCGAGTTCGATCATCTCGCCGGCGCCGATGAACAGCATGCTCTGCTCGGTAATGCTCGGATAAATGCGTTCGGCCAACCGCACCGCGGCGGCAGCCATCGACACCGTGCTCGCGCCGATATCGGTTTCACTGCGCACGGTTTTGGCGACCGAGAAGGTGCGCTGGAACAGCTTGTTGAGCATCCAGCCCAGCGTGCCCGCCTCTTCGGCCGAGCGCACCGCGCCCTTGAACTGGCCGAGAATCTGCGGCTCGCCCAGCACCATCGAATCCAGGCCGCTGGCAACACGAAAAGCATGTTTCACCGCGCGCGCCTGCGGCAGCTCATACAGATAAGGCTGGATCTGCGACGGCTTCATGCGGTGGTAATCCGCCATCCAGTCGATCGCCGTCCGCGGTTCCGCGGTCGTGCAGTAGACCTCTGTACGGTTGCAGGTCGAAATGATCGCCGCTTCGCTGACCGGCCGGCGGTCCACCAGGTCACGCAGCGCCTGCGTCACCTGTTCGGCATGGAAAACCACCCGCTCACGCACATCAAGCGGCGCGGTCTGGTGGTTCAGTCCGAAGGCGAATAGCGGCATGGAAAAAGCACCCTCAAGGCGCCGGTCTGCAATAACGCTTTGTATTTTAACCGTTTATGGCTGTTCTGCGGGGAAGCGGTGCGGTGCGATGGGCTACGAGGGCAGGTCGGGCTCGCGCGCAGATGGCCGGGCGTAGTGGGTTGATCCACTCAGGTCAACGCAGGGGTGTTATCGAGAAAAGAATTCGACTTCGGTACTTTTCGACAATTCTCTGACCCTATTTATTCTTGATTTGATTATTTGCCATCTTGCCTCTCATCGGCAGGATTAAGTATTTTCAATATGAACCAACGATCCTCGAATGTTCCATTTTTTAGTGATGGGCAAGTTGTGCCCACACCTCGTGAACTTTGCCATGGTCGTCTTTGGCCAGCCACCGAACCAAAACCAGCTTCGATGAAATAGCCAATACGTTCAGCAACAATCGTATTGGCTGAAAGATCAATCACACTCATACGACTACCAGCCACCCAATACTTACGATCTTCAAATGTAGAGATATCTTCCCAAGTAATTCCAAATCTGCTGATAGGCTTATCGATGGCTATCTTTAAAAAAAATATGGCGGTATATCAGATGGCTCTATGCGTTGATATGAATCTCGACCATCGGTAATCTGTTTTTTCTCAATAAATTCGAGTCCAATATTCCCGCGGCCATCAATAAATTTTCGATCACGGATAAGTGTCGCTCCGTGAAGCTCTCCGCGGATCTCTAGCGCGCTATCATTGCTATACGGATCCCCCATCCAAAACTGATCGTATAAATCCTTATCTGTCGCCGGCGGCAGCGGTTTCACCACCAGCACGCTTTTGACCCCAGTAAAAGTCTTATAAATCTTCTCCCCCGCCTCGGTGTCGCACTTTTGCTTGAAGTAGGTCCATGCTTCCTTGGCAAACGCGTTTTTCTGATACTGCTCGACCATCTGCTTCGCCGGCAGAAAGCCGAACACCAGCACGGCCACAGTACCCCAGATCATTCTCGTTCGCAGGGTCTTGTTCTTGTAGAGCGCGAGCACAATCGCGCCGATGGCGAGCAGCCAATACAGCACACCAATGCCTCGCAGCACGCTCCCTAATCCTGTCAACTCCAGCATTTGCACCCTCCGTTGTTCTTCTTGATCACAGCCCTATGGCCGGCGACGAAATATCGGTCATCAGGTACCGGTGTCGATTTCTTTATAAATCCAGCACGCACGAACACATCCGAACAACCTCGGACTTCGCTGCGTTGATCGCAAGGCACCAAGAACGGCCGCAGCCAATCCCCAACACCAAAAGAAAATGAACGCCGCACGCCGAACGCGTGCCGCCGGATGCCATCGCCCTGCTGCAACCCCCACTGCCGCATAAGCACCTTTATACTTTTTGTTCGGGGCCCGACTTTGCGCCGGTCCCGTTGTCCGGAACCAATCCTGTGGAATCCAGCAACGCCGGTCAAACTTAACAAATGTCAGGGTTCACTGCTGCGAGGGCCATCACGGCTTCGCGCCGTGCGAAAAGCCAATGGCCCCGGAGTCAAATTCTTTCCCAGCCGATTTATAAAATAAAAACAAATACTTACTGAATGCCCCGCGTTGACCACTCCCGACAGCATCTCTCGGACCTGATGACCCCCCCATACCGCACCGTCGCCGCATTCACTCCGCCGATCATCCGCAACGTATCGTGCACTATCGATTCGGACCGGACCACCACCAGTGTCGATTGACACTGTCCACCCGGCAATCTAGCATTCTGTATCTCTTTTGTAGTACAGGAGTCCGTCATGGCGGTTTCACTGCGTATCCCCGAGGACATCAAGCGGCGCGTCGAAAAGCTGGCGCAGGCGCGCGATACGACGGCGCATGCTTTCATGGTGGGGGCGATCGAGGAACGTCTGCTGGCCGAGGAGACACGCGCCGAATACCATGCCGAAGCGACGGCCCGGCTTGCGCGCATGAAAAAAACCGGCAAAGGGATTCCGGCCGCTGAAGTGTTTGATTACCTGCGCCAGCGTGTGCGGGGGAAACCCGCTGTACGGCCCAAAGCACGCAAGATCACATGATCCTCTTTTCCGAGGCGGCGCTGGCCGACCTTGAAAAGATTTTCGAGTTCAATGCCGACCGCGATCCCGCAATCGCGCTGGACCACATCGACAAGATTCAGTCCGCGGTAACCGTGCTTGAACTCCACCCCGAAATCGGCAGGCGGATTGCTGCGGGTTCGCCGCTGCGGGAACTGGTGATCGCCCACGGGCAGGCCGGTTATGTCGCGATGTACGAGTATTCGCCTGTGGCAAACCGGATTCGCATTCTCGCCGTTCGCCATCAGCGCGAAGCGGGCCATCAGGACAGCTAAGGCCCTTTAACTTCCGCGGCGGGCCGGACCATGGCAAGCGACGCCATTACCGGCATGGATCTCGACGCCGATCGTTTCAGCTGATCGCAATCATGTCGAAATCCGCCTTGGTTGCCCCGCAGTAGGGGCAGGTCCAGTCGGCGGGCACGTCTTCCCAGCGCGTGCCGGGCGGGATGCCTTCGTCGGGCAATCCCGCCGCCTCGTCATAAATGAAGTTGCACAGGATGCACTGCCACTTCTTCATGGTTGCTCAGCCCTGTTCACTCAACTTTGTTCATTTTCCATGCGCTTGCCTGCCGCATAGAGCTTGATGTTTTCGGTGAAGATTTTTGCAGCGCGGATGTCGTTGCCGGAGGACGCCGAGGCGTTGTGCGGCGAGACGATGACGTTGGGGATGTCCCACAGCGGCGAATCGGCCGGCAGCGGTTCCTTTTCGAACACGTCGAGATAGGCGCCGGCAATCTGCTTGGTCTGCAGCGCGGCGATCAGCGCCTTCTCATCGGCACAGCCGCCGCGCGCGACGTTGACCAGGTAGGAATGTTTGGGCATCAGCGCCAGGGTTTTGGCATTGACGATCTGATGGGTTTCCTTGGTGTAGGGGCAGGCCAGCACCAGCCAGTCGCACGTCGGCAGCAACTCGGGCAGTTTGTCGAGGGTGTGCATTTCATCAACCGGATCGCCGGCGCGTTTCGGGCTGCGGCGCAGGCCGATGACTTTCATTTCCAGCGCCTGGCACATCTTCGCCACGGTCGCGCCGATGGTGCCGAGACCGACAATGATCACCGTCTGGCCGCGCAGGTCGCGCGGCACGGCATCCCCGCGCGCGGGATCCCATTTGTGTTCACGCTGCGCAACGATCCAGCGCGGCACATTACGCGCCAGCATCAGCAGGCCGCAAAACGCCGTATGGCCCACGGGTTCTCCGTTGGAGCCGGCCGATGTGGTCAGTCGCACCTTGCGTTCGTGCAAGGCCGGCAGGAAGGGATGCTGGTCGATGCCGGTGCTGACGAAATGCGCCCACTTCAGGTTGGTGGCGGCCTTCAGGGTGTCGCCGTAGCTGTGATACAGCTCGGAAAAACGGATGTCGCGCGTCAGATAAGCAACCTCGATCTTCGCGATCACATCGGCAGGCAGACGCTGCGCCGGATCATCCGGCAAATGGATGATTTCCGGCGTAATGCCGGCCGCTTTCGCCGCAGCCTGCAACTCGGCGCCGAACTGCGCCACAAATCCTTTGGACAACAAGATGCCGGTCATCGCTTGATACCCCGCTGAATGAATCATTCCGTTCGTCCTGAGCCCTTGGACGCACTCAGGACAGGCCCTGCTGCAGGGCCCCGGTCTTCGACAGTCTCAACCCGAACGGTGTTACGTCAAATTTTAAAGAAATGGTCCTGTTTACTTGTCGCGCTTGAACAGCGCATCGAGCTTCTGTTCATAGTCGTGGTAATCCAGATAGTCGTAGAGATCATCGCGCGACTGCATCAGGTCAACCACATTCTTCTGGTGGCCGTCCTTGCGGATGTGCTGGTAAACCTTCAACGCCGCGGCATTGGCGGCACGCCACGCTGAAAGCGGATACAGCGCCATGCCGACGTTCGCGCTGGCCAGCTCCTCGACCGTGAACAGCGGCGTCTTGCCGAACTCGGTGATGTTGGCGAGGATCGGCACCTTCACCGCGTCAGCGAATTTTTTGTACATCGGCAGATCGGTGATCGCTTCCGGGAAAATCATGTCGGCGCCGGCTTCCACGCAGGCCACGGCGCGTTCCACTGCGGCATCCAGCCCTTCAATCGCCAGCGAATCGGTGCGGGCGATGATGACGAAGTTGGAGTCGGTCTTGGCATCGGCAGCTGCCTTGATGCGGTCAACCATTTCGTCCTTGCTGACGATTTCCTTGTTCGGACGGTGGCCGCAGCGCTTCTGCATGACCTGGTCTTCGATGTGCATGGCTGCAGCGCCGAACTTGATCAGCGATTTGACGGTGCGCGCGATGTTGAAGGCACCGCCAAAGCCGGTATCGACGTCGACCAGCAGCGGCAGGTCGCAGACATCGGTGATGCGGCGAACGTCGGTCAGCACGTCATCCAGCGTGGTGATCGCCAGATCGGGCACGCCCATTGAACCGGCGGCGACACCGCCACCCGACAGGTAGATGGCCTTGAAGCCGCTGCGCTGGGCCAGACGCGCGTGATAGGCATTGATCGCGCCGACAATCTGCAGCGGTTTTTCAGCGGCGAGGGCGGCACGGAAACGGGCGCCGGCGGAAGTCGGGGCGCTGGCTTTGGAACGGTCGGTCATG